>CAYMDX010000001.1:0-52034 GCA_964389125.1 uncultured Bacteroidales bacterium
TTCTAACTTCTACCTTTACAGAGTCACAAAACATTGAATTACAAATATTAACGCAAATATAAACACATGAGAGCACTTATTGTAACAGACATTCAAAACGACTTTTTACCGGGCGGTGCCCTGGAAGTACCGGAGGGTGATCAAATTATTCCTCTGGTGAACCAACTACAGGAAAAATTTCCGCTGGTTGTGGCTACACAGGATTGGCATCCAGCCAACCATGGTAGTTTTGCCTCTGTTCATCCAGGAAAGAAACCTTTCGATTATATCGATCTGTATGGCATTGAGCAAATCCTATGGCCTGATCATTGTGTTCAGGAGACCAAAGGAGCTGAATTTGCCGATGCCTTGTCGATGAATGCCATTGAAACAATATTCCGGAAGGCCCTTGACCCAAATATTGACAGTTACAGCACCTTTTTTGACAATGGACACAAAAAATCGACCGGCCTATCCGGATATTTGCAGGAAAAAGGTGTGAAACAGGTATATCTTGCCGGCCTTGCCGGTGACGTTTGTGTTGCTTTCTCGGCTCTGGATGCCCTTGGGGAAGGCTTTGAAACATATTTGATCGAAGATGCTACCCGGCCTATTATCAAGGATGATTTTGCAACTATGAAAGCCAAAATCACAGAAAAAGGCGGGCATATCATACAATCATCAGCCATTTTGTGATCCGTCGACATGACTGTCCGTTCTGTTAAAATACCAAATGCACGCCTGACAGAAGGGGAAAGCTATCTTTTCCGGATTGTAAAATCTATGTCCCTGACACCGGGTGACAGCTGGTATGTATTGGAGGATCCCAATGGTTACAAAATCCTTTTGCCCGGTCAGTATTATGAAAAATATGGTTTTCGGACCGGGCAGACAATACGCTGCAGGGTAGATAAAATTAACTGCAACGGCCGCATGTTTCTCGAACCCGCACATCCGCACTATGTCGAGGGTGAATCATACCAGTTTCCCGTGATAAGCAAAGGACATTACAAGAATATCATTGAACAGGACGAATATTATTTTACGGTCAGGGACGTACTGGGGCACTACTGGAAGGTGCGTACGTATGAAAAACCATTATGGGATAACCCACCCGAACAGTTAGCGTGTATTGTAAAACGTATTAAAAAGGGGAAACTCTTCCTTGTCATTGCCGGCGAAGAGATGAGACACCCCAGCCTCGAGACAGGTAAATCTTATCATTTTACCATCGTTGATGAAAAAATCAATCCCCTGGATCATTTCTCCTATTTTATAGTAGAAGATAAGCAAGGCAATAAACACTTGCTGAAGAAGAAATACTATCTTCATTATGGATTAAAAAAAGGCCGGCAGGTGAGGTGCCGTGTTGACAAGTTTGCCTCGGAGGGGTTCTTCTTTCTGGAACCCGAGCATCCATGCTACCAAATGGGAAAAACTTACCGTTTTCCGGTGGTCAGACTGGAGGAGATGGTGTTTATGGATGGTTACCGGCAAAAAGTGCTGGTGGTGCATGACTGTTTCGGGGAAGAAGTGAAAATCCACCAGGAGCATGATGAGGCTGATCGACTGAAGGACTATCAAACCATTCAGGCCAGGGTTGACAGGATCCGCAAAAGCAGACTGGAATTGGCGTTAACAGACGAAAACACTACCTGAAGGTGATTTTGTCTATGGCATCCTCACCAATCTCCTCATTAAGCATCTTTATGATCTTGTTTTTTCCCATCGACAGCTCATTCCGGAGGACAGAGGAGCGCAGGTAAATAATCAATGTTCTTCTCTGCAACACGACGCGATTGGTATAGCGCGCAATGTGCTGCCCCATCACTTTTTCCCAGGAAGACATAATGCGGGTCTCTGTGATTTTGTCTTCCAGCCGGTTACGTTTTAACACTTCCCGGATAATATCGCCCAGCGAACGTTCATTGTACCTTGACATACCGATTATGTTGTTGTGTTCAGGGTATATGTGTTGACGACACTGCCATTTTCCATGATAAACATCCTGCATTCTGCATCTATGGCGGCAAACAACTCTTCCAGCCTTTCAGGACGGGTATCCGTAATAAAAACCTGGCCAAAATCTGCATTACCCACCAGGCGCATTAACTGCATCACCCTGCCGGTATCCAGTTTGTCGAAAATATCATCGAAAAGCAGTATGGGGTTATATCCTTTCACCTTTTTGGTAAAGGCAAACTGGGCAAGCTTCAAAGCAATAATAAAGGACTTTTGCTGGCCCTGGCTCCCAAATTTTTTGGCTGGCTCATTATGGATAAGAAAGGTAAGGTCGTCTTTATGAATGCCAACCGTGGTATACTGAACAATCCTGTCTTTTTCGAGAGCCTTATCAAGCTGATCACGAAAATCAGATTCTGTCAGGGTAGAATCATAATGAATATCGGTTGACTCCCTCTGTTCAGATAACAAAGCATAATTTTCCCTGAAGACAGGCATAAATTCCCGGAAGAAGTCTTTACGTGCCTGAAAAATGTAATGGCCATTGGTGACGAGCTGTTCATCCCAAATGTCAAGGGAGGCTTTGTCGAACTGTTTATGCTCGGCGAATGATTTCAACAGGGAGTTTCGCTGTTGCAGCGCTTTGTTGTAGTTAATCAGTTTATAGAGGTATTCTTTGTTGTATTGGGAGATAACCCCGTCAACAAATTTCCTCCGTTCTTCGCTGCCGCCGCTTATCAGCATGGTGTCAGCGGGGCTGAGCAGCACCAGGGGATAATGTCCGATATGGTCAGACAGCCGTTCATATTCTTTATTGTTGCGCTTGAAGATTTTTCGACGGCCCCTTTTTAATCCGCAATAGAGGCTATCTGTATGGTCATTAACACGATAGTCTCCCTGAATGACAAAAAAATCTTTTTCAAACCGGATATTTTGGGAATCCACGGGGTTGGTAAAGCTTTTGCAAAATGAAAGGTAGTAAATGGCATCCAGCAGATTGGTTTTGCCGGCCCCGTTATGGCCGGCAAAACAATTAAATTTTTTGGAGAACGTCAGATTCAGTTCTTCCAGGTTCTTCAGTTGAATGACATGTAGCTTTTCACAATGCATGGGGTTTACCTATTTATGCATCCCCCCGCAAACAGTAAAGACCTGTCCGGTGACATAGGCAGCCATATCAGAGGCGAGGAAAACCGCCATATTGGCGACATCTTCAGGTTTGCCTGCCCGTTTCAGCGGTATCTGTTCGGCCCAGTCTTTTTTGACTTCTTCCGGCAGTTTTGCGGTCATTTCCGTTTCAATAAACCCGGGTGCGATGGCATTAACCCGGATATTACGGGCGCCAACTTCCTGTGCCACCGACTTGGTGAATGATACCAGCCCGCCCTTGGATGCAGCGTAGTTTGCTTGTCCGGCATTACCGCCTAATCCGACAACAGAGCTCATGTTGATGATGCTCCCGCTGCGCTGCTTCAGCATGAATTTCTGCGATGCTTTCGTAAGGTTAAAGGCCGATTTCAGGTTTACCCTGATCACATCATCCCACATGTCTTCTGACATTCGCATCATCAGCGTGTCACGGGTGATACCAGCATTATTTACCAGGATGTCGATACGACCGAAATGGTCGATGATAGCTTGGATCAGTTCTTCACTGTCTGCCATAACGCTGGCATCAGAAGCATAAGCCTTTGCTTCAACGCCTTTCTGCTGAAGGGTTTTCTCCAGCTCCTTGGCAGTGTCATCATACACCAGATCAGAAAATGCCACATTGGCTCCCTGTTCTGCGAATGCAAGAGCTATTGCTCTTCCAATACCACGTGAACCACCGGTTACCAAAGCCGTTTTACCTTCCAATAATTTCATATCCCTTTTCTTTTAAATGATCATTATACATGCCGGGATGAACAGGCAGGCTGAATTCACCAGCAAACCCATTCACCCCGGAACGCTTATATTTTATGTATAAATATACATGAAATTTGGTGACAATCGTTATCAAATCCATCTGATCAGGTTGAAATCCTGCCGATGGGCAAGAGCCGGGTTTTTGGGGAACATCCGGAAAGCATAGTTAAACTCTCCTGTTCGGTCGGCCGGAACCTCACAGGTAAAGGTCACCTGGTTTTCTTTGCTTTCTTTCTGCTTCATTTCAAACACGGAAACGACTTCGCGCCTTCCTTCCGTTGATTGATGAACAAAAATGACCTCTACACCAACTGTTGATGCCTGAATGTCACCGATATCAAGGGTTAGTTCAGCCCTGAACAGTTCGCCCAGGAGCAATGTCTTGCCTGAGTTGCTCAGCAATTTCTTATCCACAACCTCTATGCTGTCCCAGGCACGTATGATCTTATTCTTCCAGTGCACCAGCTCTCTGGCTGCTTTGTATTTATTCTTGCTGATCCTTTCTGATGAATCAAACAACGGGTTATAGAATGTCTTAAAGTAGTCGTCGAGCATTCGTTTGTTGGTGTAATGCGGTGCTACTTTGGCAATACAATTTTTGATCCATCTTACCCACTCAGCCGGTATACCATCTTTATCATGATCATAGAACATGGGAACAATCTCACTCTCAAATGTATTGTAGATCGTCTCGGCATCCATTTCATTCTGGAACTCCTGGTTTTCAAAGGTTTTTTCTTCTTTAAGCTTCCAGCCGGTTTCTTCCACGTATCCTTCAGCCCACCAGCCATCGAGGACACTGAAATTCATTACACCGTTAAGGGTGGCTTTCTGGCCGCTGGTTCCGGAAGCTTCCATGGGCCTGGTGGGCGTATTCAGCCAAATATCCACTCCTTTAACCAACTCCCGGCCAAGCTCCATGTCATAGTCTTCCAGGAAGATGATCTTACCCTGAAATTCTTTGCGACGGCTGATTTCCAGAATATGTTTAATCAGTTCCTGACCTGCCTTGTCAGCAGGGTGGGCTTTACCGGCATAGATAAACTGAACGGGCCGGTCCGGGTTATTCACAATTTTGGAGAGACGTTCAAGATCATTAAACAGCAGATGCGCCCGTTTGTATGTGGCAAAGCGACGGGCGAAGCCGACCGTCAGCGTATTCTCATCAACGGCATCCATGAGTTGATAGATCTTGCGTGGTGTTTCCTGCCGGCGTTCAAGGTTCTTGAGCATGCGCTTCCGCAGAAAATCAAGCAGCTCTTTTCTCCTGGCGTTACGAATATCCCATATTTTCTTATCGGGGACATCATAGATCTTTTCCCATGCGGATGGATTGGAAACATCTTTCAGGAAATTACCGCCGAACGTTTCTTTATAGAGTTGCTGCCATTCCTTGGCTGTCCATGATCCGTAATGAACCCCGTTTGTCACATGTCCGATATGCAACTCCTCAGGAAAATAGCCCGGATAAAGGTCTTTAAGCATGTTTCTGGAAACCCCACCGTGGATTTTACTAACGCCATTGATCTGTTGCGACAGCTTGGCAGCGAGGACACTCATGGAATAATCTTCATCGGGATCCTGTGGATTCATCTTACCGAGCCCCATGAAATTGTTCCACGATATACCCAGACGGTCGGCATAATGCGGCATATAGGTGCGCAGCATGTCTTCACTGAAAAAGTCGTGCCCGGCAGGTACCGGTGTATGGGTCGTAAACAGACTGCTTGCCCTGACAACTTCCATCGCTTCATGAAAACTCAGTCGGTCTTCCATGACAATCTTGCGTAGCCGTTCAAGACCAGTAAAGGCAGCATGGCCTTCGTTGCAATGATAGACATCGGGTTTTAACCCGAGTGCATCAAGTACGCGAATACCACCGATTCCCAGGAGAAATTCCTGCTTAAAACGGTTCTCCCAATCACCTCCGTAAAGCTGGTGGGTAATGAAACGGTCGGAAGCAGCGTTTTCGGAAATATCTGTGTCCAACAGATAAAGCGGCACCCTGCCTACATCCACACGCCATATACGCGCCTGCAATGTACGGCCAGGGAAGGCAATGCTGATCTTTATACGCTTTCCTTTTTCATCCCGTACCGGAACAGCAGACATACTGGCGAAGTCATGCGGATGATAGGTGTCGACCTGTTCGCCATGCAATGACAGACTCTGAGTGAAATAGCCATACCTGTATAAAAGACCAATACCTATAAGGTCGCTGTTATCATCGCTGGCCTGTTTCAGATGATCTCCGGCAAGGATACCCAAACCACCCGAATAAATTTTGATGGTTTCATGAAGACCGTACTCCATGGAATAATAGGCAATTTGTTTGGATGTTTTCTTTTTGCCGGCATCCATGTAGTCTTTAAATTTGTTGACTACCTCGTCGTATTTTTTCATGAAGGCCTTGTCATTAATAAGGCGTTCATAATGATCCATGGATAAATTATCAAGCAGGATGACCGGGTTGTTTTTGCATGATTCCCACAATTCGGGATCAATGGTTTCAAACAATTCAGTTGCCTCATAGTTCCATGTCCACCATAAATTTCTGGCAAGTTCAGGCAATGATTTCAATGGTTCCGGTACCTTGATATCGATCGTAACTTTTTTCCACTTTGGCCGCATGGTATCCACGGGCGGCATGGTCACGGTCCAGACCGGCTGTTTTTTGTCTTTAAACTGTTCATGACGCTCTCCTGAGAGCTTAACAGCCCGCTGAAAAGCTTCTTCATAGTAGGATATCTGTATTTCCCATGAAATACTGTCAGCAATCTCCCGGCTTTTGCGGCGGCCATCGATCAGGTTTCCATGGGCAAGCGGATCCGATTCATGGTCGGCGGCTGTAAATGCGGTATCCTTCACGCCCTGGAGCCACTTTTTAAGAAGATCGGTCAGTTCTTCAATAACTTCTTTTTTATTGTAGTCATCCCTTTTCAGCACATGACAGGCTACACCGGCGTCTTTATGAAACTCGGTAACCCAGCGGGCAAAACCGGAAAGAGAGGATGTGACCGTGGGTACCTGCATGGCGATACTTTCCATTGGCGTATACCCCCATGGCTCATAATAGGAAGGAAAGACAGTGGTATCAAACCCAAGGAGCAGATCATAATAATTCATATTGAGCAGTCCGTCCTCACCATTGAGGTAAGCCGGTATGAAAACAACTTTTACACTGTCGTCCGGACGGTTAAAAAGCCCGGCCTGCTGAAAATGCTGTAATATGATATCACTCTCAGGATCATGAAGCTTATGTGTAAGATACTCGTTGTGCAAAGGGTTCTTGTAATCCTGCGATTGCATCCTGTCAGCTACCTCCTTGCGGGGACCATCGTGACCGGCAGGAATCATAATGAAGTTTACAACAGGATGATCCGGCTGTGCCCTGTTAATATTACCAAGGGATTCAATAAGGATATCAATCCCTTTATTACGATATTCATACCTGCCGCTATGGGCGATAAGCAGCGTGTTTTCAGGAAGATCCTGGTTTAATAGTCCGCTGGCTACCCCTAATAATTTATTCCTTGCCTTTTGACGTTTTTCGCTTATCGTATCAGCAGAAGGCTTCAAGTGAGGGTCAAAGCCATTGGGAGTGATTACATCCGGCTTTTTACCAAGCAGGTACTCACACTCAGTTGCGGTATTCGACGACACGGTCGTGAAAGAATCTGCGTTATGAGCCGCAACTTTTTCCAGGCTGAATTTTGAGGCAATGTTAAGCTCAGAGGCTTTCGCTTCGGGATCTATCTGATCAAGCTGATCATATAGTGCCATACCACGTCCGGAAATGGATCGTCCAAGGGTTGTGGCATGTGTTGTAAACACTTTTCCTGCCTGAGGGACACGATCTTTCAGGTACAAAACACCGGTTCCGGTCATCCACTCATGAAAATGCGCGACAAACCGGTCATGGGCAGTAAGATAGAAATCATAAAAACTCTCAATAACCTGTCCGACAGCATAGCCAAACATAGCCGGTTCCGTATAGTCCCACTGACCACTCAGGGAGTTAAGCCCGAACTTAAGCCAGAAATCACTGAAAATCTTATCCTTCTGACTGAATAAAGGGGTGAAATCGACCAGAACAGCTACCGGTTGACCAGGTATCTGCCAGCGTCCGATACGCAGGTTGAGGCCCTCCTGTAAAGCATATTCACGCCAGGTACGGTACAACTCCTCATCTTCGATAAACTCCGGGTTGCGATGTGTTTCTTTCCATACATCAGGCCCGATCGTAATATAATTGTCACCATAATGCTCCGTCAGAAGATGGGCTTTGGTACTGATAACAGTGTGTATCCCACCAATCTTATTACACACTTCCCAACTCGTTTCAAATATATAATCCGCTTTTGTTTTCTGTTTGTTCATGATAATTGTTATTTATTTTAATAAATGATCTTCTCAAAAAGGAACGTGAAATTAAGAAAAATTTCAATACCCGAATGGCTATATGTAAGATCTTGTTAAAACCAGGCTTGACACTTGCATTACCGTAAGACCTAACTTCCAGTAACCGGTATTATTAGTCCACGGGGGTAGAGCCGACCCATCTGCTATTCTCCAGGTTCATACAATTACATATATCAAAGAAACACATAAGTTGTGCATTATGTTTATCCGGTAGTGGATAGGTGTATAGCATTTTTGATGATGGAAAAGGGTAAGAAACCAGGTGAAAACAGCGATAGGTCACTCGTCATACGATCGTCCGGCCGGTTCAGTAACCTGTTCCCATTCTTTCTCTTTACCTGACAGAAAGGCTTTCAGACGCTGACTGATGGTTTTTCTCTCCAGGGGCTTCAGGTCAGGCTGACCAGCGTTAACCCATGCGGTAAACCAGTAATTTCCAGCGGCCAGGGCGGCACGGCGCATTTGTCTTTCTACCATCTGATTCAGACTGATATGGAAAGCCTCGGAGAAATCACGGGAATACACCCGTGTTGTTGTCCGTCCCCGCATCTCCCAGGCATACATCATGTTTTTGGGAAGGTGTATCATCAGACTGTCAAACACATGATAGATGGTGTCTACTTTCAGATGACTGGTTTTTACGAGGTCCCATGCTTCCGTCAGAGGGTCTGAAATGTATGTCGCCTGGCCGGTAAAATAGGTGTATTCTTCAGCATAAAGTTCCGGAAGGCGGCTTTCCCAGAAGGCATGTATCCCTCTTTCGGCGGGTGTCCTGCCATTATAGTATTTGGTGGTATGCAACGGCGTGCAGGCATCTGCTAGATAGTGACCCAGGTGTGCAGAATGGAGGATGATCATGTCGACATCATTTTGTTTGAACGCATAGGTAAGCCGGTGCATCATCGTATGGATATGCCAGGGCAGAACGCCATATGTCATCAGGGTATCTTCGGTAAACTGTTCGACAGCATCTTCCCAGTTTCGTGGCATGACGGCGAAAGGATCCTCTCCGAAATGATCGATATCAATATAATGCCTGGGGGCTTCTCCTTCTACGGCATGGGCGCGACGGTCCGGGTCAATGGAACGTTCGGCGACGAATTCTATATGGTGTTTATACAGACCTATCATTTCGGGTGGCAGGGTAAAAACAGCCATCCGGTTGATCTGCCGGTGTGCATGAAAGCCAAAGGTAAATCCCGTGGCTGGCAAAAGCAATAGGATGATGAAGGTCAATATCCCCGCTTTTGAAATAACGAAAAATGAAATGCCGGCAACCCTTCTCATAACACATTATTATAGGCGATATAAAAGTCGACAAATAATGTATTCTTTCCTACAAAAAGGATATTAAAAAACCTTAGAGGTTTATATTGCTTACCAAACGGTTACCCTCCAAAACGGGCACGATATCCGATACATCCCTGGTCAGGGCATAGGCAATATCTTTTTCGACTCCCAGTCCCTGAAGGCGTTGGTTGTGTGAAGCACTTTTCAAAAATGCCGGCAGATCATGCTTCGCAGTTTCCCACAGCGCCATCGCCGCCATGGTGGAGTCACAGTCCGTATAAAACTGTGTGCTATCCAGATACAGGATATGTCTGGCAACAGCCCCGGCAAATACACTATCCTCCAGGCTAAAAGTATCTTTCCAGCCTGCACACAAAACGATAACCGGTTTCTTTGTGTTGACGGCGAATCGGGCAACGGCGGATATATTCGGGAAAGCACCGGTAATAACGGTATTATTACCATTGGCGGCACACTGGATGGCCCTTGTACCGTTAGTGGTATTCAGCACGATGGTTTTATTGGTGATTCCTGCCTGCTGAATGGCCAGCGGGGAGTTACCCGTATCAGCAAAATCCAGGGGCTTCCCATTGCGTTCGCCGGCAGTAAAATACCCTTTGGCTTTCCATTCTTTACTCTCGTCAATGGATTCAACAGGCATAACCGCTTTTGCTCCGCTTTCGAGGGCGGCACTTATGGTGGTGGTGGCCCTGAAAATATCGACAACGATAACCAGGGCATCATCCCGCTGATAGAGTGGCCAGGATATCGGTGAAAAACAAACCTGAATGGTATATGTATCTTTCCCTGAATGCATGGTAGGGATCTTTTAAAACGACCAACCTGACAGAATTACCTAATAATATAACTCTGTCTGTAATGCTGTCTACCGGGGTTTATAAAAAGGCAATGTAACAACTTTGCCCTTGAGGGCCTTGTTACGGATTTCGATGAATATCTCAGTTTCCGGTTGCTCAAAACCAGTTTTGACATACCCCATGCCAATGGGTTTTTGCAGGGTAGGCGACATGGTTCCGGAGGTCACTTCTCCAATGTTGTTACCATCTGCATCAAGTATGGCATACCCTTTTCGCGGGATGCCACGTTCCAGCAGTTCAAAACCGACCAGTTTACGGGAAACGCCTTCCGTTTTTTCTTTAAGCAGGTTTTCGCGGTTAACCAGGTTTTTGCCTTCGACAAGCTTGGTTACCCATCCCAGACCGGCTTCTATGGGAGAGGTGGTTTCGTCGATATCGTTGCCATATAATAACAGGCCTGCTTCCAGGCGTAAAGTATCCCTTGCTGCCAGTCCAACCGGTTTGATGCCATATTCTTTTCCGGCTTCCAGCACGGCATCATAAATAGCCGGGCCGTCTTCATTATAAAAATATATCTCACATCCCCCGGATCCTGTATAGCCTGTATTAGAAAAGATCACATTGTCAATGCCGGCAAAACGGATTACCTTAAAAGAGAAAAAAGGCAAGCTCTCCACCGGTTCATCGGTAAGTTTTTGCATGGCTTTCATAGCCAGGGGACCCTGAACAGCCAGCTGGGAATACTGATCTGATGCGTTGGTGACGGTGGCACCGATGGTTTCATTCTGTTTGTTGATCCAGTCCAGGTCTTTCTGAATATTGGCGGCGTTAACCACCAACAGGAACTGCTCTTCATGAAAGCGATAAATGACAAAATCATCCACGATTCCGCCTTTATCGTTCGGGAAGCAGGTATACTGAACCTTTCCATCTTTTAGTTTAGCGGCATTATTGGAGCTTACACGTTGCAGCAGGTCAAGGGCTTTGGGGCCTTCTACCCAAATTTCCCCCATATGGGATACATCGAACACGCCGAGTTTTTCACGTACTGTTTCGTGTTCGATAGTGACTCCTTCAAATTGAACAGGCATATAATAGCCGGCAAAGGGCACCATTTTAGCGCCCATATCTTCATGCTTTTCTTTGAGAACAGTGGACTTCATCAGGTTTCTATATTTTTTGTATTTAACAATTATGTGAATTAAGGAATGGGCAAAAATAAGAAAATAGAGGAATTATAAGGTACCCAATTTTTCTGACTTCCAGAGTAAAGAAAAGGAGGAGCCTCCTAAACGAAACTCCTCCTTGACTTTTTTGGAAAAAAAATACCGGTTACTCTATATTTTCAATATAATTCACCAGCTCAAATTGTGGGGGATCGCCTGGTTCCGTGCAAATGTATTCTGCTTCCGGGAACCGACGAACCCAATTGTCGGCAAACGTTGCAAAGCGCACATGGAAATGCACATCAATACCACCACGCTGAGGTTGCGCGTCAGGGTACGTATGCTGAAGCAATTCTATTAGTCCTTCTTCTTTGATGCGCCTTAACATTTCCTCCATCACCGCATCGGGTCCTTCGTTTTCATAGATCTCACCCAGCTCCGGATCGGCATATTCTCCGTTTTCCAGTTTATCAAGGCGACGTCCGACAATCCGGATATCAAAATTCTGATAAAAAGCGCTGGCGCCATAATAGTAGGCGAAATCATCGTAGCCGAACTCTTGCTGACCAATGGGGTCAACCTCAACCAGGTACTCATAGTCTTCGCGATCCATGGTGAAAATCACGGTGGGATCGAAAGCCCAGCCCTCGGTTCCAAAAATATACTGCTCGGTTCGCTCTTCGACATACGGTGTCATCTCCCACTTTACGCCATCAAATACAAATTTATCGATGTTTTCAACCATTTGATTACCATCATAATAATTGTATTTTATTACTTTTTCCGCATCCGGCAAAGCCATGGGGAACTTATTCTTTAGAAAAATGGGGATATGCACCTCCGGCGGATTATCCTCAGAGAAGTTATTATACGCGGCTACATCACCGCCGAATTCATCATAATCCTCAGGCGTCATCTCATAACCTACATATGGAACATTTTCCCTGGTTTCTACCAATTCCCATTCACCATCAGTCAGTTCATACGTATCTTCATTTTTTACAATGTCGCCATTCGGGTTATAATTATAGATGATCTGCACCTGATCTTCTTCTTCTGCATCGGGGTACTCCCGCTCCAGCAGATCAGGGATGAACTGATGTGCAGGGCTATTGGGTGAAAAGGCGCCATCTATACCAAGAAATGCATAATCCTGATCGGTGAGCTCATAACCAAACCCTGCATCCCACCATTCGGGATGAATGAGCAGGTGGTTAAAGGTTACATTTGCGACACTTTCGTAGCTTAGTGTAACATACTGATCCGCCAGGATATCAGGAATGTAATCCATGGCAGGCATCGTGTCATTGAACGCATCATATTCTTCGATCACGCCACCAATGTCGCTATAGTCACTACTTGTTAAGGTGTAGGTCACGTTCTCGCTGTGAGGCGGTATATCGTCATCCAGTTTTTCATACAGGTCTTCGTTGGGATCACATGCCTGCAACAGGAAAACAGCCGTTAAGGCTAATAGAAGGCTTATTTTGCTGATATATTTCATAATGTGAAGTAGTTAAAGTTCGTAAATCATCCCGTTAAAAATCGATCTTCAGGGTAGTGGTCCATGATCGTCCCCATCCATAGTAGACCAGGGCAGTATCATAGTCAAATGATCTGCCATCGGTGGCATCCCTGATGGCTTCGGTATCAAACACATTGTTTACATTGACGTATAAACTGGCATTCATACCGGCAATTTGGAAACGATAGCTCATATTCACATCCATGATTTGGTATGATGGCATTTGCCAGGAGTCTTCTCCGCGGGTTTCAGTGTCGCCTCTGTCTTCCACGTTAAAATCAGCGAAGAGGCGATCGTAATGGTTGGCGTCAAAACCCATCCGGAAATTATCCATGACTTCATAACTTGCGCCAATCGCAGCGGTGGTTTGGGCACTGTTACCCACTCTGAGTCCCCCGGCATACACCTCAATACTGTCAAGCAATACCTGGTTTTCATCATAAATCTCGGCCGTGAGGTCGTCTTGCCATTTCCAGTCTCCATAGGAAAACATGCCGCGCACTTCAATGTCATCGGTCGGGCGCAGGGTAAAATCAACTTCCACACCCTGATGCAAGGCATTCAGGCCAGTGACATTGGCTATCACACCCTGTCCGAGGTTTCTGACAAGCGCCTTATCAAGCCATTCCGTTCTGTAAAGAATGACATTTGCCGCAACAAGTTCTGTCCGGAGACCATAGCCTGTTTCTGCAGAAAATACGCGTTCGTGCTTAACATCTTCATTAATGGTGTTGGTATAACCAACAAAGGCCCATCTGAAAAAGGGAGCCCTGGTAAAATAACCTGTATTGGCAAAGACGTTATGATGGTCGGTGATGTTATAATTACCACCACCTTTGAGGCTCCATGCAAAAAAGTCGACCCAGTCAGTTTGTTGGGTGGGATCATCATCGGCATACTGAAAATAGTCGGTACGCCTATAGTTGGTAAGAGAGCCGGTTGTTGACACGAAAGCTGAATAGTCATCCGTGACATATTCGGCTTGTGCAAACAGGCCGCCCCACATCACCTCACCCAGGTTGTAGTAGTTTACCTTGTCTTCTTCCTGAAGCCTCGTGGAAGGATCGCGGTTGATGTCGCTGAATTCCTCATAGTGCGTGCCTCCAAGCAGATCGGTAATTTTCTGGTAATGGTATCCTTTATAATAACGAAGGTCAAGGCCACCTGTAAAGGTGATGTTCTCATCATACTCGTGCTGTAACGTAGAAAGCATACCATACCAGTCATGGGCGTTTACCGCCATGGCCTGAACAGCTTTGGAGCCGGTTTCTGATAGGGCGTTTGCGTCCATTACGGCATCAAAGTCCAGTAAGCCATTCGGGGTAAACTTGGTTTGGTCGGTTGGCAGACCGGTATCGCGGTCGTATTGAAGCCAGTCGCTCCTTTCACCAATGATCCTGCGGCCACCACCGGATGAAATGGACAGATAATAGGCGGTGGAAAGGGTCGTGTTGGGGCTTATAGACCAGTAATGATTCAGTGAAATTTGTGGTTTGTGATACTGGTTGTACGAGGCGCTGAATTCATCACCATTCTTAATTCCGAGCGATGGGTTGTAACGGATACCATCGGGGTGATCGCGATAGGTTTGAATTCTTTGACGCGGCCAGCGCTGGTTATGCCATTGCGGTGCACCAAAAGCCGTAAGAGATAAGGTGTGGCTGCTGTTTATTTCTTTAGACACATTCAGAAAATAGGACCATCCTTCAAAATCCAAGCCCCGCACAAAACCTTCACCCGACCTTCTTGCACCAAGAGCGGTAACAGCCCAGCCATTGTCCATCATTCCTGTAGACAAAGAAAAAGACTCTTCCCGGTAGCCATCATGTCCTATTCCATACCGGAGTGACCCTCCCTTGTTGGCATCAGTGCTTTGGGTGATGATGTTAATGGTGCCTCCCACTGAGCTGATGGCCAGTCGTGATGCACCAAGACCACGCTGTACCTGCATTGTTTCAGTCACATCAGAAAGGCCTGCCCAGTTTGACCAGTATACGCGTCCGTTCTCCATATCATTCACAGGCACACCATTAACAAGTACACCTATGTTGTTGGAGTCAAAACCACGCATATTAATCCTTCCGTCACCAAATCCGCCAGCTTCACGCGTGGCATATACACTGGGTGTAGACTGCAACAATTGAGGAAACTCCATGGTACCCAGGCGTTCTGTAATTTCCTCCGCGGAGATATTGGAGATAGCCACCGGGGTCTCACGGTCGCGGGCATAAGAGGAAACCACCATCACCTCCTGCAAGCCAATGGCACTTTCAACCATTACAATTCTTCCAAGGTCTTTATCGGTAGTGGCGTCCACCGTAAGCGTCTTTTCCTGATAACCCATATAGGTTATCCTGACAGAGTAGGTGCCAGGATCCACAGTAATTTGAAATTCTCCATCAAGATTAGTGGTTGTGCCGAAAGACCGGTCTGTATCCACATTTACGAACTCCAGAAGAGCCGAGGGTAACCGGTTTCCGTCTTCATCAACCACATGTCCCTGTATATCGGAGCTGTAAGCTTGATAACCTGTTAGCAGCATAAGAGCAGCCGCCATCAATAAGCTGATAAATAATTTCGGATTTTGCATTTTGAATGTCCGTTTGAGATTTGGTTTAAAAAACTTCATGCATAGATCTGTAAGCGTATTTAAGCAAACAGCCGGTAACAATCATATATAAATAATTACCAGCTGTTTGCAAGTATTATCCATTCATTGATATTATTGTATTTGCAATTTTTGGGTGCTTATCTTATCACCTGAACTGATCTCTATCACATACATACCCGGGCTCAGTGAAGCTACATCCAACTGTGTACGGCCCAACTCCTGACCTGACTTTTCAAGGACCAGCTGTCCGTGCATATTGTAAATGCGCACATGATCCAAATGCGCATCGCTACTCACCACGGTCACATAATCGGTGGCCGGATTGGGGTAGATGCGTAAATCGAGTGGATCGATCTCGCTTACACTAGTTGTTGGCTCCATAAAGTCGTCCAGCATACGGGGCAATATCTGCATTTCGGCCTGAAACTGCCCGACAACAGCAATCAGATCTTTGGGTGTTTCCGGAACCGGTTCACCAATATAATCAACCGCATTGGGGTCATTTGGAATATAGACCTGGCTTTCGGCAGTATCATCATAGATTGCATAGCCGGTATTATCCTCGAACGTTTCTTCTTCAATTTCGTCATGATCAAAGTGGACATTTCTGACAACGACCAGTTGGGCCTGATGCTCAGGTGTGAGATCAGCCAGGGTCATTTCTACCGGTTCGATTTCATTGTCTTGCGAAGTAGCTTCACCGGGATCTTCGGTAGGTCCTATCTGCATCAGATTAGAAAACTCACTCAAATGACCTGTCAGTCCGGTGATCCCATCATAAAGCTCATATTCTGATTCAACGATACCATCGGGATCATCTACAACGATCGCTGCGGTCTCGTCCTGAATATAAAACTGGCCGCGATAACCAAGTTGTTGATGTGTGATGAAGACTTCCCCGGTAATTATGTATGGCAAATCACCCATTTCCTGCTCTCTCAGGGTGGCAATATCCGGAACCTCAATGGCTCCCGGGGCAAAATCAAGCATCACCTCGTGAATCCACCATCTGTGTGCAAGCTCACCCTGATAATTAAAGGCAAGATAAACCACCTCACCGGTAAAATCACCCAGGCTTAATAAGGTTTCCGCAGGATCTTCCACACCTATATCTCCGTCATCAGATTCGTATAGTTCCTGAAAATGTTCGTGTTCGGGGTTTCCGCTACCTGTTGAGATCATCACGCCACTGTAGCCATATTCTGTCATAAACTGGTTATTCTCAAAGAAAGTGAACAGCATGTTTTCATCATCTGGGAGCTGGATCTGCGGTGTGATGAGCCAGCTGTTGGCTTGCTCTCCCTCAGCAGTGTCATCGTGATATGCACTGCCATCATCCTGTTCCCAGCCACCTTCTCCGAGCGAATAATGAGCCCAGTGCTCCGGCGGGAATTCCTCACCGTCAAATGTTTCTTCGAAAGGGAATTCGGTAACCATATCCGGATCAATCTCAACCAGCACGGCGGTATGTGTTAAATCACTGTCCGCGACAGTTACCTGACCATGCGTGGTATGATACCCCTCTTTGGACAGGGTGTAATCATAGGTGCCAACAGGAATTTCCTCAAAGAAGTATGGAGCTGATTCGATTGTCTCTCCATAAAACTCCAGCTGTGCATCATCAATCTCATTGTTGTCTTCGTCAACAACATTGAAAGTCACATCATAAGCATCGAGGGGTTCAATGTCGTTCCAGTTTCTGGATGAGATGAAGTCACCTTCTGACCTGGAGTTTGGTAATCCGGTCATGTTAAGATCGCCAGCCGGGACAGGGTCACCTATATAATCAACACCATAGAAGGTAGTTCTAAACGTGGCTTCAGTCTCTCCGTCGCTGATATCATATTCAGTACCATTTGAAAAAGTCTGATCCGCATCAACAAAGTACACTTCCTCAATGGTAACCAGTCTGGCCTGATAATCCATGAAGTTATTCACAAAATCATCCATGGTAATAACAACCGGCTCCACCTCGTTATCACTCGAGGTAGCCTCCCCCGGATCTTCTTCCGGCACAAACTGTAACATATTTCCAAATGTGCTGAGTGTCCCGGTAATTCCGGTAATGCCATCATAGATGTCATAATCGGTGGTAATGATGCCACCATCATCATCAATCATTATACCCGCTGTTTCATCCTGGATATACTTCTGGTTCCGGAAGCCCTGCTGATAGGTGAGAATGGCTTCACCGGTCAGTTCGTAGACTGTTTCGCCATCGTCTTCAGCTTCTCGCAGCTCCTGAATGGTCTCCACCTCGACTACATCTTTGTGATTGCCATTATCAGCCATGCTGCCCAGCGGAATAAACATCAGGAAAGAAATTAAAACTGCCGTAATTGTAAGTAAATAAGTTTTCATAGTATTGTGTTTTGGTTCATAAATTGTTGTTGTGTAAACGTTGTTGAGAATCTCTATAACTATTTTTATTTAATATCTGATATACAATATATTAAGAATGTGTGTAACCCAGTGTCTTGGTTTTGTTACAATTAGGCTAAAATAACAAAAAATTGTAAAATTCTAACGCTTTTCTTGTCAATTCGCTTTGATATTTCTTTACAAACAATTGGTTTAAGAAAGCAAAAACATTTTATTGAATAGCCTGTGTTACAAGGGATGCGGCATCCTTAAGCAGTATGGCCGAGGAGGCTTTCATCCCTGATTCGTCAATGATCTGTTTGCCCTCCTCTGCATTTGTGCCCTGTAACCTGACGATGACCGGTATGTCGATCTTCCCGATATTATTGAAGGCATCAACAATACCGCGGGCCACTCTGTCGCAACGAACAATACCGCCAAAGATGTTGATCAGAATAGCGGACACATCCGGGTCTTTCAGGATGATGCGAAAAGCCTGTTCAACCCTCCCGGCGTCGGCTGAACCACCGACATCCAGGAAGTTGGCGGGTTCACCGCCGCTTAGTTTGATGATATCCATCGTGGCCATGGCCAGACCTGCACCGTTGACCATACAGCCTACCCGGCCATCAAGCTTTATATAATTCAGATCATATTTTCCGGCTTCCACCTCAATGGGATCTTCTTCCATGATATCCCGCATTTCCAGGATGTCCGGATGACGGAACAGTGCATTATCGTCAATGGTCATCTTGGTATCAACAACCAGGATTTTGTTATCGGCGGTCTTGAATAGCGGGTTAATCTCTATAAGCGATGCATCATTCTCCAGGAAGGCTTTGACCAGTTTTGGCACAAAACGTACCATGTTCTTAAAAGCCTCTCCCGTGAGCTGAAGGTTAAAGGCGATGCGCCGGCATTGAAAAGGTTGGATGCCCACAAGCGGATCAATGGTTTCCGTAAAGATCTGATCCGGGGTTTCGGCAGCCACTTCCTCAATGTTGATGCCACCGCGTGGGGAATACACGATCATGTTGCGGGAGGTTTGCCGGTTCAGAAGTACACTCATATAAAATTCGGCCGGTTCCGCTTCTCCAGGATAGTAGATACCCTGCTCCACAAGTACTTTTCTGACCAGTTTTCCCTGTGCCGATGTTTGTGGTGTAATGAGCTGCATCCCCAAAATCGCATTCGCATGGGCTTCCACTTCCTGCAGGTTTTTGGCGATTTTGACTCCCCCACCTTTACCACGACCACCGGCATGAACCTGAGCCTTAACAGCCCACGTCGAAACACCCGTTGCCTTTTCTATGGCCTCCGCAGCCGGAATGGCCTCTTTTTCATTCTCAACCAGCTTGCCTTGTGCAACCGGTACATCATAGCGCATCAATAGCTGTTTTCCCTGGTATTCATGAAGATTCATACAATTGTTTTTTTGTTACAGAAACAAAATTACAAACATTTATGTAGCATTAGTCAACCTTTTACGTAATCTGCAAACTTTTTTCAGTATGACAAAATAATTCACTTTTATCTGCCGTTTAGAAATTACATAACATATAGACAAACAAATGCCTATGAAGCAATCCGCTACCATTGAAACCCAAATTTTTAAGTACTTGCAGGCTGTTAAAGCCAGTGCCGGTATTGACCATGAATCCATGAACATGTATCGCTATCCGGAACAAACGTATGGAACGAAGCCTGAAAATCATCAGGATGTACCCGATAGGCATGTTATCAACCAGATCATGGCATATGCTAAGGCATCAAGCGTACTAAAAAGTGACCATGGCGATGTCATATCGCTCATTAACAACTGACTTCGCTATGGTAATCCGTAAATGAAGGCCACCCAGCAGAGTTTTTTCTGCCGGGTGGTTTTTTTTTATGAAATGTTTTCAGAAAATGATACATTTGTTACTGTTCTTCCCGGTCAGCTGTTTTAAAAGATTCGCTTTGTATTCGGGAAAAAATGATTCAGATAAACCAAATTCATTTGTGCTATATGTTTATAAAAAAGATCTTTGGAAAGCTTACAATCACGTTGTTCTTTCTGGCCATTCTTTTCCAGGGTTGCTCCACCCGCGATCTGTGTCCGGCCTACACAGATTCAGAAACAGAAGTTGAAACTACCCTGGCGAAATATGATGAAGACTAATAGTTGTTATGTCTAAAGCCATTAAAAAGCCATACCTAAAGAAGCCTGCATGGCTGCGTACACAACTGACGAAGGCAAATCACTACCATAACGTAAAAGACAGAATCGATTCGGGTGGCCTTCATACCATCTGCGAAAGTGGTTCATGCCCTAACAAGGGTGAATGCTGGGGAGAAGGAACGGCCACCTTTATGATCCTCGGCGACATATGCACCCGCAGTTGCCGCTTTTGCAATGTTCACACAGGCAAGCCGCTGCCGCCTGACCCGGGAGAGCCGGAAAAACTGGCAACAACCATTCAGTCGATGGGGGTCAGACATGCCGTCATTACCAGTGTTGACCGGGACGACCTGCCGGATGGCGGCGCTTCTTTCTGGGCCGACACGATACGGACAATAAAGCAAACCGCCCCGGAAACGACCATTGAAACCCTGATACCTGATTTTAAAGGTCACCTGGAGAATGTTCAACAGGTCATGGACGCCGGACCTGAGGTAATCAGCCACAACCTTGAAACTGTCCGAAGGCTGACGAAAGAAGTGCGTGTATATGCCAGTTATGAAAACAGCCTGAAAGTACTGGATTATATTGCCACAAACAGTTCGATACGAACAAAGTCGGGGATCATGCTCGGGCTGGGGGAGACCGAAGAGGAAATCCTGGAAACCATGGGCGACCTGCGCGCTGTAAAATGTGAAGTTCTTACGCTGGGTCAGTACCTGCAGCCTTCCGCCAAGTTGCTGCCCGTACAAAAATATATACACCCGGACGATTTTGACCGCTATGGTAAGATCGCCAGGGAAAAAGGCTTTTTATTTGTTGAAAGTGCGCCACTTGTAAGATCTTCTTATCATGCCATCAATCATGTGTGATAAAAAGGTATTACATTCCCGCGGTTTTGAGATGAAAGGGATGACTATCAAGTACTTAACGTGTTTTGTGTGTTATTTTGCCTTCATGATCGCGTTCGCCGGCACATCCGCAACGGGCGCCAAAGATTCTGCTTTTGCTTCTGATGACATCAAACCGGGCGCGTGGCGAACCGGGCTTTACTTCCCCATGCTGGAAGGGAAACGGATTGCCGTGGCCGGTAATCATACATCCCGGATAGGTGACACGCATCTGGTGGATACGATGCTGGCCGAGGGGCTAGAGCTGGTTAAAGTCTTCAGTCCCGAACACGGCTTCAGGGGAGAAGCCGCTGCCGGTGAAGCTGTTGAAAGTGAAGTGGATGAGGTAACCGGCCTGCCCGTGATAAGCCTTTACGGCACAAACCGGCGCCCCACGCCCCGGCAATTGCGAGACGTAGATATCATTGTTTTTGATATACAGGATGTGGGTACCCGTTTTTATACCTATATCTCTACCATGACCTACCTGATGGAGGAGGCAGCTGAACAGGATATCCCGTTCCTTATACTGGACAGACCCAACCCCAATGGTCATTATGTAGACGGGCCGGTATTGGAGCCTGCGTATACCTCTTTTGTCGGTTTGCACAGCGTTCCTATCGTGCATGGGATGACAGTGGGTGAATATGCCTATATGGTATATGGTGAAGGCTGGATGGGGGAGGATGTTCGTATGGATCTACGTGTTGTACCAGTTGAGGATTATACCCATGAAAGCCGGTATCACCTGCCGGAAGCCCCTTCGCCAAACCTGCCGAACATGCATGCAGTATATCTGTATCCATCATTGTGCCTGTTTGAAGGTACCAGCTTAAGTGTTGGCCGGGGAACCGATAAGCCGTTCCAGATTTTCGGGCACCCTGACCTGCCGGCGGAGTACTATCCTTACAGGTTCACACCCGAAAGTGTTCCGGCAGCACCGGACCCGCCGGCTAAAGGGCAGTCATGCAACGGCTTATATCCGGGGGATACCCCACTTCCAAAGCTGGAGAAAAAAGACCGGCTTAACTTGTCATGGCTGATAACCAGTTACCGGCATTATCAGGGAGAAACTTTTTTTAATGACTTTTTTGACAAGCTGGCCGGAAATGCCGCGCTTCGCAATCAAATACAAAACGGCTGGTCAGCTGATGAAATAAGGGAATCCTGGCAGGAAGAACTTAAGCAGTTTAAAGCAATCAGATCACAATACCTGTTGTATCCGGATTTTGAAGAATAACCTATCATGACTACAGAAAAAAAATCACATCTTTCTGATTTACAAACTAACAGAGTTCATGATCTATACTTATGGTTTAAAGAAGGACTGACCATACCATGCGATCAGAACGAACGCAATGCCATTACCAATGAGGTTTTTTTCCGTTTATTGGATATAAGCCCGGAACAGCGCATTATCAATCATGAGCGACGGTTACCGGAATCCGGAATCATGAAGCTCTCCAAAGCATTGGATCGTTTGAATGGTGGTGAACCCGTTCAGTATATTACCGGTGTAACGGATTTCCTGGATCAAGCTATTCATGTAAAGCCGGGTGTATTGATCCCCCGGCCGGAAACGGAAGAACTGGCCATCTGGTTACAGCA
The DNA here is from genome assembly GCA_964389125.1 of uncultured Bacteroidales bacterium. Classification (GTDB taxonomy): domain Bacteria; phylum Bacteroidota; class Bacteroidia; order Bacteroidales; family UBA7960; genus PUPG01. The sequence continues at coordinate 22,702 of CAYMDX010000001.1, forward strand.
GCATATTCGGGAAAGGGCAGGGGATACCCCTGCGCCGATGCGGATACTTGATGTCGGCACAGGCAGTGGATGTATTGCCATTGCCCTGGCTGCGGGTTTGCCGGACCATGAGGTACTGGCCTGTGATATGGATGAGAAAATCCTGCAGGTTGCCAAACATAATGCGAAGATCAACAACCAGAACATAGGCTTTTTTCAATGTGATATCGTGGATGATTCCAAACATAGTAAAATACTGAGCGGTTCACTGGATGTTGTTGTAAGTAATCCGCCCTATGTAAGGGAATCAGAAAAGACGGCGATGAAAGATCACATCCTCTTTTATGAGCCAGGGAAAGCCCTATTCGTTCCGGATCATGACCCACTGTTATATTACCGGGCTATCACCAAACAATCATGGCAATGGCTTAAACCGGGCGGCTGGATCTTTTATGAGATCAATGAGGCTATGGGCCAGTCGCTTCATGAAATGATGAACGACCTGGGGTTTCAGGAAATCCGCATCAAACAGGATATCCATGATAAAGACCGGTTTTTGTGTGCGCGTAAACCAATATAAACCCAATCAGCTTATACCTGCTACACGGCATCTTTTACCGCGGCAATAAATTCGTCGACATCTTGTACGGTGGTGTGATAGGCTGTCATCCAGCGCACCTCATTTTTTGATTTGTCCCACACATAAAAGCTGTATTGACCTTGTAATTTTTCGATAGCCGCTAACGGAAGCCGTGCGAAAACAGCGTTGCTTTCAACCGGTTGGGTGATGGTAATATTGTAGATATCCTGTATGCCTTCAGCCAGTCTTTTTGCCATTGCATTGGCATGACGGGCGTTGTGCAACCAAAGGTCATTGGTAAACAGGGCATTGAACTGGGCACTCACATACCGCATCTTGGACGTCAGCTGCATGTTTTGCTTCCGTGTGTACTCAAAATGCTGACCCAGGGAAGGCTCCAGAAAAACGACCGCTTCGGCAGCCATTGCACCATTCTTGGTCGCGCCGAATGACAATACATCGACCCCGGTATATGTAACCATTTCGGCCAGTGAAATATCCAGGCTGGCAGCTGCATTGGCAATCCTGGCGCCATCCATGTGCAGGTACAGGTCATTGTCATGGGCAAAACTGGCTATCTGTTTGATCTCCTCAGGCTTATACACGGTGCCGAGTTCTGTGGACTGCGTGATAGAAACCACTTTCGGTTGAGCGTGATGCTGAAAACCCCTTGACTCCATCAGTGGATATAGCTGTTCGGGACGAATTTTGGCATCCTGTGCAGGAAGCGTAATAAGCTTGCAAGAGGTGATTTTTTCGGGGGCCCCGCATTCATCGTTTTCCAGGTGGGCCGTATCCGCGGAAACAATGGCATGATACGGTTGTGTGATGTGTGCAAGCGATGCCGCATTGGCTCCTGTGCCTGTAAGCATCAGAAACACTTTGACATCCTTGCCGAACAACGCTTTAAAATGTTGCTCCGCCTCGAGGGTATATACATCATCACCATAGCTGATAGCATCTCCGCGGTTTACATCCGATATGGCTTGTAACACCCGCTCATGAACGGGCGCATTGTTATCACTGGCGAAACTCTTTGGTGAATGACTCATGGTTGAAGAATAATAAATGTTGGTTTATAATTTTACTAAATACATATCACTGAACAATAAAGCGGGGAATATCCACCGGAAGCCTGGTCAGCAGCTGATAATTCAGCTGGTCGCTCATCTCACAAAAAGAAGAGATACTGATACTCATCCGCTTTTGTTTTCCGATGATGACCACTTCATCACCCCGTTCAACATTGGGGATATCGGTAACATTTACGGTCATGGTGTTCATGGTAACTGTTCCTATAACCGGCACTCTTCTGCCCCGAATCAGAACCCTTCCGGTGTTGCTGAGAGCACGGCTAAAACCATTGGCGTATCCGACAGGGACGATGGCCACCTTCATTTTTTTGTTGGCCAGGAATGAGCTGCCATAACCGATAAAATTCCCTTTTTCAACATCTTTAACGACCATCACCTTTGATTTCCAGCTGAGCATTCGCTTCAGTGGATTTGTTTCTTTTGTATCCTTACGAAAACGGAACATATGTGTTTCAGGACTCGGCCAGAAACCATACTGGGCAATGCCGAAACGTACCATATCCATGATGGTGTTGGGATAGGTAAGGGCAGCTGCTGAGCAGGCTGTATGTTTCAGTACGGGTACCAGCTCGTGGCGGGTAAAATAACGCAAAAATTTCCGGTATATGGTAACCTGGTTTTTAATGCGAAGGTAATTGGACAGGCTCTCCGCCCCTGCGTAATGTGTACAAAGTCCCTGAAAAATAAAATGCTCCCTGTTATTCTTAAGTATCTCCACCAGCTCACCTACCTGGTCATATTCAAAACCCGTGCGGTGAAAGCCTGTCTCCACCTCAATATGAATGATCGCTTTTTTATGTAGAATTTTGGCGGTTTCCAGGGCTTTTTCAAGCCTGTTCATGTCAAAAACAAAAAATTCAATATTGTTCTCAATGGCCCACTCAATTTCAGCATCATCCAGAAGACCCATGATCATGATCTTGCTTTGGGGCGACATAACCTGGAGCGTATCATTGGCTTCCCTGGGTGAGAAAACAGAGAAATGGTTTATGCCGGCTTCTTCGGCCAACGGTACCACATTCTCCACACCGTGACCATAGGCATTTCCTTTTACCACAGAGGAAAAAATAACATCCTTACCGATGATCTTTTTTAAATACCGGATGTTGTTTTTATACGCTTTCTTGCTGATTTCTATATAGGAAGTGTTAAACATATTATCTAAGTGTTACTATTTGATCAGCGATATGGTAAAACATTCGAATCCCGGTATGCAGAATCTCATCTGGAAAATCATAGTCATGGTTGTGCAGGCTGGGATGATCCTTGCCGGAACCGATACCGAACAGTGCACCCGGAGCTATACCGGTAAATTGACCAAAATCTTCGGACCAGCGGAACGGTTCTTCAATAACGTAGCTTGATGCCCCTGTTTTCTCAATGGCATGTTCAACGATTTGAGCGGCTGTTGCATCATTGATGGTCGCCGGAAAGGCCTCCGTATAATCCACGTTGATGTCGATATGGTATTCTGCAGCCAACTTTTCAGCTATTTTCAGGGATTTTTCATTAAGTATCTGCATATCTTCGTCAAGATAGGTACGCAGGGTGGCCATCACCTCTGCTTTCCCCGGATTGGTGCCGAAGGCAACTTCACCGAGACGGGCATGGATGATGGTTAACAACACAAAGTCTTTAAACAGGGAGGCATGTTGTTTCGGCACCTCCATCAGTTCATCGATAAGCCTGGTCATCATTCTGACGGGGCTATTGCCCTGCTCCGGATGAGCGGCATGGGATGATTTTCCCTGTAATTTAATGATCATTCCTTTGGATGCCGCCGCAAACGGCCCCTGTCTGGTAACGATCAGATTTTGTTCATAGCCGGGCAGGTTATGCAGGGCAAACACATAATCTGGTTTGATGCTTTGAAACTGTGGGTCATTGATAACCCGCTCAGCTCCCTGGCCGGTCTCTTCGGCCGGTTGAAAAAGGAGTATAATACGCCCTTTGGTCGGTCTCTTTTCCTTGAAAATGGCTGACAATCCGGAGAGTATGGCCATATGACCATCATGGCCGCACTTATGTGCCACACCGGGTTTCAGGCTGCGATGCGGGAACGTATTAACCTCATGTATCGGCAAGGCATCCAGGTCAGCCCTGAAGAGCAGGGTCGGCCCCTCATCACCACCTTCATAGACAGCTGCAACGCCATGACCCCCAAGTCCTTCCATAATCCGGTCAGGATCCTGCTGCAGCAGAAAAGACTTGATAAGATTGGCTGTATTGCTTTCCCCATCCGATAATTCAGGATAGCGGTGCAATGTTCTTCGCAGCTGCCTTATCTTGTCCAAACATTCCGTGGATAATATCTCTGACATCGTTGTTTTTTTGCAAAGGTAGGTATTTTGATTATTGATTATACGAAACAATAACCCGTAGGTATTTGGTAAGAACCTGTGGAAATGCAGGGAGCAGGGGATCTTATTCTCCGGCAACGATGACGCGAACGGACTCCGCAATTTCCAAAGCAGTGGTTAAGGTGGACAGGTCTTCATACAAGTTCCCGTTTTGACCTGACCAATGGCCGTGTCCAATGGGTTCAAGCCGGTATTCATCCCGGGGTTTATTGCGGTTGATGGTAGCCATGTACACCACGGCCGGCTGACTGGATGTCATATAATGCTCATTGTCCGGGTACTTGGTATTCGTCCAGTAGTCGTTCCAGTTCCAGGACTGATTGATTTCGAACAACACATTAAAATGCCTAAGTGTATCGGGAATTTGTGTATGAAGCACAAAACTTTCTTTGGGCGTGGGGCCGGTGATGGCATCAGGTACAGGATTGTCGGGCGTGGGGATATAGTAACCGTCTTCGGCTTGTATTCCTCTCTGGTGACCCCAGTAGGGGAGGGCGGCAGGACGTCTTATCGGGCCTGGCTTCCACTTCCCTTCTGAAGGATCGCCATAGGTGAATACGCCTTTACCAATGGATTCAGCCACGTACAGGGTTTGCAGAAAATTTTCCTCTGTGTCTTCAATCCATACGGCCATCAAAGGATGATTGTGTTCTTTGCCCCGGTCAAAAATAACCTGCAGGGCCATTCCGCCAGCATCCCGGCGCGTATGTATCTCCTCAACCTGTCCGCCTGAATGGGAGACATCAGCATTTTCAGAGGGTTGCCCGTTTAAAGGGGACATGACCATCAGAATAGCTGCACAACCAGTAACACCCAAAATCATAAATGATTGCACTTGTTTCATGAAAAATGTCAGTCACTTAAATCATCACAAAAGTAAATTGCCAATAAGAATCGTCAATAAATAATGATTAATCTAACCTATATACTATATAACCTGTTCAATAATCAAAAGAGAAAAATGATGCCGATACTTGGCAGAACGTTTCCGATGCTGTTTTGCAATGTCTCCAGCTCATACCGCTCCACACCATCATCATCCTCGTAAACAATCGGGTTGCCTGCTACGTCTTCCTTACGCACCAGGTTCGGCGCCAGTGTAGATTCAAAGTTATAGATATTTTGTACATCCAGGTAGAGCATGAGCGAAAAGTTGTTGAAGAAAAATTGTTTATCCACCCGCAGATCAAGCTGGTGGAAAGCCGGTAAACGTTCGCTGTTGAAGCGGTCAAAGTCTCTATAGCCCATACCTTGTGCGTCCCATGCGTCAACCCTGCTTGATCGTTCTACATCATACGGGGTGTAAGGAGTTCCACCGCTGATCCGCCACTTAAAACCAATTTCCCAGTTGTTAGGCAGTTCCCTGAGTCCTGTAAAATTTACAATATGGCGATTATCCCAGGCCGAGGGAATATAATCGTCACGGGTATCTTTAAATTCACTGCGCACAAGGGTATAAGCCAGAATGACATTCCAGTTGAGCAGATCCTGGTTACGATAAAGGACTTCCATGCCAAATGCCCGACCCTCGCCGGTTGACCTGACCTCCTCACCACCAACAATGCCAAAATCGGCAGACTGGCTTCCGAGCGCTATTGAGTCGCTGACGGAAAAAGGATAATTGTTGTATTGTTTATAAAAACCTTCAACACTCACCTTGCTTTGGGGATCAGGCAACAGCTCAACACCAGCCACCAGGTGATCCGCCGAAATGTAGGACAGGTCATTTTCGCGATTTACGAGTACACCCTGGTTGTCGCGAAATCCGAGCGTTGTATAAGCCGGCAACTGAAAAAAGCGGCCTGTATTGAAATTCAGAAACAGATTCTCACGTAGTTCATAGGACGCTGATAACCTTGGTGATATCTGATCCAACAAGTTGGACATTTCGGAAGAGTAGTTATTGGCATCACTTCTTACGCCGAATGAAAGGGTTAACCGTTCATTTAGAACACGGCGTGTTACCTGTCCGAACAGTTGCCATTTAAACATATCCAGGTTTGTTTCATAGGCAATGGTATCTAACTGATTTAAACGAAAAACCTGTTGAAACGTATCATTTTTATACCTGGCAAATTCGCTACCTGCCCCGACATTCAGTCTGTACTCACCAAAGTTGAGGGTACGTTCATACCTGAATTTGTTTTCGATCTCATCCGAGGTATAGTCAAAGATTCGGTCAAGGTCTTCATTGTTTCCGGGATATTTATAGGCCATGTTCCGAAGCATGTTTCTGCTGAGCACCCAACGTTCGGTACCGTTGTCTTTAAAGCGCCGCAGAACAGCTCCTAATGCATAATTCCATTGCTCGTTTACCGGCAACGAATTGAGGATAAAACGTTGCTCTCTTGTTTCGTTCAGGTCCAGGTTCAGATCAAACTGGTCAATGGCTCCCAGCCCGATAAAGCTCAATGTTGTATTGTTATCAATCCTGGTATTGGTTTTAAATTGAAAACCATTATAAGTCGGAAGGAAAGGCAATCCGACCACGTCAAACAAAACTTGCAGGTACGATCGCCTGGCAGATGCGATGAAGGTGGTTTTGGAGCTGATCGGACCATCTGCCGTCAAGGCAGCATCACTGGCTCCGATCGTGGTTTGAAAGTTTACCCTGTCGCTGTTTCCGTTTACCTGCCGGAATTCAAAAACAGAGCTTAAAGCATTTCCGCGATTGGCCGGAAAAGCACCGGAATACATCTCTACTTCCCGGATAAAATCGGTGTTCAGGATGCCGACAGGACCACCACTTGCGCCCTGGGTGGCAAAATGATTAATGTTGGGAATCTCCACACCATCCAGGAAAAAACTGTTTTCTGCCGGGCCACCACCCCTGATGATCACATCATTACGGAAAGCGGGGGTGGAGGCTACCCCGGGCAGATTTTGTATCACCCGGGAAATATCCCTGTTAGCACCCGGACTGCGTTCAATTTCCTTAATTCCCAAACGGCGAAGCGATACAGGACTTTCTTCACTTCGCTCAAACTGGGATACGGTTATTTCTACCACATCGAGTTCTACACTTTCTTCCCGCAAAGCAATGTCAACATTGGCCGTGCGGTTGCCCGTAACCATAATCTCACTGCTTAACCGGGTTTCATAGCCAACAGCGGATGCCCTCAAACGAAGAAAACCCGGTTCAATTCCCGTAAACAAAAATTCTCCGTCCATATCGGAAGTGCTTCCAATATTCGTACCGTCTATAACAATGTTTACAAAAGGCAGCCCTTCATTGGTTTCGGCATCGTAGACACGCCCGGAAATTCTGCCTTGCTGGGCCATGGTTATTGCCGGTAAAAAAACCACGACCATCAGTAAAATTACTGTAATACAAATTGTTTGTCTACCCATAACGATCAATCAGAACCTGGAAATAAAGGAAATAGTTCGTGTATTATTGTGTGTTTAATAATATAGCCCTATAACTACAACAACAAATAAAACCTTATTTATGTTTAGTCTACCTATATCATCAAAATATAGACAGATTTTCTTACAAAAGAAAAATTTAATCGTAATTTAGCCACATAATACTTTCATTTTCAAAAAAACAAAGCTATGTCAGGTACAATCTCAGGGAGGTCCTTTGTTGGCCTCTTATTCATTGTAGTAGGAGCCATACTTTTACTCCGTTTCGCAGGTATTTCTCTGCCGGTAGATATACCATCCTATCTGATATCGTGGCAGATGATCCTGGTGGTCCTCGGGATCTATTTTATGACCACCCGGGAAAACAAAAACACAGGTCTGATTTTGTTATTGATCGGAGGTGTTTTTTTAGCCAGGGACATTTTTTCCATTCCCATACGGGACTTTATCCGGATGGCTATTCCGGTTATCCTTTTAATCGCAGGTGTGGCACTTCTTTTTCCACGAAGGTGGTTTAAAAAAAAAGATGTAGACCCGCTCAATGAAACAGGAGATGGCAACACAAGTGGTAACAGGGCATTTTTTATGTTTAGCGATGGGAAAAGACATATCTCCTCAGAAGACACCATGGCGGGAGAAGTTACCTGTATATTTGGCGGCGCGGATGTTTTTTTTGATGATACCCAACAGAAAGGGGTAGAAAAAGTACTATATGTTTCCTGCATTTTCGCAGGTTGTGATATTCACGTTCCGGATGGCTGGACTGTCAATACGGCTGTCACTTCCCTTTTTGCCGGCGTGGATGACAAACGAAAAATTGCTGCTCATGGGGATAATGCGGCCGGAAACACCCTGACCATTCGCGGCACCCTGTTATTTAGCGGATTAGATATCAAGCAAGCCTAAGGTAAATTAAGGATTTTTGGGATTTGTAAAATGCCAAAAATTCTTATCTTTGCGCCCTGTCAGCTGTAAAACACACAGCCAAAATATTTCTTTTACACTAATCAGGAAGGTTGTTCATGTCGTTAATAAAGCGAATCACCACGATATCAGGTATTTTATTGTTCTTGTTTGTTGTGCAGTCCTGCAGTGAGTATCAGCGATTGTTGCAAAGTGATGATTACGAGCTTAAATATGAAAGGGCCCTTGAGTATTATGAAGATGAAAACTATGACCGGGCCATTGCCTTACTGTCAGATGTGATTCATGTTTACAGGGGAACTGCTGAAGCAGAAACGATCAATTATTATTTTGCCAAAGCACATTTCCATCAGGGGCAATATGCACTTGCAAGTCATTATTTTAAGTCATTTGTTGAATCATTTCCACGAAGTGAACATGCCGAGGAATTTTTGTACCTTAGTGCATATTGTCAATACCTTGAATCACCCAGGCACTCACTGGATCAGACAAGCAGCAGGCAGGCCATACGGGAACTTCAAAACTTCATAAATCGCTACCCAAACAGTGACAGGGTGGCAGATGCAAATGAGCTGATTGATGAATTACGGTTAAAATTGGAAACCAAAAGGTTTGAAAAGGGTAAACTGTACATGAATATTTCAGACTATGTGGCGGCTGCCACTACGTTTGAGACAATGATAAAAGATTTTCCGGATAGCAAATTCAGGGAAGAAGCAACATATCTGATCATTGAGGCCTATTATGAGTATGCCTATAACAGTGTTCGCCGGCGTCAGGAAGAGCGTTATGAAGATGTTTTGGATGCTTTTACCAATTTTGTCGAACGTTATCCCGAAAGTGAATATTTGCCTGAGGCCAGACGATTAAAAGAAAATGCAGAAAATGCTATTGAGCAGCTTGCTGAACAACGTAACAATTAGAAACAACCGATAACAATACGAAATAAGATGGACTTTAAAAACGTAAAAGCGGAGTCAACTACCGAAACGCGGGATCTGAGGAAGTTTGACAATGACACTGGCAACATTTATAAGTCAGTGGTCATCATTTCCAAACGTGCCAAGCAGGTATCCCAGGAAATGAAAGATGAGCTGAATGCAAAACTTGAAGACTTTGCCAGTTCCACGGATAACCTGGAAGAAGTATTTGAGAACCGTGAGCAAATTGAAATTGCCAAATACTACGAGCAACTTCCCAAAGCCAGTCTTATTGCTATAAATGAGTTTCTTAACGACGAGGTGTATTTCCGGCAACCCGAAGATGAGGAGGAGCAGAAATAAGTTGGCCTTTCGTTGAGACACTACCGGCCTTTTTGCTACCTTTAAAACAACGCTATGTTGAAAGGTAAAAAAATCATAATCGGCATCTCAGGGGGTATTGCAGCCTATAAAGCCGCCACCCTGATACGGCTTTTTAAAAAAGCTGATGCCGAGGTTAAAGTTGTCGGAACACCCAACGCTTTTTGGTTTATTACCCGCGTTACCCTTGAATCGCTCTCGGAGAACAAGGTATACGATCAGGTGTTTGGCGAACAGAATGATTATACCACCGAACATGTTTCATTAACCGACTGGGGAGATGTGTTTGTTGTGGCACCGGCCACGGCCAACATCATCGGAAAATATGCCAACGGTATTGCAGATGATGCATTGAGTACATCTTTAATGGCATTCAACAAAAAGGTGTTTGTTGCCCCGGCGATGAATTGCAAGATGTATGACCATTTTGCCGTGAGAAACAACCTTGCCATCCTTCAGCAACAGGACATCGAAATCATTGAACCGGATAAGGGCTACCTGGCCTGTGGCTATGAAGGCCGTGGACGTATGGAAGAGCCGGAGGCCATTTTTTCGGTTGTAAGCCGCTACCTCCAAGGGGATAAGCTACCATTACAGGGAAAACGGATCCTGGTTACCGCCGGCCCCACCCATGAAAGCATAGACCCCGTACGTTATATCGCGAACCACTCCTCTGGTAAAATGGGTTATGCACTGGCTGATGAACTGGCAGCAAGAGGAGCCAGCGTATATTTGGTGTCCGGCCCTTCGTCGTTGACACCAGGAAAAGGCGTTGACATAAAACGCGTAACAACAGCGGAAGAGATGTATAATGCCTGCATGGCCGTTTATGATGATTGCGATGCCGCTATCATGGCCGCGGCCGTTGCGGACTACCGCCCGGAAAAATTGGTCAGTCAGAAGATCAAGAAAACCGATAAAGCTTCAGGCATGGAGCTAAAGCTGGTACCGACAAGGGATATTCTGGCCGCCCTGGGAGCTGCAAAAAAAGATCAGGTATTGGCTGGTTTTGCCCTGGAAACAGATGACGAAGAAGCAAATGCCAAACAAAAGGTATCCAACAAAAATCTCGACTTTGTTGTCTTAAACTCACTCAAGGATGAAGGTGCTGCATTTATGCATGATACCAACAAGATCACCATCATAGACAATAAAAATGAAATTACCCGTTATTCTTTAAAAAAGAAAGAAGATGCTGCCGGAGATATAGCCGATACCCTTGAGAAACATTTGTGCCCATGATAACCAAAAAAATATTGTGTTTGCTGACCGCATTTGCGTTCATCTATTCCGTAAACGCTCAGGAGATGAACTGCCAGGTGTCGATCTCAACACCCGGCATGTCGGAAACGGAACGGCAGGTTATGCAGACCCTGCGCTCTGACCTGCGTGAGTTTATCAATGAAACCAACTGGACACCCTATGAGTTTGAAACACGCGAACGAATAGAAGCATCCATACAGATTACCATTGAAGAACGGACCGGCGGAGATGAATATCGTGGCAGCATCCAGGTGCAGTCCCGCAGACCGATATTTGAAACATCATACGATTCTCCCGTATTCAGCCATCGTGATCAGGACTTTCAATTTCGGTACAGGGAAAACCAACCACTTGAATATGCAGAGAACTCTTTTCAGTCAAATCTGACCTCAGTGATTGCCTATTACGTGTATATCATTATCGGGTTTGATTTTGATACCTTTGTGGAGATGGGTGGCACACCTTATTTTGACAAGGCCCAACAGATTGTAAATCAAGCACAAAATACCAATGAGCCGGGCTGGAAATCATTTGAGAGCCAGCGAAACCGCTACTGGCTTGTTGAAAACCTGCTGAATAACAGATATAGCGACATGAGGGCGGCGATGTACACGTATCACCGCCAGGGGTTTGATAAAATGACGGACAACATCGACCTGGCCCGCGGCGAAGTTGTTCGGGCCCTTGAACAGCTGCAACGCGCCCATCGCGAACAGCCCAACACCATGCTAATGCCGCTGATTATGCGGGCAAAAGGCGACGAGCTGGTGAACCTTTTTGAGGAAGCTCCCGCCATGGAACAAAGTGATGTCATCGACATCCTCACCGAGATCGACCCTTCAAACAGCTCCAAATACCGCCGGATTGCTGACAGTAACTGATAAAAGTAAAGTTTGCTATCTTTGCAGGTAAACCTTATCTTTTATCTATATGCTAAAGCACCTTCTCATTGAAAATTATGCGCTGATAGAGAAGCTTGATACCGATTTTTCCGATGGACTTACGGTCATAACGGGCGAAACTGGTGCCGGAAAATCCATATTGCTTGGGGCACTTTCCCTGATCCTCGGTCAGCGGGCGGACACAGGTGTCCTGAATGACAAATCCGGGAAATGTATTATCGAAGGTACTTTCGAACTCTCAGAAATTCCCATAAAGCCCCTCTTTGATACGTATGACCTGGATTACGATGACCATTCCATTTTTCGGCGCGAAATAACCCCGGGTGGAAAATCCCGTGCCTTTATCAATGATACACCCGTCAACTTGCAGGCCATGCGTTCCATCACGGAACACCTGATCGACATTCACTCCCAACATGAAAGCCTGCTGGTGGGCACCTCATCTTTTCAGTTTGATGTCGTCGATAGCTATGCCCATAACCTTGACCGTGTAGAACAATACCAACGCCTTTTCAAAAAATACCGCCAAAAGCAACAGGAACTTCAGGAACTAAGGGAAAAAGAACATTCAGCCAAAACCCAGCTCGACTATTTCCAATATCAATACGAAGAACTGGAAAAGGCAGCGCCTGACGCCGGCGAATTTCAGCAAATGGAGTCTGAGATGACCATTATCAAACATGCTGAAGAAATCAAATATGCCCTGGAAAAAGCGACTTACCTCTTTAAAAATGCCGAGGTTAACGTGCTTGACGCCCTTCATGAAATCATTGCTTTGCTTAAACCGCTCGAGCAGTTTGGTGATAACTACCGGGAACTGGCAGCACGCATTGAATCGCTGGCTATCGAAGCAAAAGACATCGCCGAAGAAACAGAACACCAGCAGGATGAAGTCTCCTATAACCCTGAGCATGCATCTAAAATGGAGGCCAGACTCGACTCAATCAATAAATTGCTGATGAAGCACAACGTTAACGACGTTAATGAGCTGATTCAAATCAAAGAATCCTATGGACAAAAAATCAACGAAACCACCTCTCTGGAGAACCGCATAGAAGACTTGTCAAAAGAAGTTGATGAAATGGCAGACTCGCTGAAAGTGCAGGCATCTGAGATCTCATCTGTAAGAGAAAGTGCCATACCCCACATCAAACAAGAAGTTCTGTCCCTGCTCAAAGACCTTGGAATGCCGGGGGCGCAATTCGATATCCGGCAGGAGCACCTCGAATCCCTCTCACAAAACGGAATCGACCATCTTACATTTATGTTTAATGCCAATGTAGGGGGTGAGATGAAACCTTTATCGAAAATTGCCTCGGGGGGTGAATTATCCCGCTTTATGTTAAGCATCAAAAGCATGATCTCTCAGAAAAAATTGTTACCGACCATTATTTTTGATGAGATTGACACCGGCATATCCGGGGAAACAAGTACCAAAGTGGCCAATATATTAGATCGCATGTCGAACAATATGCAGGTTATTACCATTACACACTTACCCCAGATTGCTTCCAGGGGGCAAACACATATGCTTGTCTATAAATCCATTGTTGATGATATGACGCAAACGCATGTACAACTCCTCAATGAGCAGGCGCGTATAGCCGAAACTGCCAAAATGCTTGGCGGTGAAAAACCCTCAAAAGTGATGGAAGAAACCGCAAAAGAACTTATCTTTAATAAACAAAAATAGAAACAGATTAAGATGTATGAATAGTAAGCTTTTAACTGGTAAGAGGGGCATTATATTTGGTGCACTGGATGAGAAATCCATTGCCTGGAAAGTAGCCCAAAAAGCCCATGAACAGGGCGCCGAATTTATCCTTACCAATGCACCTATTGCGTTGCGAAAAGGAGATATCAAAACGCTCGGCGAAGAAACAAACAGCGAGGTCATACCGGCCGATGTAACAAACCTGAAAGACATTGAACGTTTGTTTAAGGTTACCCAGAGATGCCTGGGAGGCAATGTTGACTTTATCTTACATTCGGTGGGTATGTCGCCGAATGTTCGTAAAGAAAAGCATTATACCAATCTGGACTACAACAACATGTTGAAGACGATGGATATTTCTGCCATCTCTTTACATAAAATATTACAAACAGCCTATAAAATGGATGCCATCAATGAATGGGGTTCTGTTGTAGCTTTGAGTTATATTGCTGCCCAGCGTACTTTTTCCAGTTATGGCGATATGGCGCAAGCCAAAGCCATGCTGGAATCGATATGCAGGAGTTTTGGTTATCACTACGGCATCAAAAGGAAAGTCCGCATAAACAGCGTTTCGCAATCACCTACCTACACAAGTGCAGGCAGAGGCGTCAAAGGATTCAACAGCTTCTATAACTTTGCCGGCTGCATGTCCCCATTAGGCAATGCGACTGCTGATGACTGTGCTGACTTTTGTGTAACCCTGTTTTCAGATCTGACCCGTAAGGTAACGATGCAAAACATTTACCATGATGGTGGTTATTCAAGCATGGGTATCAGTGATCAATTGATCAACGAATGTTTTATCTGCCAGGGTGATTGTCATGAACATCAATCGGATAAGTAAAATCCATGTCCGAAGTCCGGCAATAGGAACAACTGTCGAAAGCTTTTTCAATTATTTTCATATATTTGCCGGACATTTTTAATACCTAACGCATACGAAAAAACAGAAACATGAGTTTCCGAATTATTGTTTTAGCCAAACAAGTGCCGGACACGCGGGATGTAGGCAAAGATGCCATGAAGGCAGACGGGACAGTTAACAGGTCGGCATTACCGGCCATCTTTAATCCGGAAGATCTACACGCCCTTGAGCAGGCACTGCGCATCAAGGAGCAACGTAAGGATGCCGAGATCATACTTTTAACCATGGGTCCGCCACGTGCTGCTGAAATTATCAGAGAGGCACTGTATCGTGGGGCCGATAAGGGGTACCTGCTTACCGACAGAAAGTTTGCAGGCTCAGATACCCTGGCCACTTCCTACACTCTGGCGCAGGCTATCAGGAAGATGGAGCCCTATCACCTGGTCATTGCCGGAAGGCAGGCTATCGATGGAGATACGGCACAGGTGGGACCACAGATCGGTGACAAGCTTGATTTGCCACAGGTTACCTATACAGAAGAGATTACTTCGATCAAGGATGATGAGCTGACGATCAAAAGGAGACTCGACAGAGGTACGGAAGTTGTTTCGACCCCTTTACCGGCATTATTGACCATTCACAGCTCAGCAGCCAATTGCCGGCCACGGAATGCAAAGCTTTTGATGAAATTCAAAAACGCAAAAACCGTTTCCGAGCTACAGGAGGAAACCAAAGACTATACGGAGATGCTCACCAACAAACCTTACCTTCAAATTGAAGAATGGGGTGCGGCTGATATGGATACCAATTTCGACCAGTTAGGTTTATCGGGCTCACCTACGAAGGTTAAAAAGATCGAAAATGTTGTTTTTGCGGCCAAAGAGTCTGTTATGCTCTCCAGTGAAGATGGGGACATTGATCGCCTGATGAAAGAACTTATTGAAAGCCACGTCGTCGGTTAATTACTTTACCAATTGAAAATTCCTGAAAGATGAATAATATTTTTGTTTATTGTGAAATAGATGAGGGCAAGGTCGCAGATGTCAGTCTGGAGTTGTTGACCAAAGGCAGAAAGCTGGCCAATGAGCTGGACTGTAAGTTGGAGGCATCTGTTGTTGGTCATGATCTGAAAGGTTTAGAGAAACAAATTTATCCTTACGGGGTAGATGTTCTGCATGTTGCCGATGATAAGCGCTTGACACCATATACCACCCATCCGCATGCCCACCTGATGGTCAGTCTGATGGAACAGATCAAGCCGGAGGTAGCCCTTTTCGGGGCAACGCCGATAGGCCGTGATCTTGCACCAAGGCTTGCTTCCCGTTTACAATGTGGGCTTACTGCCGACTGTACCAGCCTTGAATTTGGTGACCACAAAGACAACAAAAGCGGCAAAAGCTATACCAATTTATTATATCAGATACGACCTGCTTTTGGCGGCAATATCATTGCCACCATTATCAACCCTGAAACGCGCCCACAGATGGCCACCGTCAGGGAAGGGGTGATGAAGCAGGAGGTGTTGAACAATAACTATAAAGGCAGCCTGAAGAAAATGGATACGGAAAAGCTGCTGGCAGATGCCCCGTTTCCGGTGAAAGTGCTTGAAAGGCACATGGAGCAAAAGAAAGTCAATATCAAAGGGGCGCCCATCATTGTCTCCGGTGGCTATGGCGTTGGCTCCAAAGAAAATTTCGATATGCTTTTCGAGCTGGCCGAGGTGCTCGGAGGTTCCGTTGGCGCCTCACGTGCCGCTGTTGATGCCGGCTTTGTAGATCATGAGCGCCAGGTAGGTCAGACCGGTGTAACTGTCCGCCCGAAGCTGTATATCGCGTGCGGTATTTCCGGAGCGGTGCAACATACCGCAGGCATGAGTGAGTCAGCCAAGATCATTACCATCAACAATGATCCGAAAGCTCCCATCAATGCAATTGCCGACTATTCCATCATCGGTAACCTGGAAGACATCCTGCCAAAAATGATTAAGTATTATAAGAAAAATATCCAGTAAAACCCCAGATAACAATGGCTAACTTTTTTACCGATAATCCAGGATTGCAATTCCATCTGCATCACCCGCTGATGAAAAAGATCATCAGGTTGAGAGAGAAGGATTTTGCTGAAAAGGACACCTATGATTATGCACCAGCTGATTTTGAAGATACGCTTGACAGCTATCAACAGGTGCTTGACATAGTGGGGGAGATATGTGGTGATACCATTGCACCCAATGCTGAACTTGTTGACACCTTTGGTCCCAAGCTCGTTGACAATGAAGTGGTTTATGCCCCAGGAACAGCCCAGAACCTTGAGAAACTAACCAAAGCTGGTCTGATCGGAATGTCACTGCCCCGCAAATATGGTGGTCTGAACTTTTCGATGGTTCCTTATGTAATGGCAGCTGAGCTGGTATCACGTGCTGATGCCGGTTTTTCCAACATATGGGGTCTCCAGGATTGTGCAGAGACCATTCACGAATTTGCGGATGATGCCATCAAGGACGAATACCTTCCCCGCTTCAACCAGGGAGCTACTGCTTCCATGGACCTGACGGAACCGGATGCCGGAAGTGATTTGCAGGCCGTTCAGCTGAAGGCAACCCAGGATGAAAAATCGGGTGAATGGAAGCT
Source organism: uncultured Bacteroidales bacterium (assembly GCA_964389125.1). GTDB lineage: Bacteria > Bacteroidota > Bacteroidia > Bacteroidales > UBA7960 > PUPG01. Next base: position 39,683 of record CAYMDX010000001.1, read on the forward strand.
CGACGGTGTAAAACGGTTTATTACCAACGGAGATGCAGACATCAGCCTGGTGCTGGCCCGCTCGGAAGCAAATACCACCGACGGCCGGGGATTGTCACTCTTTTTATATGACCGCAAACACAAGGCCGTAAAAGTGCGGCGCCTTGAGAATAAACTTGGCATTAAAGGGTCACCAACCTGCGAGCTCGTATTTAAAGATGCCCCGGCGGTACTGATTGGCAGCCGAAAAATGGGTCTGATAAAATACGTGATGTCGCTGATGAACTCTGCCAGATTGGGCGTTGGCGCCCAGTCGGTCGGAATTGCGGAAGCAGCCTACCATGAAGCCATCAAGTATGCCCATGAACGGGAACAGTTTGGGAAACCCATTTTGCAGTTTCCTGCCATATATGAGATGCTCTCCATGATGCGTGCAAAGATTGATGCGACAAGAAGCCTGTTGTATGAAACCACCCGGTATGTGGATATATACAAATCTTATAATATACTTCAGGAAGACGGCGGGCTGGAGCCGGAACAGCGTAAAGAGCTTAAACATCACCAACGCATGGCAGATGTGCTGACGCCTTTGATAAAACTTTTATCCAGTGAGTTCTGTAATGAAGTTGCCTATGATGCCCTGCAGGTTCACGGTGGCCCCGGTTATATGAAAGACTTCCCCGTGGAACGGCTCTTCAGGGATGCGCGCATCACCAATATTTACGAAGGAACATCGCAATTGCAGGTGGTTGCCGCCATTCGTGGCGTGGTAAACGGCACCTACCTGAGCCTCATACGTGAATATGAAGAAACCGAAGTAAGCCCTGACTATGATCATATCAAACAAAAACTGAGGCACCTTACTGAACGTTACGAGGCGTCGGTCGAGCATATTCAGAATATGAAGAATGATGAGGTTACGGACTTTCACGCCAGACGACTTGTGGAAATGGCCGGCTATATCATCATGGGATACCTGCTTCTGCAGGATTGTCAGCGGGACAACCGGTTCAAATCATCAGCCGAAATTTTTATCCGAAAGGCTGAATCAGAAAATAAAGCCAGGGAAGAGACCATATTTGGCTTTGAAGAGAAAGACATCAGCAATTACAAGATAAATATGTAAGCATAGGACTTTCACAAAAAAAGGGAAGCTGTCAACAAATTGACAACTTCCCTTTTTTTATGGCTTAGCACCAAACCATCACCTCAATAAAAGAACCATCAGGAATCTTTTGTTTCTTTATCTTCTTCTTTGGTGGTATTGTCTTCTGAGGTTTTCTTTTTCTGTTTGGTTCCTTTGCCTTTTTTGGCACTACCCGATTTGGTCTTTGTTTCGCTTTCCGCTTCACCGGCACGAATCACCCTGATTCGCACTTCAGTGTCCCCTTCTTGATGATCCACTTCAACGGTATCACCCTCCGCCAGATCGCTCCGGATAATCTCTTCGGCCAACGGATCTTCCAGGTGTTTCTGGATAGCGCGCTTAAGCGGCCGGGCGCCGAATGAAGGATCCCAGCCTTTATCTGCTATAAAGTCTTTGGCGGCATCGGTGAGCCTGATCTCATATCCCATTTCATAAACACGCTTAAACAGATGCTTCAGCTCAATGTCAATGATCCTAAAGATATGCTCTTTCTGAAGGGCATTAAAGATTACCACATCATCCACCCGGTTCAGAAACTCAGGGGCAAAGGTTTTCTTGAGGGCGTTTTCGAGCACACTCTGCGTGTACTCTTTGGATGCTGCCTGTCGTGCAGGCGTGTTAAAGCCAACGCCCATACCAAAATCTTTAAGCTGTCTCGAACCAATGTTGGACGTCATAATGATAATGGTATTCTTGAAATCAACACGACGCCCCAGGCTATCGGTCAGTTGTCCATCATCCAGCATTTGAAGCAACAGGTGAAAGACATCCGGGTGGGCTTTTTCAATTTCATCCAGCAGCAATACCGAGTAAGGTTTACGCCGTACTTTCTCCGTAAGCTGTCCGCCTTCTTCATATCCGATATATCCGGGGGGTGCTCCGACCAGCCGGCTGACAGCGAATTTCTCCATATATTCGCTCATGTCAATACGGATGATGGCCTCATCGGTATCAAACAAATGGTGTGACAACACCTTGGCAAGGTGTGTTTTACCTACACCGGTGGGACCCAAAAAGATAAATGAACCGATGGGTTTGGCCGGATCCTTAAGACCGGCGCGGTTACGCCGGATACTTTTGACAATTTTTTTGATGGCATCCTGCTGACCAACAACACTCTTCTCCACATCCTCTTCCATATTGATCAAACGCTCACTCTCATTCAGGGCAATACGCTGCACAGGAACCCCGGTCATCATGGAGACAACCTCTGATACATTATTATCGGTAACCACTTCGCGATTCAGCTGGCTTTCCTCTTCCCACTTCCTTTTCTCTGCATCAAGCTGATCCATCAGCTCGCGCTCCTGATCCCTGTATTGTGCAGCCTGCTCATATTTCTGACTTTTGATGGCTTTGGTCTTTTCCTCACGGACTGTGTCGATCTGACCTTCAATATTGATAATGTTTTCAGGGACCTTAATATTGGTAATATGCACCCGGGAGCCGGCCTCATCCATTGCGTCAATCGCCTTATCGGGCAGATAACGGTCACTCAGGTAACGATCGGTCAAATGTACACATGATTTGATGGCCTCTTCGGAATATTGTACGAGATGGTGGTCCTCATATTTGGATTTAATATTGTTAAGGATCTCGATGGTTTCCTCAGCGGTTGTCGGGTCGATGATGATCTTTTGGAAACGGCGTTCCAGGGCACCATCTTTTTCAATATGCTGCCGATATTCATCCATGGTAGTGGCTCCGATGCATTGGATATCGCCACGTGCGAGGGCCGGTTTAAACATGTTTGATGCATCAAGCGAGCCTGATGCACCGCCGGCACCAACAATGGTGTGCAGCTCGTCAATAAACAGGATGACATTGGGGTTCTTTTCAAGCTCATTGAGCAAGGCTTTCATGCGCTCTTCAAACTGACCGCGATACTTGGTGCCGGCTACCAGAGAGGCCAGATCAAGCGTTACAATCCGCTTGCTAAACAAAGCCCGGCTCACCTTACGCTCAACAATACGCAGGGCAAGCCCTTCGGCGATGGCGGATTTCCCGACGCCTGGCTCTCCGATCAGAATGGGATTGTTTTTCTTGCGGCGCGAGAGAATCTGCGCAATACGTTCCAGCTCATTGTCACGGCCAACAACCGGATCAAGCCGATCTTCCTCAGCCGCTTTGGTAAGGTCACGGCCAAAGTTGTCCAGTACAGGCGTTGTCGATTTTTCAGCGCCTTTTTTCATCGAAGAACCACCAAACCCGCCACCACCTTCAGTGGCATCATCATCCTCGCTGGGCGAAAGCTCATCACGCATTTCCTGCGAGGACGACCCTTCATCAAACTCATTCTGCATATGCTTTAGCTCTTCTTTGATAAGTTGATAATCAACACCCTGCTGGTGCAACAAACGGGTTGCCAGATTGTCATGATCTTTTAAGATAGATAATAGCAAATGCTCGGCACAGATCAGATCACTGCTAAATAATTTGGCTTCCAGGTAAGTGATTTTCAAAACACGTTCAGCCTGCTTGACAAGCGGTATATTTTCAGCATTCTGTTGGGACGAAGGTTGTCCCTTTATGGTTTTCTCAATGCTCTTTTTGATCTGATGTACGTCTACACCAAGCTGATGCAGCACCTGTACGGCTACATTTTCCCCCTCACGGATCAAACCCAGGAGAAAATGCTCTATACCAATATATTCGTTGCCATTACGTAAAGCCTCTTCACGGCTGTAAGTAATCACATCTTTTACGACTGGCGAAAATTTTGCTTCCATATTTTTTTAGTCAAATTTAATTCAATACAATATTAATCAAAAACGAAAAAACAATTACATAGTATTAACAATAATTAACGGCAATTGTTAGAAAGATACGGGTTTATCCCTTAATTAAACAACGTTTGTACTGAAAAAAAACGTATTTTCGTATGTTTGATTTCTAACAATATTTACATCATAATTTATTGGTTTACAGCATGTCAGAAGCAAAGATCTTAAAAGTTGATATTGAAGAACAGATGAAGTCGGCATATATTGATTATGCGATGTCTGTCATTGTGTCGAGGGCTTTACCTGACGTTCGCGACGGGTTAAAACCGGTTCACCGACGCGTGCTGTTCGGGATGTATGAATTAGGCATCCTCAGTAACAGATCCTACAAAAAATCTGCCAGAATAGTAGGGGAGGTGTTGGGTAAGTATCATCCCCATGGGGATAGTTCTGTGTATGACACGATGGTACGTATGGCGCAGACCTGGTCTTTGCGTTATCCGCTGGTCGACGGACAAGGTAACTTTGGCAGCATAGATGGTGACAGCCCGGCAGCTATGCGATATACGGAAGCCAAGATGCAAAAGATATCGGAAGAGATGATGGCTGATATTGACAAGGAAACAGTTGATTATCAGCTTAATTTTGACGATACCCTTCAGGAGCCGACCGTGCTGCCCTCCAAAATTCCAAATCTGCTGGTAAATGGTGCATCGGGAATCGCTGTTGGGATGGCCACCAACATGCCACCGCACAACCTCGGAGAGGTGGTAGATGGCATCAACGCTTATATCGATAACCATGATATTACCATTGCAGAAATCATGCAATATATCAAGGGACCTGACTTTCCGACAGGTGGTCTGATTTATGGCCATGGGGGAGTAAAGGATGCTTATGAAACCGGTAAAGGACGTGTTGTCATGCGTGGCGAGGCAACTTTTGAAGAAGGCAAAGGCAGCAAAGAAAGTATTGTGGTCACTTCGATACCCTATCAGGTGAATAAAGCCGAAATGATCAAGAAAACCGCTGATCTTGTCAATGAAAAGAAGATAGAAGGCATTACCGATATTCGCGATGAGTCTGACCGGAGTGGGCTGCGCATCGTGTATGAGCTCAGGAAGGATGCCGTTCCCAATGTCGTCCTGAATCAGCTTTACCAGCATACCGCCCTGCAAACCTCCTTTAATGTCAATAACATTGCCCTGGTAAATGGCAGACCTGAACTGCTGAATCTCAAAGATATTATTGTCCATTATGTGAATCATCGCCATCAGGTTGTGATCCGGCGGACTGAATACGAGCTGAGGGAAGCCAAAAAACGCGCCCACATACTGGAAGGCCTCCTTATTGCACTGGATAATATTGATGAAGTGATTGCCCTGATACGGGCTTCTCAAACACCGGATGAGGCACGAACCGGTCTGATGGAAAACTTTGAACTTTCTGAAGCTCAGGCCAAAGCGATTCTCGACATGCGACTGCAACGCCTGACCGGCCTGGAAAGGGGCAAAATTCAAAACGAATATAATGACCTGCTAAACAAAATTGATTACTATAACTCCGTCCTCGCCGACGTCTCCCTGCGAATGAATATTATCAAGGAAGAGCTGCAGGAGATGAAAGAGAAATTCGGTGATAACAGCCGTACAGAAATTGAATATACCGCCAATGATTTCCGCATAGAAGATACCATTCCGGATGAAGATGTGGTTATCACCATTTCCCATCGTGGCTATATCAAGCGTACGCTGCTTACAGAATTCCGGACGCAGAGCAGGGGAGGGCTTGGCAGCAAAGGCTCCATGACCCGCGAAGACGATTTTGTCGAACACTTATTTGTGGCGTCAAACCACAACTATCTGTTGTTTTTCACCGAACAGGGAAAATGTTTCTGGATGCGTGTGTTTGAAATTCCCGAAGGAACCAAAACCTCAAAAGGACGGGCCATACAGAATCTTATCAATATCCCGCAGGATGATAAAATCAAAGCGTTTGTCAATGTCAAAGACCTGACCGACAACGAATATACTAACAATCATTACATTATACTGTGTACAAAACAGGGAATCATCAAAAAAACAAGCCTGTCGGCCTACAGCAGACCCAGAATCAACGGGATCATCGCCATCAACATCCGGGAAGGGGATGAGTTGCTGGAAGCTTCTCTTACCAATGGCCAAAATGATATACTGATCGGTCTTCGCAGTGGTAAAGCAATCCGCTTCAGGGAAAATACCGTCAGGTCTATAGGCAGAAATGCATCCGGTGTAAAAGGGATAGCCAAATCCGGTCAGAACGACGAAGTTATTGGTATGGTATGTGTGGAAGACCCAATGAGCAGCATCCTGGTGGTCAGTGAAAAAGGCTACGGGAAACGCTCCATTCTGGATGAGTACCGCATTACAAACAGAGGGGGGAAAGGAGTGAAAACAATGAATGTAACTACTAAGACCGGCCCGCTTATTAATATGGTGAATGCGAGTGATCAGGATGATCTGATGATCATTAATAAATCCGGACTGACCATTCGTCTGCCTGTTTCGGATATCCGCGAGATGGGACGTGCCACCCAGGGTGTAAAGCTGATAACCCTGAAGAAAAACGATAAAATTGCTGCCGTAACCAAAATAAAGGAAAAAGAACTTAACGGAAACGGCATGCAGTCAGATGACATACAGACATGATATAGCAAATAGTTTATATTTTATAAGATTTTCTTACATTTGCAAACAATAATAAAACGTTTAATACTAATCTTTTTGCAAACCAAAAATCAAATCAAATGAAACGTACATTAATATTTCTGCTATCCGTTGCACTGCTCTCCGGCTGTGCCGCATTATTTGGTCCAAGCGTATCGCAGGCCGAGCGCGATGTAGATAGGGGTAATCTGATTGAAGCCAAAGAAACCCTCGACCAGGCCGTTGAAGAAGATGAATCAATCAAAGAAGATGCAGATTACTGGCTTGTGAAAGGACGATTATATCTGCAAATCGCTATTGCAGAGGAAGAGGAATATCGTCAACTTGCAGATAATCCGGTTGAAAAAGGGGATGAAGCCATCCAAAAAGCAGAAGAGCTTGATGAAGAAGGTATGCTTCTGCTCGAACTCCAACAAGCCAAGCTATTGATATCTGAGGTGGTATTCAATGCCGGTGTGGAGGCTTATAACGAGGAAAATTGGGAAGATGCCAGTACCTATTTCTTGCGCGCCTTTGAATTAGAAGAAGAGTTTACAGCCGAAGAAGAGGAAGTTGACTATTCAACCCTGTATAATGCTGCCCTCACTGCAGAGCTTTCTCAGGATTTCGAACAGGCAAAACCTTTATATCTCAAACTCAGGGAAGAAGAACATGATGAACCTTATATCTATTCTTCACTGTCTAATATCTCTATGGAGTTGGGTGACACCACCCAGGCTACCGAATATATCCAGGAAGGCCGTGAACGGTATCCTGAAAATCTGGATCTGATTTTTAATGAAGCCAACATACATATTGTTACCGGTGACACTGAACAGGCTGAAGAAGTTCTTAATATCGCCATCGAAAGAGAACCGGATAATCCGGGTCTTTATTTTGCCTTAGGTGCCAACTATGACAAAATGGCGGAAGATGATTCCTATACGGATGAAGAAAGAGAGTTTGCCTTTGAGCAGGCAGTAGAAGCCTATGAGAAAGCCATTGAGCTGGATCCCGAATATTTCGACGCCGTGTATAACCTCGGTGTGTTGCACTTTAATAAAGGGTTAAGAATTTTCGAGGAAGCAGAGGAAGAGTTACGGGAAACCCAGGATTTCGCACAATACCAGGAAACGGAAGAAGAGTTCAAAGAAGTCTGGCTTCAAGCCCAACCTTACCTGGAACGAGCTAAAGAAATGATCGATGAAGATGACCCCAGCTACCGGAATGTTATTATCTCACTGGTGGAACTTTATGCAAGGACCGATCAGCGGGATAAATTAGAAGAGATCCAGGAAATCTATGAAAAATATTTCGGAGAAGAAGAAGAAAGATAAGTAGCTACTGTTGCAAACGAAACACGTTAGCTGAGTAGATTTAATAACAACGGGGAGCAAGGTTTTTGTTCCCCGTTATTATTTTACACCCGCTATTTAACATAATATTAATTATATAACATTTATTTCATGGAAAAGCTATAAAGTAGTATTCCCGGTTCTGGTAATACAGGTCCTCAAAATCAGATACACAAAGCGGCTTTGTTTGTTTCAGGAAGTTTGGTAATGTATTGATGTTTAGTCCGGCAGACTCAAGCAAAGTAAAAAGCGCACCGGGATGCGCACCATAATAATCGCTGGCTCCGAGACCAAATTCAAACACGATGAAGGGACGACAACGGGACAACAGGTCAATGGCACCTTTCATAACCTGATATTCCGCCCCTTCAACATCAATCTTGATAAAATCAATGTGTATATGATGTGGAATGATACGATCCAGTCGCCTGGTTTCCACAGTCAATTCTTCTATGTCAGGTTTATCCTTATTGTACTGTCGCTTCTTTAATCCACTATATGCCGGTGCATTTTTGACATATTGAAATGATGTGATATCTTCTTTATCGGATAGTGCATACGGAAAAATAGTAGCGAACGAGCCAAAATGCCTTTTCAGGTATTGGTAGTATTCAGGAATAGGTTCAAAAGCAAAATGTACCCCTTTAGGTGCCAGCCTAATCATTTTAGCGAGTATGTCGCCATCATGGCTGCCAATGTCAATACAGTTGGAATGTGTATTAAGGATACGTTTCATCAGGTTGGCCGTCTGGCGATCGTAAGCCATATTGCGCGTCAGATCAATACCCGCCAGCCAGCAAACCCTTTTTACCGCCTTTTTGAGGTTTTCAGAACCCATCCCTGTTGCTTTTATTGTAACACAAGATGATCAGTCACCAATTATTTTGTAATTCTACCTCCGCTTGACGATTGCCTACTTGTAACGGCAGGATCTCCGCTGTAACGAATGACACCCCCGCTAGTAGCTTCTGCCGACAGTTCCGACGTAACAAACAGGTTATTGGTGGCACCGCTGCTGGCTTTGATTGAACATACAGACACCTCCATATTAGCAGCATCAAGCACAGAGCCTGATGCATTTTTGGCATTCATTACAGCAGCTGCCCCGGAGAGCTTTGCATGCGCGCCGGATGACATATCAAGCGTCAGCTCGTCAACATGCAAATGTAGTGTACTTTGGGCACCGGACTGCAATTTGTGTGTAAAAAATTCTGTTCTGATGCCATCAGGAGCTTCTGCCCTCCCTCCTCTTGAAATTTCCAGCGCATCAAGATCGTTAAAGACAACAATGACATCCATCTTTTCGTAACTTCCTACCGGCTTTAATAAATTGATATACAGGGTTTTATCGCTAACATAGGTTTCGATGAGTTCTAGCAGATTGTCATCAGCGGCAACAATGACCTGTTCCTGATTATGTTGTTGCAGCAAAAGTTGAAGGTTGCCTTTTGCCTCAATGGAATCAAAAGGATCAATCATCCGTTCTTCCTCAATAACCTCGCCACTTCCCCTGACAAGCTCTTCCGACAAAGAGAAACGTATTGAGACAATAACGGCTATCATGATTACGATAAGCACAAAAAATGCGGTTAATAAAATTCTATTGGTTGTTTTCATCACACAGACAAATTATTGGGGTTAATGAATTGGTTAAACGAAGCATATAGGATAGACAACCGGATCATGTCATGGTGTCGGTGTGTCATATAGTTTATATTGCTGATAATACTTTTCAATATCTTTTGTGTCAAGCCTGAGGATATCCATTGTATGAAAAATCCTCGGCAATTCTTCCATGACAAAGATTTCCTTTTTAAATGTCATTGTTTTCTGAAGTCCCCCTTCGGCTACAAAATAGCCTATACCCCTTTGGTTATAGATAATCCCTTTGTTCTGCAGGAAATTATAGGTTCGTATGACGGTATTGGGGTTAACCTCCAGCTTTACGGCGGTATCGCGGATAGAAGGTAATTTTGATCCCTCCTTCCAGTCCTTCTTGAGGATACGTTCACAGATATAATCTGCTATCTGCAAATAAATGGGTTGACCGTTTTTAAAATCCATCATTACACCTGCCTTTCTTTCAGACTGAACCATGTTACGACGAGGAAAAACGGGAGCATCAGATAGTTAAACAGTATGTGGGCAGTGGTGGGTATATAGTCCATAAAAACGGGTTCCAGTCCCGGCGACACATTCTGCATGTCGATACCCAACTCACCTGCCGACGAAAAGGGTGACAGCAATGCCCACCCAACAAGTCCGATTATACTGTTAAAAACAATAAACAATACGAACAGGCTCAGAATGGTTTTTAAAAAATGATTTTTCTTGAAATAGGCGGCCCCGAACAGAAATATCGATTGTGTCACGATGTATACACTTACGGTTGCCCGGCTACCCTGAGAAAACAGGCCGGGAAAAGGCGTAAGATTCAGGGTGATTTCTACGATCAGGTTGACGATCATAGCAGTCAGAAACATGACCACCGGGAAAAGGATGCCCGTGATGAGCCATGATATAAGAACCCGTTCTGTAACAGAGACCGGCAGCGTGAGATACTGGCTGCTTCTTTGAGGGTGATGCAATTCATTAAAAATGGTACTGGAAAAAATATATCCTCCGATAAAAAGCCCTGTAAAGAATAAGCCCCGTAAAGATGCGATATTGGCCGGCTCGAAATAACCTATAAGCAAGGCAAGTACAAGCAATGTACCCCCTACAGCGCCAAAAGCGGTCAACCAGGCCGTAGCATGGGACAAAACCTGCCGTCTGCCAAGCAAAAAGAAGCGTTTAAAAAGAAATATATGTCTCATGATTTTTCTGTTTTTTCTTGTTATTCAAATAATAGTAACTCTTACCCAGTAATGATTTCCTTCTGCTATAGAGGGCTGTTTTCATGTTTCTCATTCGGTTCTGTTTGTTGAAATGCTTTATTTACGCCATTTGCGTTAGCAACTACCCCGTTAAACAGCAGCTCCAGATCCATTTTTGTCTCTTTTGTTTCATTGTTTGGAATAATGGCGGCATATCCTCCCAGCGCTTCCTCATAATAAATGGGTTGCTTATTCTCTTTTATCTCTGGAAGGGTTTCGAACAGCAACGATGATGAAATCGCTTCCAGGGATTGCTGAAAGATGATACGTCCTTCATCAATAATGATAACCGGATCGATCAAGCTTTCAAGGTCACGCACCTGATGGGTTGAGATAACCACGCTTTGTTCCTCATTGAGTGAGGCAGCGATCACCCGGCGAAACTGACTTTTTGAGGGTATGTCGAGACCATTGGTGGGTTCGTCCATCAATAAAACCCTTGCAGATGTCGACAAGCCGAATGCCAGCAAAAACTTCTTCTTTTGCCCGAATGACAGCTGGTTGATTTTTTGTTCAGGATCAAGCTGAAACTCTTTTAACAGCCAGTCCAGCTTTTCATGGTCGAATCGTTCATAAAAAGGAGCATTTAATGAGACGTAACGCGAAATACGAACCGGTGGCAAATGATATTCTTCCGGAATCAGGCAAATATCAGCCAGACATTCAGGTACGCGTTTTCTTGATTCAAAGCCGTTAACCTTACATTGTCCCTCCCACGGAAAAACCAGTCCGGCTATGAGCTTTAAAAGGGTTGTTTTACCTGCACCATTCATGCCCAAAAGGCCATAAATATTTCCGGGAAGCAGTTGCAGGTCAAGGTTGGTAAACAAGGGTCGCTTCCTTGTATAACCAAAATGAAGATTGTCTATCTGAACCATTGTTAATGTTTTAGTGTTCTACATATCTAATACAGTACAAATGTACAAATCTTTTTTGGAATTAAACAAATTTTTTTATACATTTATTTAATAAAATTTTTATATCCTCTGCAAATGAGGTACTTTAATCTTATAATGTTCTGAATATGATTTATATTCAACATTACTGGTAAAACCATTTATGAACCAAACATGACGTTATGAACATTCTTACCAAACACATTTCCAGATTTCTGTTTGCCATTCCGATGCTGCTTTTTGGCGTTTTTCATTTTATGAATGCCAGTGATATGGCAGGGATAATTCCACAGTGGCTTCCTTTTCCGATATTTTGGGTGATCCTTACCGGCATTGCACTCGTTGGAGCTGCCATCAGCATCATTATTCAGGTCTGGGACTATTGGGCCAGCTTTCTGTTAGGACTGATGTTGCTGGTTTTTGTATTAACCATTCATCTGCCGGCAGCTCTGGACGGAGCCGAACCGACCTCATTGCTGAAAGATCTGGCGCTGGTTGGTGGAGCATGGTTTTATACCGGATACATTGCCAAAAAAGCAGAATAAGTACAGGCGCTCAATTTTTCCTGCAAATTCGGTTTAACCCGGAAAAGTCACCCGAATATATTCCGGGGTGGGATCCTTGTACCACGAAAACCTGATGGCTCATCCGGGCCTGAAACAAATCCTGATGCCTCATCCGGGCCTGAAACA
>CAYMDX010000001.1:52134-55066 GCA_964389125.1 uncultured Bacteroidales bacterium
CTCATCCGGGCCTGAAACAAATCCTGATGCCTCATCCGGGCCTGAAACATGGTGTTGCATGTAAAACAGGCGCCTGTCACAACGCAGGATAGTTATGTTGTATGCAATACAAAAAAATACCCGGGGACATAAGCTGTTCCCGGGTATAGGTATGATTTTGATGTTATTGATCCACTGTATCCTATTTCTAAAAAAGTAGTTTTTCGCTGATCAGCCTGGTATTACCTAACAGGATCAGTTACCGGAATTGTCTCTGTCGTCCCGGCGATGCCGCCGTTGGGCCTCCCTGAAAATCATCCGGTTGAACCCTCTTTCGGCTTCAAAAAGCAAAGCCACCTGTTTAACGGACAGCACTTCGAGCTTCTTTTGTGTGTATTCGCGCCTTAACCCGGCCGATCGCTCAAAACGTGCCAACTCGGCTTCTATGTATTCTGCGGCCTCTTCTTCACTCATTTCTTCAGCATCCGGTAATTCTTCACGTTTCTGACGCATTGCGTTGGAGAGTGAATCAACTTTACGCTTGTATTCGTGATAAATCGGCCAGAATTCCTGGGCCTGCTCCGTAGACAATTCAAGCGTTTTTGTAATATAGGAAATCCGCCTTGATTCAATGGCTTCTTTGTGGTTCTGAAAGCGCCGTTGCGGGCGGTCTCTGCCCTGTGCATGCAGGGAAACCGGCTGATACATGATTGCAAACAGCAGAACAAACAGGATAATAAATATGCTATAATGTGAATACGTTTTTTTCAAGGTAGCCATAATGTTGGTGTTTTAATCAAGTGACGACAAAAGGTAATCGCTTTCAATGCCATAGTAACGCGCTTCTTCGAACATTTCCTCGATCACCTCGTCATATTCGTCCATATCTTCTATGTCATCGTAATAGCCTGTTTCCAGACCGTAAAAGATTTCATCCGGTGTTAAATCGGATTCCCCGACGATATCCTCCAGGAGGGAGTGATCGAATGCTGAATGGTAAGCAAGGTAGTCGATTTCGGCGGCAACTTCTTCAGCTGTTATATAGTCCTGCCTGTCATTACTGCCGCTATAAAACAGGCCGATACCAACACCTGCCAACAATAGCACGATTGCTGAAACGGTGATGGCTTTGCGATACACCACCCAAACGGCTTGTTGAGTCGACAGGCGATTTTTCTGCAAAACCTTATCCTGGATAATACCCGGCAATGCTTCAAAATAGTTATCAGGGACACGAAACTCCTTCCCTGTTCCTTCTTTTTGAAGGCTACTGCCAAGCTGTTGCAGTTCCTGTTTGATATTTGCTTTATTGTCTTTTCGCATTGATCAACTCCGTTGGTTGGTTGTCTTTATATCATTTGATATTGATGACATTTTCGCATTACTTCTCATTCTGTTAGATAAAAATAAGAAAAAAAGGTTTAATCATGAACTGATATATTTTTCAATTTTCTTTACGGCATGATGATAGGAAGCTTTTAATGCACCGACAGATGTATTGAGCACCCTGGTCATGTCCTCATACTTCATCTCGTCATAATAGCGTAGATTAAATACGGCCCGCTGTTTCTCCGGAAGGCTTAATATAGCTTTATGAACCTTCCTCTGCAGGTCATCACCCTGATAATAGACGTCTGCTTCCAGGGAGTCTTCAAGCTGTTTACCTGCATCCATCATAGACAGGAACATACGCCGTTTTTTCTTTTTCAAAAAAGAGAGCGCTTCATTTGTAGCAATACGATACAGCCAGGTATACAATCCGGCATCTCTCCTGAATTTATGCAGACCCCTCCAGGCTTTTACGAAAACATCCTGTACAATATCGTTGGCATCCTCATGTGTTATAACAAGCCGGCGGATATGCCAGTAGACAGACTCCTGATATTTCCTGACGATAAGATTGAAGGCGTAATTGGGATTATCCCCTTCAATAAACATCTCCAGCAATTCTTCATCTGTATACTGTGCCATTTGAAATAAACTGTTTCTTAACCCAGGCGCTGGACTGCCTTCATGGCGGCTTCCGTGATATTGGCAGCGGTCAGTCCATATTTTTTCATCAGTTCATCAGGCTTTCCGCTTTCACCGAAACGATCCTGAATTGCAACCATTTCAACCGGAGCTGGATGTTCCTTTGCCAGCAAGGCAGAGATGGTATCACCAAGGCCTCCGAAAATCTGATGCTCTTCCGCCGTTACTACACATCTGGTCTTCCTTACTGATTGTAAGACTTGTTTTTCATCCAAAGGTTTAATGGTATGTATATTTATGATTTCCGCATCGATTCCTTTGCCGGATAAGACCTTCCCAGCTTCAATGGCTTCCCAGACAAGGTGGCCGGTTGCAAAAATGGTTACATCGGATCCTTCATTCAGCACCATGGCTTTACCGATCTCAAAGGTTTGACCGGGTTCTGTAAAATTGGGTACTTTTGGGCGACCGAAACGCAGATAGACAGGTCCCTCGTGATCTGCCACAGCAATGGTAGCAGCCCGGGTCTGGTTAAAATCACACGGAACGATCACGGTCATATTCGGTAACATCCGCATCATACCAATATCTTCAAGCATCTGATGGGTAGCCCCGTCTTCTCCCAGGGTAATGCCGGCATGGGAAGCAGATAATTTCACATTTTTGTGGGAATAGGCAATGGTTTGCCGGATCTGGTCATATACCCGGCCGGTACTAAAATTCGCAAAAGTACCTGTATAGGGTATTTTTCCGCCGATGGTCATCCCGGCCGCAACACTCATCATATTGGCCTCCGAAATACCTACCTGAAAATAGCGGTCAGGAAACTCTTTTTTAAAGTCTCCCATTTTCAGTGATCCGGTAAGGTCAGCAGCCAAACCGACTACATCCGGGTTTTTACGCGCAACCTCTACAAGACCCTCACCAAAACCGGAACGGGTATCCTTTTTTTCAGTATACGTATATTCTTTCATGTGTATGT
>CAYMDX010000002.1:0-10645 GCA_964389125.1 uncultured Bacteroidales bacterium
AACTTCTAACTTCTTCTCTGCTTCCAGCTTCCAGCTTCGAGCTTCCAGCTTTTTCTTATATTTGTATATGGTACACGATGAAAAGCAGCAACACTGGCAATGGCGTTATGATATGGCTCAACGCATGGCTGAAGCGTTGCCATTGCCGGATTACGGGGTGAAAGCCCTGTACCTTATCGGAAGTGTCAAAACCGGTCATGTCGGGCCTTGTTCGGATATTGACCTTTTGGCCTACTGTTCCGGTGATACCATGAAACACAGACTTTTATCAGCTTGGTGTGAAGGATGGGGGTTATGCCTGGCCGCCATCAATCACCAAAATACCGGTTACAAAGTTCGTGGAAGCCTGGTTGACTTGCATATTATTACGGATGAAGAGATCAAACAAAAGTCCAGTTTTGCGGCCATGCTGGATTCAGTGAATAACCGACCAAAATTACTTCGCAAAGTCTGATACCATGAACGACCTTTACTTTTTTGTTTCGGATTTGCATGGCAATATTGCGCGTTATGAGAAACTGTTTTTGCAGATTGAAAAAAAGCGGCCACGGGCTGTTTTTTTTGGTGGTGATCTGTTGCCGGCCGGACTTCATTATCTGGACCATAAGGATGCAAACCCTATCAATTTCGTATCCGGGTTTTTGGCAGCGGGTTTCAGGCGACTGAAAGATCTGCTGGGTGCGGATTATCCCGATATATTTATAATTCCGGGCAATGATGACCCCAGGAGTGAGGAAGCAGCCATTCAATGGTATGAACAGGAAGGCTTGTGGCATTATATGCATATGAAACAGAAGGCCCTGGACGATTTTACCGTTTACGGATATGCCATGGTTCCGCCTACACCGTTCATGCTGAAAGACTGGGAATGCTATGATGTTTCACGTTACGCCGATCCGGGGTGTGTGCACCCGCATGAAGGCTACCGTACCGTCGAACCGGACCAGGATGTGCATTTTGCCACGATAAAACAGGATCTTGAATGTTTAACCGGGCAGAACGACCTCTCTAAAGCCATTTTTCTCTTTCATTCACCTCCCTATAAAACCAGTCTGGATCGCGCCGGATTGGATGGCGTAATGGTAGATCATGTGCCGGTTGATGTGCACGTGGGTAGTATTGCCGTGAAGGAGTTTATTGAGAAGCAGCAGCCAATGCTTACCCTGCATGGTCATATCCATGAATCGTCTAAAATAACAGGTTCATGGAAACAAAAAATCAACAATACCATGTCTTACTCTGCTGCAAACGATAATTCTGCCCTTACCCTGGTGCAGTTTACCGCGAAATGCTTTATGAGCGCTGAACGTCTTTTACTGTAGGTTTCCCGGGGTGAAGGATACCAAAGTAACTGGTAAAATGATGGTCTTACCTTTATTTTCCCTTCCATTGCTTTATCTTTGCAGGATAAACCATAAGCTATGCGAAACCAGGAAGTCCTTAAAAAATATGATAACGCCTGCAAACTGATCCACAGGCGGCGGGTTGCTGATGCCATTGAGGTATTACGCCAGTTGATCAATGTGTCGGGAAAAGAGTTTCTTCATGAGGAGTTAAATGAATTGCAGGATACCTATTCACACCTTCTGCAGCATTCTTTTGCCAAAGTGCAGGATCCCGAAAGGGAAAAGATATATACCTATCTTCTTCGTACCTTGTTGGAGATGTCCGACAAATTGCGGGAGATGTTGCTGGTGGAAAATGGCGACGGACACATCGTGCGGCTGAAAAAAGCGCAGGGTGGACAAAATGCCGCAGAACGAATGGAAGCCCTGGAATCTTTAGAAAGCCTCGCTTTTGATGATGAGCTGTCCGGTCTTCTGAAGGATGCCAAAGTAAGTGACAGTGGGGTTTCCCCGGAGCGGGAGAAAACACTCGAGAAACTATTTACCAGCATATGGCTTACTGATAAATTTGCCGAAGACGAAAATAACCTGCTGGGGGCCGTTTGCGACTCAGAGAAATTGTTATGGCACGATAAGGCGCTAATAGTTAGTGCTTTAACACTTAGTCTGTTGCGGTATTTTGATGTTCACAAATTCGAACTGCTTTTCCGATTTGTTGAAAAGCAGGAAGACCTGGTCTGGGAACGGGCCATGATAGGCCTGTTTATCGGTTTTCTGAAATACAATGATCGCTATCATTTATACACTGTTTTGGAAGAAAAAACCCTGGCTCTGCAATCTTTGCCAAATATTGAACAACACATCGAAGCTATTCTGATACAGTTCATCAAATCGCGTGAAACAGAGCGGGTGAAAAAGAAGTGGGAGGAGGAGATCCTTCCGGAGATGATGAAGATGCGGCCACGCATTGAAGAAAAGCTTGATCTGAATAATATTTTTTCGGATACCGGGGAAGAGGATGAGAAAAACCCCGACTGGGAAACTGTTTTTGAGGATGCACCTGACCTCTTGAATAAACTTCAGGAGCTTACCGAGATGCAAATGGACGGAATGGATGTGTTTATCAGTGCTTTCGCGCAGCTAAAGCATTTTCCGTTCTTCAGGGAAATTAGCAACTGGTTCCTTCCTTTCTACGCACAAAACCCTGCAGTACAATCCGCCGTTCATGATCCTGATAAAGGAATTGACCTTACGCCAATCCTGGAAAAGCTGGAGAACACCTATTTTATGTGTAATTCCGATAAGTATTCCTTTTCTTTTAATCTTGAGATGGTTCCGGATCAGCAAAAGTCGATGATGATGAATATGCTGAATGCGGAAATGGAAAACATATCGGAGCTGGAAAAAGACCAGGAGCTCCAGGGAGGCCTTGCGCGGTCAAAAAGTATTTATACACAGTATTTCCAGGATTTGTATCGTTTTTATAAACTGCACCCCTGGCGCAATGAGTTTGATGACATTTTTTCGCTGGATCTCGACCTGCATGAAACGCGGTTTGTGCAGAACCTGGTTTCGGCCAATAAAACCATACGTAATATTGCTGAGTTTTTGTTTGATAAGCAGTTTTATGAGGATGCCTTAAAGGTGTTTTTGTCTATTCTTGAGAAAGATAAGAACAGTATTGAGCTTTTTGAAAAAATTGCTTTCTGTTATGAAAAGCAGGCTGATTTTACGCAGGCATTTTACTTTTATCAGAAAGCGGACCTGATTGAAGGAGGAAGGTTATGGATTATCAAAAAGCTGGCTTATTGCTGTAAATACCTGAACAGATGGGAGGAGGCACTTTCGTATTATCAACAGGCAGAAAAAATTGATCCGGAAGACATGCGTGTGCAGGCAAATATTGGTCAATGTCTGATTCATCTTGAGCGCTACCAGGAAGCCCTCGGGTATTATTTCAAGGTTGAAGTGCTTGCCCCTGAAAACCATAAGATTCGCAGACCTTTGGCATGGTGTTCGTTCCTGCTGGGAAAGTTTGATACGGCGAAAGATTATCTCGAACGCCTGCTTGCGGATGAGCCTGATAATCCCTATGACCTCATGAACCTGGGTCATGTAAGTTGGTGCCGCCGTGAGCCGGTGGAGGCTTTTCAAATGTATTTGAAGAGCATCAGATCCTGGAAAAGCCTCAAAGAATTTGAAAAGGCTTTTAATGAAGACCGGATCCATTTGGCAAAACACGGCATCCAGGAGATGGATATGAACCTCATGCTGGATTACCTGAAGCTTGAGATTCGTAATAAGCAAGGCTCTTCGGGTTAAATTTGTTACTTTTTTTATTTCCACGCAGCGTTTGGAGTTGTTTTCTCGTCTTAATAATGTAATCAATAGCGAAACGATTGCATTGCGCTCTTTATTTATTGCTGAGAATACAATGCCATTTATCGCTTCCCGGGTTGGATTCCGGGTGTTTTCTCCTTTTTCTACTAGTTTTAATTTTTTAGGTTTTGTATTCGTTTCAGGGGATACGGAAGTGGCCGCACATTGCCTCGCAACTGTTCGCACTAGCAGGCAACCAAAACAACATTAAACCAACATCAACTAACCATGCGGCCATTTCCCTGGAACGTTTCTCAGATTTGGCGTTCTAGTATTGTAGCAATAAAACTCCCGCCCGAGTAACCTGTTTGCGCAAGGTTCTCACGGGGGTTTTTTATTTGATGGGTATATGAAAACACATTTCTGCGGTTCAAACCGGTAGGATTCAACACGGGAGAGAAAGTGTAGCTCAAGCTCATTGAAAAATATTTTTTGACCCCAAAGGGGTTTGACCAGAAAAAAGTTTTGCTATCTTTGGGCTATACGCTATACCAATGGTAGATCCGATACAGAAAATCCTTAAAGGTTGTTTGCGCAACAACAAGCTTGATCAATACCAGTTCTATGCCCGGTATTCGAAAAAGATGTTTGGTATATGCCTGCGTTATGCATCGAGCTATGAAGAAGCTCAGGATATCCTTCAGGAAGGCTTTATCAAGGTGTTTCAAAAATTACCATCATACAAGGGCAATGGTAGTCTCGAAGGTTGGATCAAAAAGATATTTGTAAACAAGGCCATTGAAAAATATCGCGAACGTGTTTATCATTTGTCCCTGGATGAAGGCATTAATGACTATGAGGTAGATGTCCATCAGAACCATGGCCCGGCTATGTTGCACACACGTGATATACTGAATTTTGTGCAGGGGCTTCCCATTCAGTACCGGCTGGTTTTTAACCTTTATGCCCTGGAAGGATACAACCACAATGAGATTGCGGAAATCCTGGATATATCAGAGTCTACCTCACGGTCGAACCTGACCAGAGCAAGGATGATTTTAAAGAATAAGTTAGATGTTGAATTTAAGGCTGTTGTTAGAGCTGTTTAATGATAGTTATCAGAAATGAACCGGCACTATATTGATAAGCGGTTTTATGAAGAACTGGATGGCCTGGCAGCCAACCCGCCGGTAGAGGCGTGGGTGTTCATTTCGGAAGCAGTGGATAAAAAATCCGGTAAACAGCTGTTTTCTAAAATATTTCGATTTGCGGCGGTGCTAACAGCTTTTGTTGTTGCTGTTTTTTCTTTGTGGATGCTGATGCCTGATGATTCATCAACACAGATAACAGGTCCGCAACAAGCGTATCCTGACGTTGATGCGCCGGAGCCTGCAGGCATCGGTGACCCGGTTTCTGCCCGGTATACGGATGCGGAGTTCCGCCCATTGGCATCCAATGAGTCCCCATCAATCCAACACACTGATTACGTTGAAGCGCCACTGAATCTGGCAGACACTGATGAGCTTGCCTCACAGCCAATGCCATCATTGACTTTAAGCAGCCCCTTAGCCTACAATAGTCATTCAACGACCAACTTGCCATCCGATGTTCGACATGCCCCTGCATTTATGGATGAACAGCTTCAGCCTGAAAGGATGTCAGACATGGCATACACCCAAATAGCGGATGATAAAAATTTACTCAATATAAGGCTCGCCACACATTTTGCACCTCAATATAATTACCGGCTCCTCACCAGAAGCAGTAGTTTTGGTATTCAGAATATCCCTTTCGATGACCTTGAAGAGCAGGTGATTACATTTGGTGTTGGTTTAAGTGCTTTTTTCGATGTTTCTGCAAAATTAAGGATTGAAACAGGCCTTCACTTTCTTAATACAGGTCAATATGTAAGAGAAATTCAATCATACACACACAGCGCCCGATTACCACTTTTTAATCACGGCGTTAAATCAGGACAGGTAGCCACCCCGCAAAGCATTATGACCTCACAGGGAAATATTGAGATCCGGGATAACTACCATTATTTCGATGATAACATATCCAGCCGTATTATTACAAGTGAAAAAATAGATGGTATTGAGGGCAAGGACCTCAAAAAGGGCGAAACAGGTGTAACTCAAATGTTCCGTTTCATCCAGCTACCTGTGATTTTCAGGTATGATGTTTATCAGAGAGGTTTTGATGTTCATCTTAAAGGCGGCTTTTCCGGCAATTACCTCTTATCAAACCAGGTATTTTTGGGAAAAGCTGTTAATGAACGACCCATTGGTAAAACCCAGGGCGTAAGGAAACTTAATTTTTCCGCTATTGCCGGGTTGTCCTTTGAATTGCCTGTCTCCGGAAACCTGAGTTTCCACCTTGAACCAACGGCACAGGTGTTTCTCAATCCTGTCTTACAGGAAGGCATGATGATGCAACATGCATTCCCCTATAGTCTCTCTCTTCAGACAGGCGTTTCCTACGGTTTCTGATACAGTTCGGATACAGACAGTGGGAGCCTGAACTACAATTTCCCGACCGGCATCAGGTATAATACCCTGTATTGATCCCCAAGATCCAGTATGCTTTCTACCTCTTCGTCGCGGTATGCGCCAATGACAACCGTTCCAAGATCAAGGGCTGCTGCCTGCAAATGTACATTTTGTGAGGCATGCCCGATCTCATTGTATACGTAGCGTTCACCGCGCTCTCCATAGTTGTCAGTGGTACGCTCAAAGACCGCCGCAAACACCAGTACTGCTCCGCCATCCCTAACCATGGACTGACTGAGGCACGCCCGGTATAGCGGAGATGATACATCCTCCGTGCGTAAGAGCTCCAACTGGTGCTCATCCGGATGGTAATGATAGATGCCTTGCTCCAGGTCCTCTGTGTCATTCACCACCAGAAACATCTCCAGCGGGAATGTAGCTCCTGCAGATGGCGCCGTGCGAAAACCCCGTTCGTTCGTCACCCCCTGTGCCGACCAGAGCAACTGGCTGACCTCTTCCAGCGTAAGCGGCTCATCCTTGTATGAACGGATCGAGCGACGCAGCCGAAGAGCCTCTTCCAGGCTTACACCGCTGTCTGTCATTGGTTCCGGTAATGTGATCATATCTCCTGAAATTGAAGTGTTTTCTATACTATTTTCACTAAGAGCATTGGCCTCCACGCTTTTACCAGGTGTCAAACTGTGTGACCCCACCTTAAACAATATGGCGGCTATGCCCAGAAAAACAAAAATGGCGATGATGGTTATGTACTTTTTCATGCTGCTAATTGGTTTATTTTGTCTGACGAATAATGATATATGCTCACATTTATTTTATTCGAATCTTTGCATGCGCTTCATACGAATATACAAACTTTTAAGTTATCTCCTGTCAATACGGTATCAACCATTTTGAGTTTAGAATCAGTAAAAATTATACTATTTTCGAAGCCACGTTTTTAAATCACTTACCTTTGCCTGCGTATGCCCGGTTGTGGGGTTCATGATCAAGTGTTTACGCCCTCCGGGTTAGTTCATATCAGGTTGTTTTTTGTTAATCGAATCCTCTATGCATAAGATCACACAACATCCCATTATCAATGTTGATGAAAAAGAAAAAGTATACTTCCACTTCAATGGAAAGAAAATAGAAGGCGAAAAGGGGTTTACCATTGCAGCAGCCCTTCATCAGGCTGGCTACCCCATCCATAGTCACAGTCTTAAAAACCGGAGCCGAAGCCTTGAG
This sequence comes from uncultured Bacteroidales bacterium, assembly GCA_964389125.1. GTDB lineage: Bacteria > Bacteroidota > Bacteroidia > Bacteroidales > UBA7960 > PUPG01. Next base: position 7,403 of record CAYMDX010000002.1, read on the forward strand.
TGTGGTATCGGAAAGTGTAGTGCCTGCGAGATGCTTGTCGATGGCGAAGTCCGACGTATCTGTATCACCAGTGTGGACAATGTAAGCACGGTCGCCGAGATCCCGAAAGATTTTGTGCCGGAGCCTTCTGTTGTGGTTAAATCACAGGGCCTGAAGGTGTATAAGACAGACGTGGTCATTGTAGGTGCCGGCCCGGCAGGTCTCGCCACACGCGAAATCCTTAATGAGTATGGCGTAAGCAATATCGTGGTGGATAGCAATGCCGAAATTGGCGGTCAGTTCAACATGCAAACCCATCAGTTTTTCTTTTTTGAGAAGGAGAAAAAATATGGAGGCATGCGTGGGTTTGAGATCTCCAAGACCCTCGCTGGCGAGAATCACGATGGCATCATGCTCGACAGTACCGTCTGGGATGTCTTTGAAGGAAACAGGGTGGCCGTTAAAAACTTCAAAACAGAAGAAGTTTTTTATATCGATTGCGACCATTTTGTGGTTGCTGCCGGTGCGGTACCTTTCCTGCCTACCTTCCATAACGACGATCTTCCGGGCGTTTATACCGCCGCCGTCGTTCAGAAGATGATGAATATCGAGAAAACCCTTCTTGGCAGAAATGTGTTGACCGTGGGCGCCGGGAATATTGGTTACCTCACCAGCTACCAGCTGACGCAGGCAGGTGCCCGTGTAAAAGCAATTCTGGAGGCGATGCCGCAGGAAGGAGGCTTTCCCGTACAGGCCAACAGGGTCAGGAGGCTGGGTATCCCTGTCCTGCTTTCCCATATGATTCTGGAAGCCATCCCCAACAAAGCCGGTGATGGCATATCGGGGGCACGCATAGCAGAAGCACGCGATTTTAAACCCATTGAAGGTACGGAAAAAGTTATTGAAGGCATTGATGCCATTAATATCTGTACCGGCCTGATATCCGATGACGCTCTCCTGGAAAAAGGCCGTGAGATGTTTGGCCGCAAATGTTATGGTGCCGGTGATGCCATCCGGATAGGAGAGGGGACAAGTGCGGTGCTGCGTGGAAAACAGGTAGCTTATGAGATCCTGGATACCATGAAGCAACGCTACAATTATGATGATTACCTGGTGGTATCGAAAGAGTATATCGACTCCCAGCAACATCCTGTCAGGGTGCTTGATGAACCTTTCATGCCTGACCAGGAAAGAATGGAAAAACCCTTTGTGCTGATTGACTGCCTGCATGGATTCGCCTGTAACCCTTGTGCTTTCGCCTGTAAATATGGCGCGATCACAAAGTCTTCGACCAGCACGGCGCCTGATATCGATTTTGATAAGTGTGTTGGTTGTATGGACTGCGTATACCAATGTCCCGGCCTCGCCATCTTTGGATATAATGTCAGGAAGGGAATATTTTTCCTGCCCATCGAGTATGACATGGAAGCCGGCGGGGAAGTGTACCTCGTTGACAATGATGCGAATATCCTGGGTGAGGGCGTGATTCAGAAGGTGCTGCGCAAGTCGAATCTTACGCATGTGGCCCGGGTCAAGGCTGATGATATGCCTGCCGGGGAGCAATTGAAAGTCAGGGGTTTTGTTACGAAAGCGTATTATCCGGAGTCGCTGGATCTGAAGCCGTCGAAGAAAGCTGCCGGAGAAGATTTCTTTATGTGTCATTGCGAGGATGTTGTTATTGATGATGTGCTCCGGGTCATTGGCGACAGGAAGTTTGTCTCTGTGGAAGAGATCAAGCATACCACCCACATGGGGATGGGGCCGTGCAGGGGTAGCCGTTGTATCCGTCGTTTGCAGCAAAACCTCCGCCCGTTAGGCATCCAGCTTATCGGTAACTCAACCCCGCGCGCACCCCTCTCAAACCAGCTTACGCTTGGTGAGATCTATCCTTCGGTAGCTCATGATCAGATCCACACCAATGTGGTCAACAAACCACGTAAAAAAATCGAAACCAAAGCACTGGTTGCCGGAGGGGGGATTGCTGGCAGCTCGCTGTTTCGCTTTCTCGCCGAAGATGGCTTTGAACCTGTGATGCTCAACCAGGGCTTTGGCAGCTCGTGGCGAAATATTGCCGGCGGGAGGCCTACCTTCAGCTTGCCTGAGCTTACCGATATTGCGCGGCACAGTCGTGAGCTTTTTGTGGAGCTCGAGGAAAAAGGAGATGTCGACTTCCGGCCTATCCATTATCTCAACTTTGCCCATGACGAAGCCATGTACAAAACCCTGGAAGAATCCATGGCATGGCAAAAGGCAAAGATGGTCAAACCTGCGGATTTCAAAAAAGAGATCTCACCCTATTTCAATGAGCATAATAATAAATACCTGGCGGCTCTGAAAACCAGTGAATGTTGGCAGGCGACGCCCGGAAAAGTGGTTGAGATGCTCAGGCAGCTGGGTATAAACAATGGCGGGACACTGCTGGAAGACACACGCCTGGTGGATGTTTCCAAAAATGGGGATCACTATGTCGCGGTGGTCAAAACCCATGACAATGAATATGTAGAATATCATACGCCTTTGTTCATCAATGCCCTGGGTGACGAAGGGGGTATGTTTGCTGACAAGTTGGGTATTGAAACGGGGCTGTTTCCCGTGAAGCACCAGGCGTTCATTACCCGCCGCCTGCCCATGCTGGGTGTCAATGGTAACGCCATGGATATGTTGATTGACCGCAGGCAATACAAAGGTTTTATTGCTGTATATGGTCAGCAGCTGGCTGATACCGGTCAGGTTATCGGGTGTGCATCACCACTTGTGGAACCACTGGAAACAGGTAAGGATCTGAAAACCAATTCGCGTGATTTTGCCGAGATCGTTTCCGAAGTGTTTGTAGATTGGATCCCCGAGATTGCGGCCGTTGGTTTTCAGGCTTTATGGTCCGGTTATTACATTGAGCCGAAGATGATTGTTGATGTTGATAAGGGTCTTTTCCTTGGACTTCGCGGACAGGGCTTCATGCTTGGCCAGTACCTGGCAAAGCTGTATGTGGATGAACTCAGCGGCAAAGAGGTCCCCGACTATTTCCACCGTCTGAAGCTTGGTGGTGACGCTTTGTTGGAAAAAGCCTTTAAATAAGAACGTTGTAACCATTGCGCCCGCATCTGCCTGGCTGGTAATAATTGGTTTAAAAGCTTTTTTTTCTCATACTTTCGTTTTAACTTTGCAGCCTTAAATTTTTGCTGGGGCAACTCATGGCTTCAGGCTGTGCAATATTGTGGGTAGAAAAAATGCCGGAAACTCGAAACGTCGAAAGGTGGAAAAGTC
>CAYMDX010000002.1:10745-46729 GCA_964389125.1 uncultured Bacteroidales bacterium
ATATTGTGGGTAGAAAAAATGCCGGAAACTCGAAACGTCGAAAGGTGGAAAAGTCTCAGGTGTAGAAGTTTGAAGGAATGAGGGCGAGAGAGCGTGAGGGCGTGAGGATGTGAAACCAATGAATGACCCGAAACAATGACAGCCCGAAGGGCTAAATAACAGCGAAGCATAATAACAGCGAAGCGTAATGACGGCGCGTCAGCGCAAATGACAATGTATGACAGTATTCAAATAGATCTGAATCCGTCACATGTATAGTGTTTAAATTAATTAGGCAGATAAAAGATAAGTTGGAACCTTTAAAACCATATAACATAGGCTTTTCAGGCCTTGCTGAAGGGCACCACCGTTTTTCTTTTGAAATAGGAGAGGCTTTTTTTGCATGTTTCGAAAAGTCTGAGATCACGTCGGGTGAAGTGTATCTTAGCATGAATATGGAAAAAGAGCCTTCCATGTTGGTGTTTGATTTCGTGCTGAAGGGCTGGATCGAGCTTGCCTGCGACCGGTGCCTGGAAGGTTATCGTGAGCCGGTAGATCATGCTTACAGGTTATATGTTAAATTTGGTGATGACTTTCGGGAGGAGAGCGAAGATGTGATTATTATTCCAAGGGAGGAAAGTCATTTTGATGTGTCTCATTATGTGTATGAGTTTTTACATCTTGGTATTCCGCTCAGACGTGTTCATCCCGATGACAAGGATGGCAACCCGGTCTGTGATCCGGATATGATCGACCGTTTGAAGGAGCATTCGACAGAAAACCACAAACCGGGTTTGGCAGCCAATATGAACCAAGACCCCCGGGAAGTATTAAAAGCGCTGAAATTTAATAAAGATAATTGATCACTATTATAACAAATCATTGCTATGGCACATCCAAAGAGTAAAATATCAAAAACCCGCAGGGACAAAAGACGCACCCATTATAAGGCAGAAAAGCCGTCATTGACAACTTGTTCCAACTGTGGCGCATCCAGGCTGATGCACAGGGTATGCCCTGAGTGTGGGTATTACAAAGGCCAAATGGCTATCGAGAAGACCACAGTGTAATACAGTAATTGTAAGATCCCCGATTTTTTCACCAACGCGGATGCAATGAATATTGGTATTGATGTGATGGGTGGCGATTATGCACCAAAGGCTACAGTAGCCGGTGCGGTTCTGGCTCAAAAAGATTTGCCGGATGCCGACCGTATCGTATTGATAGGTGACGAACAGGCTATTCATGACCAGCTGGACAAACAGAAGGCAGATACCGGTCAGTTTGATGTTGTTCATACTACCGAGGTGATCGAAATGGGAGAATCCCCAACCAAAGCATTTACCCGGAAAACCTCTTCCAGCATATCACTGGGGTTCAAAATGTTGAAAACCGGTGAGCTTGACGCATTTTCCAGCGCCGGAAATACCGGTGCCATGCTTGTCGGGTCCATCTATAGTGTAGATGCCGTAAAGGGAATCATACGCCCTGCCACAACATCCATCATTCCGAAAGAAAATGGGAGTGTAGGGGTTTTGATCGATGTGGGGACGAACCCCGACAGCAAACCCGATGTCCTCTATCAGTTTGGCCTGTTGGGATCCATCTATGCCAAACATGTTTATAATATTGATAACCCGAAGGTCGGCCTCCTGAATATCGGAAAGGAAGCCGACAAGGGCAGCCTGCTCTGTCAATCCGCCTATCGGCTGATGAAGGATAACCGCGATTACCATTTTGTAGGGAATATTGAAAGCCGTGATTTTTTTAAGGATAGTGCCGATGTGATTGTGTGTGATGGTTTTACAGGCAATATTGTCCTTAAAAACATGGAAGCCATGTATCATATGATGATACAAAGAGGGCTGGTTGATGACTTTTTTAATCGTTTTAATTATGAAATATATGGTGGCACCCCCATTTTGGGTATCAATGCCACAGTTCTGATAGGTCACGGAATATCCAATGAAGTGGCCATCAAAAACATGATCATTCATTCTCAACAAGTTTATAAAGCCGGTATCGCTGAACATATCCGGCTTGCTATGGATCAGTATACCCAGGGTCACTTTTTTTCTGATACAGCCGGAGAAGGCTAGGTTTTTCTAAAAGTTTTTGTCATGACAAAAGTAAATGCAGCCATTACAGCTGTGCACGGTTATCTACCCGATTATATTCTGACCAACCAGGAGTTGGAGCAGATGGTTGATACTTCCGATGAATGGATATCTACCCGGACCGGGATCAAAGAAAGAAGAATATTGAAGGGCCAGGGAAGGGCCACATCCGACATGGGGGCCGAAGCCGTTAAAGGCCTCCTGGAAAAGAGGGGTATCGCCCCGGAGGAAGTTGATCTGGTGATCTGCGCCACCGTGACGTCTGATATGAGGTTCCCCGCCACTGCCAATCTGATCAGCCATAAGGCAGGCATCAAAAATGCTTTTAGCTATGATATGAATGCCGCCTGTACCGGCTTCCTCTACACACTGGTTGCTGCCTCCAATTTTGTGGAGCTGGGGAAATACAAAAAGGTGGTTGTCGTAGGCGCCGATAAAATGTCTTCCATCACGGATTATACCGATCGTAAGACATGCGTACTTTTCGGCGATGCCGCATGTGCTGTTTTGCTTGAACCCACCGATGAAGATTTGGGCATCATTGACCATAAGTTTGAAACAGATGGTGCAGGTTATGTACACCTCCATATGAAAGCCGGTGGATCCTTAAAGCCACCATCCCACGAAACGATTGATGCGAGGGAACATTTCGTGTATCAGGAAGGACAACCTGTCTTTAAGTTTGCCGTAACCAAAATGTCCGGTGTTTCCCGCGAGTTGATGCAGCAACACAATCTGGAACCTGATGACATTGCCTGGTTAGTCCCCCATCAGGCGAATTTGCGAATCATCGAGGTAACAGGGAAACAAGCAGGGATTCCGACCGAGCGGGTGATGATCAATATCCATAAATACGGAAATACCACCAACGCCACTATACCGCTCTGCTTGTGGGATTACGAGGATCAGCTGAAAAAAGGTGATAATCTGATCCTGACAGCCTTTGGCGGCGGCTTTACCTGGGGCTCCATCTACCTTAAATGGGCATATTAATCTGCCTGTATGCTGTTACCAGGAGCCTGCCAGCTCTTATGTTGCCTACTCTTTGTTTTTACTGTCGATGATGATGGTTACCGGCCCATCATTGATTAGTGATACCTGCATAAGCGCGCCAAACTCTCCGGTGTAAACATCACAGCCGCTGATAGCCCCCATTTTGTTTATGAATGTGTTGTATAATGGGATGGCGTGGTCAGGCCTGGCCGCGCGTATGTAAGAAGGACGGTTTCCCTTTTTGGTGCTGGCGTGCAAAGTAAACTGGCTGACCACCATCAGCTCTCCGTTCACATCCTGAACCGAGTGGTTCATCACACCTTCATCATCATCAAATACCCGTAATTTGCTTATCTTGCCAACCAGCCAGTCAATATCTTCTGTGCTGTCGTCATGCTCGATGCCCAGTAAGATAACCAGTCCCTTTCCGATGGATGAAGCCTCCTTATCATTAACGATAACTGCTGCTTTTGCTGCTCTTTGAATAACTACACGCATAGATCTTTAGGTTAAAATGAACAAAGTGTTGATAGTAGAGGCGCCGGAATGTGGGTGGTCTGAGCGGCTGAATGTGTGATCCATAAAATCATAATACCTGCTGTTTTATTTAAAACATGGGGATTTTCCGTCTATCCCCTGGTTTCTTCCCCGAGAAGCATGTTCAGGTAGTTTTCATACCGTGAAATGCTGATATTCCCGGCTTCAACCTCTTCCTTTACCCGGCAGCCCGGCTCATTGTAATGGGTGCAATTGTCAAAACGACATTCATTGAAATATGCCCGCATTTCAGGAAAATAATGACATACCTCCCAGGCTTCCATACCGGCCAGGCCAAATTCTTTGATGCCCGGGGTGTCGATAATATACCCTCCGTTCGACAGCAAAAACATTTCAGCGAAAGTGGTCGTGTGTTTCCCTTTTCTGTGGACCCGTGAAATAGGTCGTACTTTAAGGTTTAGCCCCGGTTCAATAGCGTTGATCAGGGCTGACTTGCCTGTGCCTGAATGCCCTGACAGGAGCGACGTTTTGTTTTTAAGAAGGTCGTTGAACGCTTCAAGGTTGGTTCCTTTGGTGGCAGATGTATGGATACAGCTATAACCTATATCACGGTATAGCTGCATAAAATCAGAAAGGACCTCTTCAGCTTCACTGCCCTCGATGATGTCGTATTTGTTGAAGACAATGGCGGCTGGAATGCTGTAGGCTTCGCAGGTGACCAGGAAACGATCAATGAACCCGGTTGAGGTTCTCGGATAGGCCAGGGTGACAATGAGAATTGCCTGATCGATGTTGGCGGCGATTACGTGGGTCTGTTTTGAAAGCCTGGTGGCTTTACGGATGATGTGGTTTTTTCGCTCATCTATGCCCTCAATAATTCCCGTGCCGTTATCATCTTCAATACTAATATCCACCCTGTCGCCCACCGCAAGCGGGTTGGTTGCTTTAGACCCTTCAAGCCTGAACTTGCCGCGAAGTTTACACGCTACAGTTTTACCGCTATCAGTGATTACGCGGTACCAGCTGCCCGTTGATTTGATTACGCTGCCTTTCAATGTGTCTGGTAACAAATTGTTTTGTTTCTACTAATGACCGGCAGGTTACCGTCTTTATTTTGCGGCCTGCCTGTTTTCCTGATAAAATTACTAATTTAGCATAAACCTGCAAGCACTATGTCGCTCGAAGCACTGAATGTTACAAAATATTACGGTCAACAGAAAGCCCTGGACGATGTTTCCTTCTCCGTCAGCCAGGGTGAGGTAGTGGCGTTGCTTGGTCCCAACGGCGCCGGGAAGTCTACCATGATGAAGATAATCGCCTGTTACCTGCCACAGACTTCCGGTGTTGTGAAAGTCTGCGGACATGATGTTCTTCATGACCCGCTGAAAGTAAAGGCTGTCACCGGTTATCTTCCCGAGAATAATCCGCTCTATTATGATATGTATGTCAAAGAGTATCTGCATTTTATTGCTGGGATTCATAAGTTGGGGAACAAGAGCAGGCAGCGTGTTGAGGAGGTTGTGGAGATGACCGGCCTTAAGCCGGAATACCGTAAAACCATCGGTAAGTTGTCAAAAGGTTTCCGCCAGCGTGTTGGGCTCGCGCAGGCCCTGATCCACGATCCGGAGGTGCTGATCCTCGATGAACCTACTTCCGGTCTGGATCCCAACCAGCTGGTAGAGATACGGCAGCTGATCAAAACGATCGGAGAAGAAAAAACCGTGATCCTGTCAACCCATATCATGCAGGAAGTGGAAGCGGTTTGCAGCCGGGTGATGATCATCAATAAGGGAAAGATTATCACAGATAAACCCACGGATGAAGTGCGCCTGCTGAACAAAGCCAAACATGTTATCCGGGTAGCTTTTGATCAAGCGATAAATACCGAAAAACTGACAGCGATGAATGATGTGATGGAGGTCGTTCATGAAGGCGGGACGGAATACCGTGTATTTGCCGGTACCAGTCGAGACATTCGGCCTGATATTTTTCATTTTGCTGTGGGGGAGGGTGTGGTTCTTTTATCCATGCAGCAACACGAACAGAGCCTCGAAGAGGTTTTCCGGGAAATAACGGAAGAAAGGGTACGCGACGATCTATAACTTGTTGTAATATCCCGATTCCTTTATCATTTTTAACACCGGTTCGGGCACCAGGTACCGTGGCTCTTTTCCTTCCATGATGGCCTCCCTGATCCGGGTGGAGGAGATTTCCAGGCGGGGGGCGCCGGTCAGGGTAACAGACGGATGGGAGGCAAAGGCAGTGTCATCAGTATCAGGCCGTGGGTACACATATACATTTACCAGGGAAAGGATGTCCCGGTAATTTTTCCATTGGTCAAAAGAGGCCAGGTTGTCGGAGCCGATCAACAGGGTAAACAGCTTGTCCGGATAGGTCTCCTGGATTTTTTTTAACGTATTGATGGTATATGAAGGAAGCGGCATGTCAAGCTCAACATCACAAAGCCGAAACCTGTCGTTACCGTCTATGGCTTTCTGCAACAGCTGCATGCGGCTTTGTTCATCCAGCATGCTTTCATCCGTTTTGAATGGATTTTGAGGCGACAATACAAACCAGACCTCTTCGATACTGGTGTACTGGATGAAATACTGGGCGATGATGAGGTGTCCGGTATGGACCGGGTTAAAGGATCCAAATAATAGCCCTGTATGCGTCGGCTGTTGCGCTTTCATAGATTGTATGATTTGTGCCGGAACTGTTTTTGTTAGCCGTGGATAAACTGTTGAACAAGTGAATATGCTTCCCGGATGGCTGTTTCCAGATGCTCATTCACGACAATATGGTCGAAATGACTAGCGTAAGATAATTCTTCCCGGGCTTTTCCGATGCGTTCCTGCAAACTTTTTTCCGTTTCTGTCCCCCTGTTGGTCAGGCGCTTCTTAAGCTCTTCCAGGGAAGGCGGTTTAATAAATATTGCCAGCGATCGTTCCGGGTATTGCTTTTTGATGTTGACACCGCCGGCCACATCTACATCAAAAACCACATGTTTGCCTTCTTTCCATATGCGTTCCACTTCGGACTTGAGGGTCCCATAGTAGCTGCCCGGATAAACCTCTTCCCACTCCAGGAAAGCGTCTTCATCTATTTTTTGTTGAAACGCTTCCGGCGACAGGAAATAATAATCTTTTCCGTCGACTTCACCGGCTCTTTGGGGGCGGCTGCATGCGGAGACAGAGAAGGTCAGTTCGGGCATCTTCCCGAGCACACCCTTCACGATGCTTGTTTTGCCGGCACCCGAAGGGGCCGAAAAAATAATCAACTTCCCCTGCATATTATAAAATATTCATTAGTTGCTCCTTGATTTTCTCAAGCTCATCCTTCATCTGTACGACGATCTTCTGAATGCCGGCATCATTGGCTTTGCTGCCGATGGTGTTGATCTCCCGCCCGAGCTCCTGGGCTATGAAATGCAGCTTTTTCCCTGAGGACTGCTCTTCTTGCAGCGTCTGTTCAAAATAGCTAAGATGCTGTTCAAGCCTGACCATCTCTTCTGTAATATCGAGCTTCTCCAGATAGTATAGCAGCTCCTGTTCGAAACGGTTGGGGTCGGCGTTGGATGCTTCCTCCAATGACTCCAGGCTTTTTTGCAGCTTTTGCCTGAGGGCCGCGGTGCGCTTTTCTTCTAGTGGCGGAATGGCTTCCCGCAGCCGGCGTATGTTATCAATCCGTTCAACCAGGTCTTTCTCCAGCCGTTGGCCTTCTGTGATACGATACTGATCGGCCTGCTCGATTGCTTCCCGGATGGAGGTCAACAAAGCGTCCCAGGTTTCGTCGTCCGGATCTTCTGTCTCCTGGTAAAGGACTTCGGGCAGCCGCAGAATGGCCGGGATCAGATCCTCCGAAACCGGTGCATCCACCCTGGAGGCAAACTCAGTCAGCTCCCTGTAATATTTCTCCATCAGGGGTTTGTTCAAAGCGAAACCGGAAGGGTCATCATGATTGTCAATGCTGATCACCAGCTCTGCTTTCCCGCGTTGCAGCCGTTGTGTTAACAATGAGCGGATCTCCTGCTCTTTGCTTTTAAACTCCAAAGGCAGTTTGAGATTGGTGTCGATATATTTGCTGTTGAGGGTCTTCAGTTCAATGTTGAACGCCTTGTCGTCAAGACGGCAAACGGATTTGCCATACCCGGTCATGGATTTGATCATACTTTTTTTTACAAATATAATTATTATTGACGGCTGCAACCGTAAGCCATAGCATTTGTTTGATGCTGCATTTCAAATTACGATAGTTTTGCGTATTTTTGGGCTGTGATGAAAAGGATGTACCCGATAGGAATAATGGTGTTGGTGCTGGTGGCCAGCCCGTTCTATGCCAGCGGTCAGATGTTCCGGGGTGGACTGGAAGCAGGGCTGACAGCCAGTCAGGCTTCGCAGGATAAGGCCGGTGGGTTCGACAAACTGGGATGGTACGCCTCCGTTTTTACCAATATGGATATAAGCGAAAACGCACGGCTTCAGCTGGAGCTTATGTATATCCAGAAAGGCAGCCGCGATTTTTTTGACCCCCACCACGAAGAGCATCAGAATGATAAGAACCTCCCGTTTTTTGGTAAGCAGGAAAACAATGATGAGCCTCCCGAAGATCCCTACCGGGATTATAAATTGTACCTGCATTATGTGGAAATACCACTGGTTCTGCAATTTGACTTTTCGGCCGTTACCCGGCTTCCCCACATTGATCAGCTCACAGGCGAATTCGGGTTGTCGGTGTCAACGGTTGTAGGGCATTTTGAAGAAAATGACGGAGGGGATATTACCGATGACATGGCCGCTCAGCAGCCGTTCCACTTTGCCGAGCTAAATCTCCTGGCTGGCCTTTTGTATCCCATTACCGATCAGCTTAACTTCCACGTACGATTTTCCCAGGGAATTACGCCTTTCCGACCTCCGGCTTCTGAGGGAGAGAGACACAGGGAGTGGTATGAATTGTACGGCCGGTGGTACGATTGGGGAGCGTTTAATACCGTATTGAGCTTTGGTCTCTCCTATACTTTCTTTGCAGAAGACCGCGAGTAATCTTTTGTTTTTAGACCGGTCTTTGCATGCGCACGAGCCCACCTGTTCGTTCGTCGGGTTTATGCCAATCAGGCTTCCAACGGTTGCATCTATACACGTTAACTGGCTGTAAAGTCTGCATTAAAAAATGATTAAAACCAGATAAATTGAGAGTGCACGGGCAGAAGTTATGTATTTTTGTATGGAACCTTATCATTTTTAACAGCATGGCCGATACCGATTACACGATACTGCTCGTTGATGATGAGCCTGATATTCTTTCTTTTCTTAGTTATAACCTGAAAAAAGAAGGATTCAACGTTTTTACGGCCGACAATGGCCCTGAGGGAATCGCGCTGGCTGCGAAACAGCATCCTCATCTGATCATCCTGGATGTGATGATGCCCGGAATGGATGGTATGGAAGTGTGCAGTGAGCTAAAAAAGAACCCGGAGCTCTCCCATACGTTGATTGCCTTTCTTACCGCCAGAAATGAGGATTATTCCCAGCTTGCCGGGTTTGATGCCGGTGGGGATGATTATATTGCCAAGCCCGTTAAGCCCAAACTTCTGGTAAGCCGGGTTAAAGCTCTGCTTCGTCGTTCCCACCTCCGGGAAAAAGCGCCCGCAATGATTACCGCCGGTGACTTACAAATTGACCGTGAACGCTATGTAGTTTATCAGCAGGGTCAGAAAATTATCCTGCCGCGAAAAGAGTTTGAACTGTTGGCATTGCTGATGTCTTATCCGGATAAGGTGTTTTCCCGGGAAGAGATCTTCTCCAGGGTTTGGGGCAATGAAGTGGTCGTGGGGGAGCGGACCATTGATGTGCACATACGAAAACTCCGGGAAAAACTTGCCATCGATCATATCAAGACCGTAAAAGGAGTAGGGTACCGGTTTGAGGCGGAACCGGACAATAACATGACAGCAAATCCAGATACGCCATAGAGTCTCATGAAAAATGCTTCTCCACGAAAGTTAGCCCTGTCGTCAGCCGTTACGATAACGCTGTTCCTGGTCCTTTTTCTGATAATTATAGATTATGTATTGAAATATTCTTTCCCTGTACTCGTTTATGCGCTGCTCAGCCTATCCCTTCTCGCGGTCTCTTTTTTTCTGTTTTATTATATTCTGAATCATTTTATCTATAATAAGATCAGGCTGATTTATAAAACTATTCGTGACATGAAGCTTCCCCGTGAGCAGCGCAGGGAGAAACCTTTCCGGTCGAACGACATCATTTTGGAAGCCAATGAAGAGGTAGAGGCCTGGGCCAGGGATAAGAAAAAGGAGATTGATGACCTGAAGAGGATGGAAGCATACCGTCGCGAGTTCCTCGGGAATGTGTCGCATGAGCTGAAAACACCGATATTTAATATTCAGGGTTATGTACTGACATTGCTTGATGGTGGCCTTGATGACCCGCAGATTAACAGGGATTACCTGCTTCGTACTGAACAAAGCATTGACAGGATGATATCCATCGTTGAAGATCTTGAAGATATTGCCAAACTTGAAGCCGGAGAGGCAAAATTACGGTATAGTCATTTTGATATGACTGTCCTGGTCCGGGCCCTGTTTGAGCAACTGGAGATGGAAGCGGCAGAAAAACAGGTTCGTCTGACTTTTGGCCGGCATAATGCTTACCCGGTGATGGTTTTTGCCGACCGTCAGAAGATACAGCAGGTCATCTCCAACTTGATTGTAAATGCCATTAAGTATAACAAGGAAGGTGGTCATGTCAAGGTTAGTTTCTTCGATATGGATAAACACATTCTTACCGAGGTTACCGATGAAGGCGAAGGGATTGCCCGTGAAGAACTGCTGCGCGTATTCGAACGGTTCTATCGGGGTGAAAAGAGTCGCTCCAGAAACGGTGGCGGAGGCTCCGGTCTTGGCCTGGCCATCGTGAAACATATTATCGAAGCCCACGAGCAGACCATTAATGTGAGAAGCACACCCGGTGTCGGGACAACCTTTGCTTTTACATTGAAGAAAGGGAAAGCTGTTCGCTGATTTGCCCCGGAGAGACCGCTGCAGTAATATACCATAGGATGGTCACATCAAAATCCGACTGCAAATTATCCCGACTCTGCGCCTTCCTTCGTTTTAATTTCAAAGCTTCATAACTTCATCACAACTAATCCTGTTGCTAAACAACTCCCGTCAAATTTAATATATGCAAGTAAACACATATATATTATGGATAGATTGTTAATTTTTCGTGAATAACTTTAGCCGGTTAAAACATTGTTTGACCTTTTAAAAAACTAATTTTAGTAAAATTTTGCAGGCTTTTAATAGGCAGTTTACATGAACTTAATGGTTATTTAATGCGGATTTTCGGTTCTGCATCTGGTGATGCTTTACTTTTGTGTCTCAAAAACAATAGCTTCTACTTATCCTTATTACAAACCAAAACAAACAATGCAAATGAAACGAAAAGCGACGTTTTTTGTCATGATGATGGCCCTCATGCTGTTGGTTGCTCCTCAGTCTGTGGTGGCACAGGGTACTGTGGGTGCAGCCTTCAACGGGGTTGTCACAGATGCTGAGGGAGCGACCCTTCCCGGAGCGACTGTCATTGCGGTTCACACACCTTCCGGAACCGAATATGGTACGGTGACCCGTGCGGATGGCCGGTTTAACCTGCGTAACCTCCGTGTAGGCGGGCCTTACACGATAAGGGTTACCTTTGTCGGTTACCGGACGGCTGAGGAGACAGGTATTAACCTGGAGCTCGGACAGGACTATACCATCAATTTCGAATTGGTAGACGAGGCTGTGGAGCTTGGAATGGTGGCTGTCTATGCCCAGCGCGATGCGCTCATTTCCGGCGACCGTACCGGGGCAAGCTCCCGTGTAAGCCGTGAGCAACTGGATGCACTCCCGTCGATCAACAGGAGCATTCAGGACTTTACCCGCCTGAGTCCACAGGTGAGTGGTAACAACATTGCCGGTCGTAGTGGGCGCCGGAATGCAATCCAGATTGATGGGGTGACCTTCGACGATCGTTTTGGCCTGGGTTCTGATGCGATCCCAACCATTGGTAACCCGATCTCTCTCGATGCTATTGAGGAGTTTCAGGTAGCCATCTCCCCTTTCGATGTCAGGGACGGTAACTTTACCGGGGGGTCCATCAATGCGGTGACCCGCAGTGGTACAAACGACCTGGAAGGCTCTGCCTATTTCTTTGGTCGTAACCAGGAGCTGGTTAGTGGTGACCTGATGGGCGAAGAACGCCCGATTGATGACTTCGATGAGTACCAGACAGGTTTGCGCTTGGGCGGACCCATCGTGGAGAATGAGCTGTTCTTTTTTGTAAACGCTGAAGTCAAGCGCGAAAGCAGCCCCATCTTTGACTACGAAGGTGCTCAGTTCAGAGGTGAACGGACAGCACTTGATGAGATCATCAATATCGCCAGGGATAATTGGGGTTACGATCCGGGCGGTTATGACAGAATGAGCCAGCGAACAGATGACTGGAAGGTTTTTGCCAAGCTCGACTGGAACATCTCCAATGTCCACCGGCTCACTTATCAGCAAAACCTGGTAAATGGTTACGATGACCGGGGTATTTCAAGGGGATTCAACAGCTTTTCGCTTTCCAACCGCCAGTACAGACAGCGTGGTAACCAGAGTAACTTCTCATTGCGGCTCAACAGTGCCTGGTCTGAAAACCTGATCTCTGAGGTAAAAGTTGCTTATACCCGTCTGCGCCAGGAAGCAGACTACGGTGATAGTCCTTTCCCTTCGGTAAGGGTTGAAACGCCGGGTGGCTATAATGTTGATTTTGGTGTGGAACGTTTCCGTCATGCCAATCAGCTGGATCAGGATTATGTTGAATTCACCGCCAACATGACCTATTTTACCGGTGACCATACCCTCACGTTTGGAACCAACAACTATCTGAATTACTTCAGAAACCTATTCATTCAGGATGCGCTGGGTACCTATACTTTTTCCAATATTTATGATGATGAAGGCGAGCTTGAGCAAAGTGGTATAGACCGTTTTGAGATGGGGGCACCCAACAGGTATCAGTATAGCTATTCTACAGATGTTGATGCTTATGGTCGTCTGCCGGAAGCCAACTGGGGATATAATACCTTTGCGGTATATGCACAGGACGAATGGCGCGTTAATCAGGAATTCACCATGACACTCGGTTTGCGTGCCGACCTGGTAGTCTTTACCGAAGATCCACCCAGTAACCCTACTTTTGCACAAGACTTTTCCGGGTATGATACAAGCGAGGTGCCGGATCCAACCCTTCAGCTTAACCCCCGTTTAGGGTTTAACTGGAATGATGGGGAAACCCAGGTACGCGGTGGTATCGGTCTCTTTTCCGGCGGTGAACCTGGTGTATGGCTCTCCAACCAGTACTCCAATACAGGTGTAGATGTAGCCCGTCTGGATGAGAGAAATACGTTTGATGCAGGCTTCTTTAGCCCCGACACGGACAATCAGCCACTTCCCGGAGATGCAGAAGGCCTGACTCCCACTGAAACAGCTGAGGTAAATATCACCGACCCTGACTTTAAGATCAATCAGATCCTTCGTTCAAACCTTGGTTTGGAACAGCGCCTGCCCTGGGACATCGTCGGTACAGTTGAGTTTATCTACAGCAACAACCTCCACGATATCGATTACCAGAACCTGAACCTGGGTCAAGCCAACCCCAATGTGGTTACAACAGATGGACGTCCCTTCTTCGGTGATGTGGAAATCGATGACGATGGAAATGTACAATTTGACCAAACACGCGTAAGTAATAACTTTACAAACGTTCTTTTGCTTAAGAATACCAATGAAGGACATCAGTACAGCATCACCGGTCAGCTTCGTAAAGAATTCAGCAGAGGGTGGTTTGCTGACCTGTCTTATACTTTTTCCGACGGTACATCAGTGAATGACGGTACCAGCAGCCGTGCCATCTCAAACTGGCAGTATAATGAAGTTCCTGGTGATCCCAACAACTCGCCTGCATACAGGTCAATTCACATCACAAGGCACCGTGTCCTGGGTATTGCCTCTTATCAGTTGCAATATGGTCGCCAGGCCACCACTTTCTCTTTAATCTATGAAGGAAGATCCGGACGCCCGTATCACTATATCTATTACACCCCGTTTTTCCATGGATATAGTGCTAATGGAGACTATCGTGGCTCTAACGACCTGGTATACGTGCCCAACTCACCCGATGAGGTGAATGTGGTGAGCGACAACTGGGATGAGCTCGATGCCTTCATTAGTGCCAATCCGGGCCTGAATGATTTTAGAGGAGAGATCACGGAGCGTGGTGCTGATATCCAGCCATGGGTACACCATATGGACTTCCGCGTTTCACATCAGATTCGTACAACCGGAACACAGTCAATTGAGATTACCCTCGATATTCTCAACTTCAACAACATGATAGGTAACCTGTTTGGCCAAAACTGGGGTATTGAACGTGTTGCCAGTTATGGCACCGTATCTGAAATTGCATTCGAGGGATATGACGCCACAGAACTGGATGATGGTACCATTGAACTGAAACCGCGTATCAGCTTTGACCCCGACAGGGTTCCCACCAATGAGGATCAGTTTTCACTTCAAAATCTTAGCTCCAGGTGGCGGGCTCAGATAGGAATCCGCTATAACCTGTAAGCTGTTTTGTGAGCAGGAAAAAAACCGCTTCCATGAAGGGAGCGGTTTTTTTGTCTAAGGATTTACCTATCTTTGTTTTATGAAAAGAAAGAGGGTACTGGTAACCGGGGGAGCCGGTTTTATCGGATCACATTTGTGTGAGAAACTGCTTGCGCAGGGGCATGATGTCTTGTGTCTGGATAGTTATTTCACCGGCAACAAAGATAACATTACCCACCTGATGGACGATCATCGCTTCGAGGTGATACGTCATGATATCACCAAAGAGATCTTTGTGGAAGTTGACGAGATCTATAATCTGGCCTGTCCCGCATCGCCTGTGCATTATCAGTATAATCCTATCAAAACCATCAAAACATCCGTGATGGGTGCTATTCATATGCTTGGCCTGGCCAAAAGGGTTAAAGCCAAAGTACTTCAGGCATCCACCAGTGAGATCTATGGCTCTCCGGAAGTAAGTCCCCAGCCGGAAGATTACTGGGGGCATGTAAACCCTGTTGGCAGGCGCTCCTGCTACGATGAAGGGAAACGCTGTGCCGAAACCCTCTTTATGGATTACCACAGACAAAATCAGGTAAGAATAAAGATTCTCCGCATTTTTAACACTTATGGGCCGCGCATGCAACCCGACGATGGGCGCGTGATCTCCAATTTTGTGATGCAGGCATTACGAAATCAGGATATCACAATCTATGGCGACGGTACACAAACACGCTGTTTTCAATATATTGACGATCTGATAAGTGGGATTACCGGTTTCATGGATACGCCTGACAGCGAGATTGGCCCCATGAACATGGGAAATGAGCAACCTTTTACCATCAATGACCTGGCTCAAATGGTACTTGAACTGACCAATTCACGCTCCGGTATCGTCTACCACCCTTTGCCTGAAAATGACCCGCTGGTGAGAAAACCCGATATTACCTATGCGAAAAAACTGCTCGGCTGGGAGGCCACAATCCCTCTCCGGGAAGGACTGATAAGAACTATCGACTACTTTGATAAAAATATGTAAGAATCTACATACATTATCGTCTGATTGGGACAAGCTCCTTTATTTTCCGTTATTTTGGACCTCGGTTTCTTAGCCTGATTAATTCATAAACTTAGTGAAAACTTTCCCGACCATTCGGGAAAGTCACTCAAAGTTGAAGCACTAACACAAAGTAGCTCAAGTCAGTAGAATATTTTATGAATAATTCAGGTTAGATTTTTTCCGGAGTTTATGAATTTTTTTGAACCAAAGCCGGGATGAAACCCTTATATTTGTATACAACTGTATAAAACATGGATATACCTCAGATAAATACCTTTCGTGAACTGTTGGAAAACAGTACAAAACGGTTTGCTTCCCGCTCTGCTGTCGGGTTTGTTAACAAAACGCCGCTAACCTATGGTGATGTGCATGACCGGGTTACGGATCTTACAACTAAACTGCTTGCTCAGGGTGTGCGCCCCGGTGACCGTGTGGCGCTGCTTGGTCAGAACATGCCCAACTGGGTTGTTTCCTACCTGGCTGTTACCTCCATGGGGGCCGTTGTTGTTCCCATATTGGTTGACTTCACCGCTGAAGAGATCAATAAAATATTGGCGCACAGCGAATCTAAAGCTGTCATTGTTTCCGACAAACAGGTAAACAAGCTGCATGGTACCCTTCCGCAAACCCTGAAGGTCGCTATGCTGATGGATGATCTGCATCAGATCAGCCTGGGTTCAATCGAAATGAATGGTTCGATTAACCGTTTAGAGACCCCGGTAGATGAACATGCTCATATACCGCAACCTCCCGACGCAGACAGTCTGGCCGCTATTTTATATACATCCGGGACCACAGGGAAGCCCAAAGGGGTGATGCTCAGCCATAGAAATATTATTTCCAACGCCATCAGCACGCTGGGTATACAGATGGTTTATGCTTCTGACCGTTTGTTGTCGGTATTGCCTTTGCCCCATACCTATGAATGTACGATTGGCTTTGTGATTCCGTTTATGCAAGGTGCCTCCGTTTACTACCTGGAGAAGCCACCTACACCTACGGTATTACTTCCGGCAATGAAACAGGTAAAACCTACTATGATGCTTACCGTTCCCCTGATTATTGAAAAGGTATATCAAAACCGGGTTTTGCCAAAGCTTTCAGGGAGTGCGTTTATGCGCCAAATTAGTAAATCCAGACCGGTACAGAAGGCTTTTCACTATCTGGCAGGAAAGAAAATTTACAAGGCATTTGGTGGGCACCTGCGCTTTTTTGGTATAGGAGGTTCCAAACTGAGTGCCGACACCGAACGTTTCCTTCGGGATGCCCGCTTCCCATACGCCATCGGTTATGGGCTTACAGAGACCTCGCCGCTATTGGCCGGATCCTCTGCAGAGTTTACCAGGTACCGGTCAACCGGGTTTGTCCTCCCCGGCCAGAAGCTTGACCTGCTTAACCCGGATCCCGAAACCGGTGAAGGAGAGATCATTGCCAAAGGGCCCAATGTGATGCAAGGCTATTACAAAGATCCTGAACAAACAAAAACGGTGTTTACCAAAGATGGTTGGTTTAAAACCGGGGATCTCGGCTTATTTGACAAGGATGGTTATCTCTACATCAAAGGCCGCCTGAAAAATATTATTGTAAGCTCCACCGGCGAAAACATCTATCCCGAGGATATTGAGGCTGTTATCAACAGCCAGAAGCACGTTCTTGAGTCGCTGGTGTACGAAATGAAAGGAAAGCTGGTCGCCAGGGTGCACCTGAATTATGAGGAAATTGATCAGCGATACCATGAATTAAAAGAAAATGCCGGACAGATGTATGAGCAGATTCAGGAAAAAGTCAGGCATCGTCTGCACGAGCTGCAGCAAAAGGTGAATACACGCCTGAACCGCTTCTCACGTTTATCTTTTCTTGAAGAGCAAAGCGAGCCGTTTGAAAAAACGCCCACCAAGAAGATTAAACGCTTTCTCTATCTCGATAAAAAGAATCAGGATTCCTGATGATGTAACAAATCCGGACAGACAATATAAGGTAACCCGGATTGGTTGTGGAAAACATTATATCAATGTTCCATGAACCGATCCGGGTTTATCTATTACCTCAGGTACTTCAGGTCTTATCTGTAAGATTAAATCCTGCAGGTTAATCCTGCGCGTAGCTTTCTATAGGATCACAGGTGCAGATCAGGTTCCTGTCGCCATAGGCATCATCAATACGGGTGACCGGTGGGAAGTACTTGATCTCCTCCGACCAGGGCCTGGGCAATACAGCTTTTTCCCGGCTGTAGGGTTTATCCCATTTGTCGCTGGTTGCCATAGCCACTGTATGTGGTGCGTTTTTGATGACATTGTTTTCCTTGTCCGCCTTTTCTTCTTCCACCTCCCGGATCTCTTCCCTGATAGCTACCATGGCATCGATAAAACGATCCAGCTCTGACAGCGGCTCACTTTCCGTGGGTTCTACCATGAGTGTCCCCGGTACCGGGAAGGCTACGGTAGGCGCATGGAATCCATAATCCATGAGGCGTTTGGCAATATCAATGGCATCAATAGACACATTTCGCTTGAAGGGGTTCAGGTCGAGAATCATTTCATGCGCCGACCAACCGTTCCTGCCCGTATACAGCACCTTGTAATGATCTTCCAGCGAGGATTTCAGGTAATTGGTGCTTAAAATCGCAATTTTTGTTGCTTCGGTCAGCCCATGCCGTCCAAGCATCTTGATGTAGCCATAGGTAATTGGCAGGATAAATGCACTGCCGTAGGGTGCCGATGCAACGGCCGTAATGCCTTGCTTGCTTCCTGTTGACTGTAGCCCGTGGGAGGGGAGCAAGGGTTTCAAATGTTCTTTAACCCCGATAGGACCAACGCCCGGACCGCCGCCGCCATGCGGTATGGCAAACGTTTTATGCAGGTTCAGGTGACACACATCCGCCCCGCAAATAGCCGGGTTTGTATATCCTACCTGGGCGTTCATATTAGCCCCGTCCATATAGACCTGCCCGCCATTGTCATGGATGATTTTGGTAACCTCCAGGATGTCCTCTTCGAAAACACCGTGGGTGGAAGGATAGGTTACCATGATGGCAGAGAGGTTATCCTTATGCTTCTCCGCCTTCTCGCGAAGATCATCCAGGTCAATGTTGCCGTTCTCATCGCAATTAACCACAACCACTTTGGTGCCTGCCATCACCGCGCTTGCCGGGTTCGTGCCATGGGCAGAGGAGGGGATGAGCGTTACATCGCGATGCCCTTCGCCCTTGCTCTCCTGGTAGGCACGGATCACCATCAGACCGGTGAGCTCTCCGGAAGCGCCTGAATTGGGCATGAAAGATATGGCATCATACCCTGTGATCTCACAAAGATCCTTTTCGAGCCTGTTTATCAGCTCCAGATATCCGGCAGCCTGGTCTTTGGGTACGAAAGGATGAATACCGGAAAATTCCGGCCAGCTCAGGGAGAATAATTCAGAAGCAGCATTCAGCTTCATGGTGCAGGAGCCCAGGGGTATCATCGTACGGTTAAGGGCAAGGTCACGGTTCTCAAGCTTTTTGAGGTAACGCATCATCTCTGTTTCAGAGTGATAGGAGTTAAAACAAGTTTGCTCCAGGAAGTTGCTCTGGCGATGCAGCCCGTCCGGGAAGGTGTCAATCTTTTCACATTCTGCAGGGTCGCAGACAAATTCGTTGAATGTTTTGTCAGCAGCCCCGGCAAACAGGGAAAGGATGGTGTTTACTTCCGCCAGGGTGGTGGTCTCATCCAGGCTGATGCCGATATGCTTATCGTCGATCCGGCGGAAGTTCATCTGCTTGTCAAGCGCCTTCCGGTGAATGGTTTCTGCCGATACATTGCCGGGCAACTGAATGAGCAGGGTATCGAAATAGTGTTCATTGATTTGTTTATACCCATATTTTTCTACTTCCGAGGCCAGCACACCGGTAAGGATGTTGATGTGGCGGGCAATCTGCTTCAGTCCATCAGGTCCGTGGTATACGGCATACATAGCCGATATTGATGCCAGGAGTGCCTGTGCGGTGCAGATGTTGGAAGTGGCGCGTTCGCGCTTGATATGTTGCTCGCGGGTTTGTAACGCCATGCGCAGGGCATAATCTCCGTTCTTATCCACCGACACGCCAATGATACGGCCGGGGATCGATCGTTTATACGTTTCTTTGGTGGCAAAATAGCCGGCATGAGGTCCGCCGTAACCCATGGGAACACCGAATCGCTGAGCTGAGCCCACAACGGCATCTGCTCCCCATTCTCCGGGGGGTGTAAGCAGTGTAAGACTGAGCAGATCAGCCGCTACGGCTATACGTATATCCTTCTCTTTGGCTTTTTCAACAAAGTCGTCGTATCGGTGAATGGCGCCATAGGCATCCGGGTATTGTATCAGGGCTCCGAAAAAGCCCTCATCCAGGGTTACCTCATTGTGATCTTCAATAACAAGCTCTATTCCAAGGGGCCTGGCCCGGGTCTGCATCACCTCTATGGTCTGGGGAAAGCAATCGCGGGATACAAAAAATTTGTTGACACCCGCTTTGGCAGCTTTTCTCGAACGTGCGTTATAAAACATAAACATGGCTTCGGCCGCGGCAGTGCCCTCATCCAGTAAGGAAGCATTGGCCAGTTTCAGGCCTGTGAGGTCGGAGATCACGGTTTGGAAATTCAGCAATGCCTCCAGCCGGCCCTGGGAGATCTCAGCCTGATAGGGCGTGTATGATGTATACCAACCGGGGTTTTCCAGGATGTTACGCTGAATAACCCCAGGTGTGATGGTATTGTAATAACCCATACCAATAAACGAACGGTACAGCTTGTTTTTGCTGCCAAGCTCCTTCAAATGCTGAATGTACTCATATTCATTTAATCCGTCAGGGAGGTCCAGGTCTTTTTGGAGACGAATGCTGGCGGGAATGGTCTGGTCAATGAGCTTATCTGCTGACTCGATACCAATCTTTTTCAGCATGATGGATTCATCATCTTTACGAATTCCGTTATGACGTTTAAAAAAATTATTTGTAATCATAGAAAGATATTAGTTATTGATGTATACTGGTTGTGGTGAAATATCCGTGGTTACCGCCTGATACTGCATAAACCAATCTTCTGCCGGAGTAACCACCACGCTATAATATTTGTTCATACGGTTACTTGCCGCTGTCTTTTTTTGCCTGCTCGCGACCGGTTCTGAGGGCTTCCAGGTTGGTATTCACCACCTCTTCGCCTTTTTTACCGAAAAGGAAGCGAACGGCATCCTCCAGCTGTGCGAAAGGGATGTCGAGAAACGGGGTTGCAGCACCCAGGACGACCACATTGGCTGCTTTTTTTGATCCAATTTCGCCGGCAATGTGTCCTGCGTCAATGGCCACATGCTGTTTCAGTTTGGCAACTTCCTTCATAATATCATCCTTCTCCGGATAGTCGGGGATGTTGATAAAAGGTTCGGTGTTGGTGATCAGCCAACCTTTTGGGCTAAGATAGGGAAGGTACCTGAGCGATTCCATGGGTTCAACAGACAGGATCATGTCCGCCTTGCCATGGGGTATGAGGTCTGAGGCAATTTCTTTAGATGAGAGGCGCAGGTGTGACTGTACATCACCACCACGTTGACTCATTCCGTGAACTTCAGCTTGTTTAAGGTAGAGGCCCGACTGAACAGCTGCATAGCCAATGATGGCCGCAATGGAGAGGATTCCCTGTCCGCCAACGCCTGCCAGTATAATGTCATTTTTCATAAGACTGATATATTAATGATGAAGGTCCTGATGATCTATTTGTTTTTGCTTTTTTCTTTAAACTTGTCACGCATTCTTTTGTTGAGGGTCTGAATGCACTCACGGCGGGGAATGATTACGGAGACACCCTCATGGGCAAGCTCTTCTTTCAGAATATTTGTGTTGTCTTCATGATTCTTTTTCAGTGGCTTAAGCACTCTGATGTGTTCTTCTTCCACGCCCACGCCTTTACATATATCTTCGATTTTGTTGAGGGCTGATGAAGGCTGGCCGCCGGTCATGCCTGTTGTGGCATTGTCCAGGATGATAACCGTTATGTTGGATTTGTCATTGACCGCGTCAAGCAAACCGGTAATGCCGGAATGGGTGAAGGTGCTGTCGCCAATGACGGCTATTGCCGGTTTCATACCGGCATCGGCAGCTCCCTTCGCCATGGTGATAGAAGCACCCATATCGACGCAGGTGTTGATGGAATAATAGGGTGGCAGCGCGCTCAGGGTGTAACAACCGATATCCGAAAATACGCGGCCCTTGCCATAGTCGCTGACAGCCTCATTGAGGTCCAGAAAGCTGTCAATATGCGGGCATCCCTTGCACATGGAAGGCGGACGCTTGGCTACCAGCCCGGGCACTTCCGCTATTCCCTCTTGTTCAAAACCAAGGGCCTTACTGACGATGTTTGGATTAAGCTCGCCTGTCCGGGGTAATGTACCATCCAACCTGCCATTGATCTCTTTACCGTAGTTGAGAAAACCGCGAAGCATCTCCTCGACCATCGGGTAACCTTCTTCCAGGACCAATATCCGGTAACATTCTTCATACAGTGTTTCAATATATTCATGCGGGAGCGGGTACTGGGAGATTTTAACTACCGGGTGGGGAACCTTCCTGTCGGGGTAGTTCTCCATAAGATAATTGTGTGCCAGTCCGCAGGCAATGATGCCTACTGAAAGATCATCCCCGTGGGTGTAGGTGTTATAAGGTGATGTCTCGGTGTCCTCCTGAAACAGTTCCTGGTTGTTCAGAAGTTCCTGGTACTGTTTCCTGGCAATGGCCGGTAACAGTACAAACTGTTTCAGGTTTTCAGGCAGCTTAAACTTGTTTTGCGGGCGAAGCTCCTCCTTTCGGAACACACCCGACCGGCTGTGTGCCAGACGGGTTGTGATACGAAGCATCACAGGGGTTTTGTACTTTTCGGACATATCAAAACCCCTGTGAACCATGTCATAAGCTTCCTGCTGATTGGATGGTTCAAGCACCGGTATCATGGCAAACTTGCCATAGAACCTGGAGTCCTGTTCATTTTGTGATGAGTGCATGGAAGGGTCATCGGCCACGACAAAGAGGATGCCGCCGTTAGCTCCTGTAATAGAAGCGTTGATAAAGACATCCGCGGCTACGTTTAGTCCGACATGCTTCATGCAGGTCATGCTGCGCTTCCCGGCATAAGACATACCCAGGGCGGCCTCGGCAGCCGTTTTTTCATTGGCGCACCAGTTGGCAACCACGCCGTTCTCTTTGGCCTCGGTATTGCCTTTCACATATTCGGTAATTTCCGTTGAGGGTGTGCCGGGATAGGCAAAAATACCCGACATGCCGGCATCTATTCCTGCCTGGGCAATGGCCTCATCGCCCAGAAGTAATAATTTATGCATAGTATTTTATTTTAATGGTTGATGACAGATATGGTATAAATATTTTGAACAGAGAAAAAGATTCAACTCCGGTTAAAATACAAATCTAAGAAATCTTTGCGTTATTACTATCTTTGAATAGGTTTTGTAAAGGTTTTATCTCAGCATGAACTTTCTGGCACATCTCTACCTGTCGGGTGATGACCCTGATTTGATTATCGGCAACTTTATTGCTGATATGGTAAAGGGTCAGCAGATCAATGGCTATCATTCGGGTATAATCCGGGGTATTCGCCTGCACCGGATGATTGATGATTATACTGATCAGCATCCGGTTGTTGAAAAAAGCAAGGATCGCCTGCGCAAAAAGTACCGTTTGTATGCAGGTGTTGTGGTGGATATGTATTTCGACCACTTTTTAGCTGTTCACTGGTCCGACTATTCTGATTACCGGCTGGATGAATACGTCAGCAAGGCCTATGCATTACTCAATGATCACTTTTCTATCCTGCCTCCCCGGGCCCGGTTTGTTTTGCCCAAAATGATCGAATACAACTGGCTGGTGAATTATGCCGACCTTGAATGCCTCCGCATCAATTTTGGCGGAATGGCCCGCCGAACCCCATTCAAGTCCGGTATCGGGGAGGCTGTTGATGAGCTGCAGCAATATTATTCTTTGTTTGAAGCGGAGTTTCACCGTTTTTTCCCTGATCTGATAAACTTTGTGGAGCAGCAGGGTGTATCCCAGGGTCACCACCGGGTATAAAACGGGGTAACCACTATTGTCGGGCGTATGGCTGACAGTGCTAATAATAAGATGATCTTTTCAGGTACTGATTAATATAGTCGTCAATACCCGCTCTCAGGGAATAGAATTTTTCGGGGTATCCTGTGGTGAGCAACTTATCCATGTTGGCTTGCGTAAAATATTGATAATTATCCCTGATATTTTCGGGTGTGTCGATAAAATTGATCTGAGGCTTTTTCCCGATGGCCTCAAAGATGGCTTCGGCCAGCTCCAGGAAGGTGTTTGCCCTGCCTGTACCGAGGTTGTAGATGCCCGGGTGCCGTTGTTGTTCCATCAGGTAGTGGCAGACATTCATAATATCTTTGATATAGATAAAATCCCTTCGCTGTTCACCATGTGCTACATCCGGGCGGTGGCTTCTGAACAGGCTGACCTCCCCGCGGTTCTCGGCTTCTCTGAAAAGATGGAGGATGGCTGAAGCCATGCGTTGTTTATGGTATTCGTTTGGACCGTAAACGTTGAAAAATTTTAGTCCCGCCCAGAAAGGTGGTTGCGCAGCTTGTTGCAATACCCACAGGTCGAATGCATGTTTGCTTTGTCCGTATGCATTCAGGGGCTTCAGATGCGTGATCACCCCATGATTGTCATCATAACCATGCTCTCCGGCGCCGTAGGTGGCGGCTGAAGAAGCATATACAAGCGGTATGTTATGCGTTGTACAAGCCTGCCAGATGGCTTTTGAGTATTGCAGGTTCAGGCGGTCAAAGACGGCTTTGTTTTGTTCGGCCGTATTGGTCCTTGCGCCCAGGTGAAATACAAATGATACGTGGGAATGGTTTTCCGTGAACCAGTCAAAAAAAGTATCCCTGTTAACCTGCTCCCGAAATTGTTTCCCGGCCAGGTTTTTCATCTTTTCATGACTGGCAAAATCATCTACCAGGACGAGGTCGCTATGTCCCTCCCTGTTTAGTTTACCTGCCAGGCAACTACCAATAAATCCGGCAGCACCGGTTATGACAATCATAATAACTTTTTTGCAAAAATAAGCTTTTTATCAGTCGTTTTTGTTCGGCAGCTCCAGCCCGTAACCGGAGGTCTTGTCCTCACGCTTCAGCAAAAAGGCAAAGATAAAACCAAAGAATCCCAGTACGGAGAATACCAGCATGGGATTGGTATAATCCAATGGCTTGATCACTTCAGCGGCATGTTCGCCTTCGTCGAGGCCAAAATACGCAGGATTGGCAAATGCAAGGCGCCCCAGCCCCATGGGAATTTCAAATGTACCATCCTCCTCGAGGTAGAAGCGAATTCTTTCCTCCCAAACCTGTTCGTTGGTTTCACGGTCGTAGAGATGAATGCTTCCGCGTATTGTCTGGTCAAAAAGATGGGCATGGTGTTGATCAACCCGTTCCCTGAAGAAATTTTCCTCATCTGCTGTAAATGCTTTATCCAACAGATGTACTTCTTCTGATCTGCGGCTGATAATAATCTCTGCATTGTAGATATGTTCATCACTCAGATGAGCGAAATCCACATTAGAGATAACGTCGCCATGGCCAAACCGTATATCAAACTGCCCTTCATCATCGGTGGTAACCATGTGCACCTCCCGCCATATCATATTACCACTGATGCTGTCTTCGAACACGGAGGTGTTGACATGGATCGTCATGTTGGCGTTGGGTTCCTGGTGACGATCAATATATTTCCCGGTATATCGAAGGTCGGCCTCCTGTATTTCCTGGTACTGGTTGGTTTCAATCTCTGTCCGGTAGAATGGGTTAGAAGCATCAACCACCCATCCGATAATGATGGGGAAAATCCATAGTCCGATGTTTTGAACCGAGAACATGAACCCGTAGGCTGTTCCGATCTTGCTTTGTCTGACAATTTTGGTAACGGCAGGCCACATGGCAGCTGGCACCAGCGAAAAGGCAATACCAAGGAGTACGATGGGTACCCTGGGTTCAATGTAGGTTTTGGCGAACATGAGGTGGGCAATGATCAGCAGTGCGGAACCGAGGTACATCAGCGTGGCACTTTTGCCTTTGTTGTCGGCAACCCACCCGAATAATGGTGTCAGTAAAATGGTCCCATACATAAGGTAGGAAGTCACATCCCCGGCCAACTCTCGAGGCATGGAGAATTTATTCATCAGGAGGTCGGGGGCAAATTTCAGAAATGGGAAAACGGCCGAGTAGAAGGTGACACAGAGCAGGGTAATATACATTACCGAGCGGTTGGTGACAAGGTCTTTCAGGTCTTTCCAGTGGAATTCGTCTTCCGGGTCTTTGGTGTCGATCTCTACCTGACGGTCAATTTTTACATCCAGGATCATGTAGATCAGGAAGGCAAGCAGGCCGAGCCACAGCAGCAGTGCACCAAACCAGATGGCTGTCGTCCATTCCGGGTATATCAACCTGGGAGAAAGGGTAAAAGCCAGTGCAGCTCCCAGGCGGCCAATGGCCAGGTTAAGACCTAATGCCAATGCAAGTTCTTTTCCTTTAAACCATTTCACAATTACCTTCGACAATACCACGATGCTGGTTTCAGCGCCAAGGCCGAAGATGAAGAACCCAAGTGACATCATCTTCAGGGCCGGTGAATAGCTGGTCAGGAAAGAGTTCATGAAGTTATAGCCAAAGCCGCCATCGAGAAATGTGTCCGTCGCCCCATAGGCCGTGATCGTACCACCTACAGCCATCAGGAAAACAAAAGAAAAACCTGTTATTCGTATGCCAATGCGGTCAAGGATGATCCCCCCGACAACCGCCATGGCTAAAAACACATTGGGAATGGAATAAGCCGAAATAAAAAAACCGTACTCTGCTGTGGTAAACCCCAGGTTCATACGGATTAAGTCTGCCAGCGGGGCAAGGGCGTCATAAAAATAATAGTTGGTGGCCATGCCAAAACTGGCTATTATCAATACAATCCACCTTGCTGTCTTCGATTCTCGGAGCGTTCTCCTGATGCGTGCTACCATGATGTGTTTTTTGTATTAAGATATGTTTGCATTAGAAAAATATCAGACCTTACAATGTGATTTCCATTTAAAATATGCTTGTCTATTATAGCCTGTCTTTGATGGCTGTCAGGAAATTGTGCATCTTATTTAAGGTTTTGACAATCTCCAGGTCTTTCCTGACATCATCAGGGTTCTTTTTGATCTTTTCGGCTGCCCCTTTCAACGTATATCCCCTTTCTTTTACAAGGTGATAAATCATATGAAAATTGTCCACATCTTTTTGGGTAAAAAGACGATTGCCCTTTTTGTTTTTACGCGGCCTGATAATATCGAATTCCTTTTCCCAGAAGCGGATAAGAGAAGTGTTAACCCCGAACATACCGGCTACTTCTCCGATTGGGTAGTAGATTTTTTCGGATCCCGGTTGTTCTTTTGCCATGGGTGGGTGTTTTAGCGTCTGTCGATATGGTTAAGACAGTGACTGGTTCACACGGGAAGCCCTTTCAATAATGATTTCAAATTCAGCAGGGGTAAGGTCGCTATAGAAATAGTGTACCGGGTTGACAGTGTTTCCGTCCCGGTGAACCTCGTAGTGGAGGTGGGGTGCTGTGGATGTGCCTGTATTGCCAACTTTGCCAATTACTTCCCCTCTTGTTACTTCCTGTCCCGGACGTACATTATATTCGCTCATATGTGCATAAAGGGTTTTATAGCCATAACCATGATCGATAACAACCATACGTCCATATCCGTAATTGTTTCGTTCTACTTTTTCAACCACTCCGTCGCCTGTTGAGTAAATAGGTGTACCTGTGGGGGCGGTAAAGTCGACACCTGTGTGCATACGCATCGTTTTATAAATTGGGTGAATGCGACGGCCAAAACCGGACATAAGTCTTTTGGTGCCTTTTTCTAATGGTACAATGGCCGGAATGGATGCCAACATATCAGCTTTATTCTGCGCCATGTCAAAAACCTCATCATATGACTTTGATTGGACATACAGCTGACTGGCGAGTTGGTCCATACGTTGCATCGTACTGGACATCAATTCGCTGTTCTGGTATCCGGCCAGGTGAGAATAACGGTCGGTACCACCAATGGCTGCATCACGGATAGTGCGGGGGATGGGGTCTGCCTCAAAAATAACCCTGTAAATCTGATCGTCACGCTCCTGAATGTCTTCCAATACATTCGTAAGGACATTCAACCGGTCGTTAAGTATTTCATATTGCACCTGGAACTGGTCTATCTCCCTTTGGAGCATACGCTCCTTTGGTGAATCAAAAAACGTGAATCCAATGAAAAGAACAATGACGGAGAAGACAAGTCCCGCCAATGCGTACCTCAAAAAAACCTTAAACTTATCCCAAAAAGATCGTTTTACAGGTTCAACCTGTAAGGACTTTGTGTTGAAACGGTAGTGAACTTGACTCATATCAATTGTTGATCAGTGAATAGTAATATTATATAAGGTATTACAAAACGCCTGTATGGTTTGATTTTGCGTTCACAAACCCCAAAGTTAAAAAAATCATGTAATTTTGCCACGATTAGGTAAAATAAATTGCGGTTTTTATACATGAAATCATCAGAAGTTCGTAAATCCTTCCTCCGCTTTTTTGAACGAAAAGGGCATGCCATATACAGTTCCGCGCCAATGGTGGTCAGGAATGACCCTACTTTGATGTTTACCAACGCTGGTATGAACCAGTTTAAGGATATTTTTCTTGGGAATACCGTTCCGGCTCAAAACAGGGTTGTGAATTCTCAGAAATGCCTGCGCGTATCGGGTAAGCATAATGACCTGGAAGAGGTAGGGCATGACACCTATCACCATACCATGTTTGAAATGCTCGGTAACTGGAGCTTCGGTGATTATTTTAAGAAAGAAGCCATTGCCTGGGCCTGGGAACTTCTGACAGACACCTATGGAATAGACAAGGACCGTTTGTATGCCACTGTTTTTGAAGGCTCACCCGATGAAGGTCTGGAAGAGGACAAAGAAGCTTATGATCTCTGGAAGCCTTTCTTGCCTGATGAGCGTATCCTTTACGGTTCCAGGAAGGATAATTTCTGGGAGATGGGTGAAACAGGTCCCTGCGGTCCATGTTCGGAGATACATGTCGACCTGCGCAATAATCGTGAACGCAAAAAGGTTGATGGGGCTACCCTGGTCAACCAGGATGATCCTTTTGTTATTGAGATATGGAACCTGGTCTTTATTGAGTTCAACCGAATGGGCGACGGTAGTCTGGTGAATCTCCCGGCCAAACACGTTGATACCGGTTTGGGCTTTGAGCGCTTGTGCATGGTGCTTCAGAATAAAAATTCAAACTATGATACCGACGTCTTTCAACCCTATATTCAATTTCTGTCTGAGCTGACAGGGATTCCCTATGGAAAAGACAAGGAATCCGATATCGCCATGCGTGTTGTTGCTGACCATTTGCGCGCTGTGGCTTTTGCCATTGCCGATGGAGAGCTGCCTTCCAATACCAAGGCGGGTTATGTGATACGTCGTATCCTGAGAAGGGCGATTCGTTATGGATACACCTTTTTGGAAATGCGTGAGCCTTTTGTGAACCAGCTTGTGCCCGTGCTGGTCAAGCACATGGGAGAAGCTTTTCCGGAACTGAAAGCCCAGCAGGACTTAATCAAAAAGGTCATTGCCGAAGAAGAGCAAACATTCCTGCGAACCCTCGAAACCGGAATCCAGAAGTTTGAACAATATCTGGCTGCCAGGCCTGATCGCAAAGTGGTGGATGGTGGATTTGCATTTGAACTGTTTGACACCTATGGCTTCCCTGTTGACCTGACTACACTGATGGCCAGGGAAAGAGACAGGGAAGTGGATATGGAAGGTTTTGAGAAAGGCATGGCGGCCCAGAAGTCACGCAGCCGTAGTGCCGCCACGGTTGAAACGGGTGACTGGACGGAGATCAAACCCTTCAGTGATAAAAGCCGCTTCCTCGGTTACGAGGAACTTGAAACAGAAGCCGAGGTTATCAAATACAGGAAGGTCACAAGCAAAGGAAAAACACTGTACCATATTGTACTAAGTCAGACCCCTTTCTATGCCGAATCTGGTGGCCAGGTAGGTGATCGCGGCTGGCTGGTGATCAATGGCGAAAGCTACCCTGTTATCGACACCCAGTATGAGAACGAGCTGACAATACATGTATTGCCAAAGTTGCCGGATACCATGCCGGAAACGGTAAAAGCCGTTGTTGATGGCCATAACCGGCGGCTCACGGCCAACAACCATACGGCTACCCATCTGCTGCATGCAGCCCTGAAAGAAGTGCTGGGCAGCCATGTACAACAGAAAGGATCCCTGGTGAATGATGAACGCCTGCGTTTTGACTTTTCCCATTTCGGTAAGATGACCACGGAAGAGATTCGCGCGGTTGAGGATATTGTGAACGACAAGGTGCGTGAGAATATAGCCATGGATGAACACCGCGAAGTTACCATGGAGGAAGCCAATGATATGGGAGCAGTCGGACTGTTTGGCGAAAAGTATGAAGATAAGGTCAGGGTCGTTGCCTTTGACTATGATTTTTCTTCTGAACTTTGTGGTGGCACTCATGTGAAAGCTACCGGTCAGATCGGCCTGTTCACAATCGTTTCGGAAGGAGCGATAGCTGCAGGTATCCGCCGCGTAGAGGCTTTCACGGGCAAAGCCGCCGAACAGTATATGCAGTCAAGGATTGATGAGCTGGATGCCCTGAAAGGCCTTTTGAAATACCCCAAAGATGCCGTTAAGGATTTGGAGCAAATCCTGAAGCAACATGATGAGATGAAGCGCGAAATTGCATCCATGCAGCAGCTTCGCCTGCAACAGATGGCCGATGACCTGACAAAGCAAATAGAAACCGTCAACGGGATCAACTTTATCGCCACCCGTCAGCAGATGGATCCCAAGACCGCCAAAGATCTGGCTTTTCAGATGAAGGGCAATGTCAAAAACCTTTTCCTGGTCATTGCTCATGTAGCGAATGGCAAACCTGGCATTACCCTGCTGATTTCCGAAAATCTTGTGAATGAAAAAGACCTGCATGCAGGTAACCTGGTAAGGCAGTTGGCTGCCCATATTAAGGGTGGTGGCGGAGGTCAGCCATTTTTTGCCTCGGCCGGCGGAAAAGATCCGGGTGGCCTTGAGAAGGTGTTGCATGAAGCCAAAAATGCTGTAGCGGAAGCATAAGGCGCTGTAAGCCTGTTAATAACGACGGCAGAAGACTTTGAACGTACAATACTTGCAGCGGTCTTCATCCCCCGTCTGAGAAAAAGGTGTTGCCGGGTCCATGATCTCCTTCAGCAAATCCTGTAACGATACTTCAAATTCAGCCAGATCGCTTTCCTGAAGAATGCCCTTCCCGCCCGGGTGTTTCATGCTCTGTAATCCCACCGAAGGATTACGTGTGGATATGATCCCCGGTTCAATATACCGGATGTCCGGAAAATTTTTATGATACAGCCAGGCATAACAGAGCAATTGGAAGTTCCTCGCTTTGACACTGTTTGTAAATGGTGCCGCCCACTCCTGAAAACTTAATTCGTTCGGTTGTACCTTACCGGTTTTGTAATCAATAATACGAACGACCCCACCATGGCGGTCAATACGGTCGGCCTTGCCTTTCATGTGTATGGTGCCATTGTGGTAAGGAGTGCTGCCGGCCTGAATGTTGGCTTCCAGGGTCTGCTCCAGTGACTCCAGGGTGACAACAATATTTTTTTCGGCCGCCTGTGTAAGCCCCGATTTTTCCGCCAGAAGGATGTTCTCAAGGTAGCGCCTGATCATATGATACAACAGCAGGTTCTTGCCCTGATGAATGTTCCCGCCGCTGTATTCCCTGGCAAATAGCCGGCTGACTGTATCCGCCAGATCGTTAACCATGTTATCTGTGATCGCAACAGTTAATGTCTTACCGGTATATGGCTTATATAGTTCTTCGAGGACGCCGTGGACAATATTGCCGATGGTGCTTGCTTCAAGGGTCTCTTCCACCGCGTCTGTTTCGTCAAGACCTGCCAGTCGCTCAAAATAAAACTGTAAAGGGCAGTTGATGTATTTGCTTAGCGCAGAAGGAGAAAATCCTTTCTGTGCTGCTTTAGAAAGATCCCGGAGGATGTCGTCCGTCTTTTCGATAATTACCGTTTCTTCTTTTTTATTCACCGGAGCCGGCAGAGAGATGATTTCTTCACGGATGTGTATCGACGGATTGTAACCCGGCAGCTCGTATTGAAGCTGTGTGATAAACCGGCTTTTTTCACTGGTTCCAATGTCTTGTGATTGTGTGTTGTAGATGATATAAATGTTCTCTGCCCGTTGTAATAGTCTGTAGAAGTGGTAGGCATAAATGGCATCCTGGTCGTGATACACCCTAAGACCAAAAGAGCGCTTGACCTCATAAGGTATGAATGAATGACTTGCTGTGGGCTTTGGCAGGATACTTTCATTGGCTGAAAGCAGGATGACATTGGTGAAGTCGAGGCTTCGTGTTTCCAGCATGCCCATCACCTGGAGCCCTTGCAGGGGTTCTCCGCTAAAGGAGAGCCTGGATTCGGCGGCGGCCTGTTTTAATAAACGTTGCACTGTTTTGAGGTCTTCGATAAATGCATAATCCTGCAGGTATGCTTCCAGACGCCTTAACAACGTAGCAAAACTGTATAAAGACTCAAAATCAGCAAAAAAGGGGGTGTTCACGATATCTTTACCCTGACTGGCGGCCTTCTCCCTGAAAAGCCGGTCAAATGTTCCGGTCAGTTCCAGCAGGTCAGAAATCATACCTTCCGGTTTTTTTTGCCTGTTTTTCTGTAAGAAAGAGAAAGCACGGGCAAATCCTTCAGGGTCGGGCGAAAAACTTTTCAAAGTGTCAAATGTACAGAAGCTTTGGTTGGATGCATTCAGGTTTTGTGTCAGTGTGCTGGTGTATGTTTCCCCATGATCTGTATCCCATAAAAGGCTGCTGCTGCTGTGGGAAAACAGCCGGTGTATATCTTTATGGTAATAGGCGGGGCCGTCCTGACTGTCATGACTGCCCGGATCCGCATTCAGCTGCAGCTGGACAAGGGCGTCGAAGAAGTCGAACATGTTGGTTTTGGAAAGGGGGTATCCCATCGTGACATTGATATGCTGAATGTCCGCCGGTAGTGTGTTCAATACCGGAATCAGCAGGTTTTCATTGGCAAGCACCAGGGCCGTGTCTTCATCCCCGGTAAGGGCGGCTTCATTTCTGAGGAGATTGCCGGCAAGCCTGGCCTGGTTCACGTTTCGGGCAATACCCAAAATATGTATGTTTTTTGGCGTATGTTTAAAATAACCGCTTTGCGCATCAGGGGCCGGCAAGTTGAACATTTTTCTGTATTGCCGTATGAATTGTCCGGCCTCGTGCTCATTGTCTTCGGTATAAAATGGGTCCTCGTCCGTAAGGTACTCCGCTTTACCTTCTTTCAGTAAGGCGGTAATGATGGTTTCTTCAGCCCTGGTGAGTGCATTAAACCCTGCAAAGATGGTTGTTTCGCGGGGTAGTTCCGCTGTGCCCTCAACAACCATGTTTGCGGCATGCCGTGATGAAAGACCCTGCCATGCCAGGTTCCTTGGCAAAAGGCGCTCGCCAAACTTGTTGTGGTACACCTGTATCTTCTTGATGAAATCGAGGTACTGTTGTTGGAATGCGGTGAGCGGCGACCCGTCCGGGTTCCAGGTGTCGATATAGCGAATATCCTGCAGGTAGGAATAGAGCTTGTCCGGATCTGCCATGCTGTTGTCAATGTCGTCAAAATCACGGATCAAAACGGGCGACCATTGCAGGAAGCTGTCGATGCTTTCTGCCTGCCCTCTTTCCAACCCTTGATAAACGGTATAGAGCTCAAATTGTAGTCCGATATTATCCGGGACCGTATAACCGGATATCCGGTTGATAAAATCCTCAATGCTGAGAATTTCAGGTGCCCACGCAGGCTTATCTATAGCTGCCGCGAAATATTTTCGAATAAACAAACCCGCCCGGCGGTTCGGGGTGACAATGCAGATCTCCCCTGTTTCATCAGGATATTTTTTCAGGATGTGACGGGTTACTTGATCCAGAAATGCTTCCATGCTTGCTGTCGGTTATTGATTCATAATATCCTGTGGTTATCGTCAGACGGTTGTCCGGAAAGATGGCATTCGTAAAGTTTCCCTGCAAAAGTACGATTTTTTTATCCCCTTCTTTCCCGGCCGGGGCATCTTGATTTACCCTCTCTCTTTGGTGATTTATTGTAGGAAAAAGCCTATTTTTGTTATATGGAACGATGCTGCAACTGGAATAAACGACAGTAAACCCCATGCATGTTCTATGTGAGTATCTTTTTGATATGGAAGAGATCACCTCTTTTTTCAATAAACCAAGTTAAACATTAAAAGACCATAAGGATGAACACACAAAACGTTACGGATATTTTAAAGCAGGCTATTATCATGGAACACAGGGGTAAAGCCCTGTATGAACAGGTGGCTGAGCAGACAGGCAATGAAGATGTACGCAAGATCTTTCGCATCATGGCGGATGAGGAACAGACCCATATTGACTTCCTTCAGAAACAGTTATCGCATTATAACAGTAAGGGAAGTTTTGATAAGAATGACCTGGAGAATGCACCTGGTCATGATGTTATTGCCAATACCATTCTTACCGATAAGATGGTTGAGGATATTTCAGGCTCCGGGTTTGAAGCAGCTGCTATCTCTGCTGCCATTGACATGGAGAGTAAGTCTGTGGAAGTGTATGCAAACCGGGCAGCTGAGACCGCTGACCCCAACGAGAAAGAGTTGTTTGAGTGGCTGGCCGACTGGGAAAAAGGCCATCACAAGTTGCTGATTGACCTCAACCGCCAGCTGACAGAGAAGATATGGTATGATAACAACTTTTGGCCGTTTTAAGAGGCCAGAGTCCCGGCGCCTTTTGCCTTTCAAGGTTTATGTGTTCTGTTAAAAAACTTTTACCGGTATGAAATCACCTAATGTGACAAAGATCACGACCCATGTTTTGCAGGAGATGAAGCTCCGCGAGGAGAAGATCTCCATGCTCACTGCTTATGATTATTCAATGGCACGGCTGGTTGACCAGGCCGGCACAGATGTCATTCTTGTCGGGGACTCTGCCGCCAACGTGATGGCCGGCTACAAAACCACGTTGCCTATCACCCTGGATGAAATGATCTACCATGCCGGCTCGGTCATGCGGGCGGTAAAGCGTGCGCTGGTTGTGGTAGATATGCCGTTCGGTACTTATCAGGGAAACAGCCTCGAGGCACTGCTGTCGGCCATTCGTATTATGAAAGAGTCTAATGCCAATGCGGTAAAGATGGAGGGTGGCCGTGAGATCCTTGAATCTGTCGATCGTATCCTGTCCGCCGGCATTCCTGTAATGGGTCATCTGGGCCTTACGCCGCAATCCATCAATAAGTTTGGTACTTATGTGGTTCGTGCCACCCAGGATGAAGAAGCCAAAAAGCTGGTGGAGGACGCGCAAATGCTGGCCGAAGCCGGCTGTTTTGCCCTTGTACTTGAAAAGATCCCCGCGGCATTGGCCGAAAAGGTGACCCGTGAGGTAAAGATCCCTACCATCGGGATAGGCGCCGGCAGCAATGTGGATGGACAGGTGCTGGTCCTGCATGATATGCTGGGCATCAATAAAGACTTTTCTCCGCGCTTCTTGCGCCGGTATCACGACCTTTCATCGGAGATCACAAACTCCCTGGAAAGTTACATCCGTGATGTGAAGAACAGGGATTTCCCAAACGATCAGGAGCAATATTAATAACCCGCATCCATGGATACCACTGCTATTTCCCGACGGGTACTTTACGAAGACAACCACCTCATCATCATCAACAAGCGCCCGTCGGAGATTGTCCAGGGCGATAAAACAGGTGATGCCCCTTTAGGTGAGCTGGTAAAGTCTTATCTCAAAGAGAAATACAATAAGCCCGGGAATGTTTTCCTGGGGGTGACCCACCGTATTGACCGTCCGGTAAGTGGGGCCGTTATATTTGCCCGGACATCCAAGGCCCTTTCAAGGATGAATGCGCTGCTGAAAGAGCAGGGGATCACCAAAAAATACTGGGCGGTCGTTCAGCAACAACCACCGGCTGATGAGGATGCCCTTACACATTTTCTGAAAAAGAATGAGAAGCAGAATAAGTCGTATGTGGTGAAATCCACCACGACCGGTGCAAAGAAGGCTGAGCTGAGATACCGGGTAATCGGCCGGAGTGATCGTTACTTTTTGCTGGAGGTGGAGCTCCTTACCGGCAGGCATCATCAGGTACGGGCTCAGCTATCTGCAATCGGCTGTCCCATCAAGGGAGACCTGAAATATCATTTTGACCGCTCGAATAAGGATGGCAGCATTCATTTGCACGCCCGCTCGTTGTCGTTGACTCATCCGGTCACCAGGAAAACGCTTTCCGTTATCGCACCCACCCCCTCGGATGATAACCTTTGGCAGGCCTTTGAGAACCTGACAGGTGAATAAGGCCACGGATGTTACCAGGCGGCGGTGTCAACGGCTTGGTCAACAGCTTCCGAAAATGTTATCAGAATAGATGTTATCAGAATCAGGTGTTATCAGAATCAGGTGTTATCAGAATGGGCTGTTAAA
>CAYMDX010000002.1:46829-49094 GCA_964389125.1 uncultured Bacteroidales bacterium
TGTTATCAGAATCAGGTGTTATCAGAATCAGGTGTTATCAGAATGGGCTGTTAAACTCACTGAATGGCGGCGCCTGCTTGTCTTTTTCAGAAAGCACGGGTTCTGACGTTTCCCAGTCGATGCCAAGGTCGGGGTCATCCCATCTGATGGTGTATTCAGAATCTTTATGATAGGCATGGGTGCACTTATAGAGGAAGATGGTGTCATCTTCGAGTGTCCTGAAGCCGTGTGCGAAACCCTGCGGAATATAAACCATCTGGTGGTCGCCGGCATGAAGCTTTATCTTAAAGTGTTGACCGAAAGTGGGTTCGTCACGCCGCAGGTCGACGGCCACATCCAGGACAGCGCCTTTCACTACGCGGACCAGCTTGCCCTGGGCATGTGGCGGCAGTTGCAGGTGCAGTCCGCGGATGACATTGCGTACCGAACCCGATTGGTTGTCCTGGGCATAGTCAGCCGGTATTCCCGCTTTGACAAAAGCATCCCTGTTCCAGGCCTCATAAAAATAACCCCTGTCGTCCGAAAAAACCTTTGGTTCTATAATGACAAGGCCATTGAAGCCGGTCTTGTTGATGTCCATGGTACAAAAATTAAATATGTATCACTTCATCGTAGGCTGCTGCGGCGGCTTCCATGATGGCTTCCGACATGGTCGGGTGGGGGTGAACCGACTTGATCATTTCATGGCCGGTAGTTTCCAGTTTGCGGGCTACCACGGCCTCTGCGATCATCTCTGTCACGCTCTCACCGATCATGTGAACACCCAGCAGCTCTCCGTATCTGGCATCAAAAATGACTTTCACAAAACCATCTTTTGTGCCGGCGGCATTGGCTTTGCCGGAAGCAGAAAAGGGAAATTTCCCTACTTTGATCTCATAACCGGCTTCTTTGGCTGCCTTCTCGGTATAGCCGACAGATGCCACTTCCGGAATGGAATAGGTGCATCCCGGAATGTTGTTATAATCCATGGGCTCCGGATTCTTACCCGCTATCTTTTCCACACAGATAATGCCCTCGGCAGAGGCCACATGGGCCAGCGCCGGACCTGCTATCACATCGCCAATGGCATAGACACCCTCTACGTTGGTGCGGTAAAAATCGTCAACCTTGATCTGACCTTTTTCGGTATCAATGCCGGTTTCTTCCAGTCCGATATCTTCGGTATTGGGGGTGATACCTACCGCCGACAGGACGACGTCAGCTTCCAGGGTCTCCTCGCCCTTTTTGGTTTTTACCGTCAGCTTGCATTTCTTGCCGGAAGTTTCTACCGACTCTACCGAGCTGCTGGTCATTACTTTGATCTTCGCCTTCTTGAACGAGCGTTCGAGCTGTTTGGACACCTCTTCATCCTCCAGTGGCAAAACGTTGGGCATAAACTCGATCAGTGTTACTTTGGTCCCTATGGCGGCGTAGAAGTAGGCAAACTCTGCCCCGATAGCTCCGGATCCTACGACAACCATGGATTCCGGTTGTTTTTCCAGGGTCATGGCTTTACGGTAACCAAAAACTTTTTTGCCGTCCTGCTTAAGGTTGTCCAGCTCCCGGCTGCGGGCACCGGTGGCTATCAGGATATTATTGGCTTCGTGCTCGGTTGTTTTGCCGTCTTCCCCTGTCACCGCTACCTTTTTACCCGGCATCACTTTGCCATGACCCGGGATGTGGTCAATCTTATTTTTCTTAAAGAGATATTGAATCCCTTTGCTCATCCCGTCGGCGACATTGCGGCTTCTTTTTACCATGGCCGGCATATCGGGTTTGGGTTCACTGTCGATCTTTACACCGTAGTCGGCGGCATGCTGAAGGTATTTAAACACCTGGGCGCTTTTCAAAAGGGCTTTCGTAGGGATACAACCCCAGTTCAGACAAACGCCCCCAAGCTCTTCTTTTTCTACAACCCCAACCTTCATTCCAAGCTGGGAAGCCCTGATGGCTGCAACATATCCTCCCGGGCCACTGCCCAGTACAATTAGATCATATTTCATAATGCTTCTTTTTTTTATGATTGCAATTGCTAAGGTAAGAAAAAAGCCGGATGGTTGAATCTCAAATTCGCATCCCCGCATCTTCTGGTCCGCTCGACCCACTTCAACTCACACGTACTGAAATTGTTTCATCTGTTTCAAATTTGTCAAACGTCGAAATGTCTAAAGGACGAAATGTCAAAAGGTGGAGAAGCCTCCCGGTTGTCAGAGAGAAGCTCATTTTTCAACTTGGCGCCTTCTTATATGTGTTTAATCTTCTTCACCACAAAGGTACGAAGGACAC
>CAYMDX010000003.1:0-4544 GCA_964389125.1 uncultured Bacteroidales bacterium
TCCAATGCCTTTTTCTGACCATCGGTAAGCTTAAAGTCAACCTTCCGGTATTTGACCTTTTTGCGTCTACCCTTTGAACGGGATTTATAAGATTTTGAAGCGGCCATGGCTTATTCACCTTTGTATTCTCTAACCAAAAAAACATATACGGGAAAATGATCACTTAGGTGAAGTCATCATAATCATCGTCACGCTTATCGGGATCATTGATTGTATCAAACAGGCTAGCATCATAAATGCATAATTTTGATATCAAAAATAAACATTTTAGGCAAACCGTGCATTACATTCATACTTTTTGATGATTTCCTTTAGGGATATAAATGATTTGATCTATAAAGATAAAACTTCTTCTGATCCTGCCTTTTTTGATGGCCGCATTCGTCGCCGGACATGCCTTTACATTACCGGATGATGAATTACCGACAGACACCCTGGTTATAGATAAACGTGATGAATGGGATATTCCGGTTATCAGCATCTCCATCGATGATCTGGAGGGAGAAAGGCTTCTGCAGAGAAGCCTTCTCTTTTATACAAGCGCGGTTAGAACATCCACAAACTGCCTGACCTCTTCCATGGTGTTATAACGGCTGAAGGAGATACGCACAGACGGTCTTTGCATATCAGCACCAAGGGCTTCAAGCACATAGGAGCCACGGTCGCTGCCCGAGGCACAGGCGCTTCCGGTAGATACACAGATCCCGGCAATATCAAGGTTGGGCAACAACATCTCGGCATCCAATCCTTCCGGCAGGGTAACATTGATGATGGTGTGCAACGAACTTCCTTCCGTATCGCCATTGAAGCTGATGGATGGAACCTTTTGACGAAGGAGGCTGACACACTTCTTTTTCAGGAGGCTGATATGCTGCTTATCCTCGGTCATGCGCCGGTGGGCGACTTCCAGGGCCTTCGCCGTACCGGCAATCCCATATACATTCTCTGTTCCACCACGCATGTTACGTTCCTGCCCACCGCCGGTGATAAAATGCTTAAAAAAGGACGCCGACCCCACATACATAAACCCTGCCCCTTTGGGCCCATGAAACTTGTGGGCACTCGCCACAGCAAAATCCATTGCAGGCTGCTTCATATCCATGGCAAGTTTTCCGACCGTTTGTACAGTATCAGAATGAAATAGCGCCTGATATCTCTGGCACAGATCCGAAACGGCTTTTACAGGTAACAGGTTGCCAATCTCATTGTTGGCATGCATCAGACTGACAACGGCCGGCGTATGTTGTTTTAGCAACGATTCCAGATGATCCAGGTCAACATGGCCAGCCGGACCAACGTTGACAAAGTGGATATGGATGCCCATCAAAGATTGCAACTGCTCCAGCGTCTTTAAAACAGCCGGATGCTCCAGCGGACTCGTAATAAAATGTTTGATCCCCAGATCTTTACAACAGCCCCAAAGAACCGCGTTATTGGCCTCTGTACCACCGGAAGTAAAGAAAATCTCGGCGGGCGACACATTCAACAGCCGGGCAACCGTGCGGCGCGATTGTTCCACTACGACACGTGCCTCCCTGCCATACCAGTGAAGTGATGACGGGTTGCCATATGTGTTTCGCATCAGATGCTGTACATGGTCTAAAACCTCATCATCAACAGGGGTACTCGCCGCATTATCAAAGTAAATTACTTTTGTTCCCATGCATGCAAATTTATATGGAAAAAGCCTTCTTCAACTAAAGATAACACACAAATCAAGGTGTTTTTTTCGTTATTATCAACAAAACTTGTATTTTTGATGAATTGGTGACACCTCGATAAGCCGTATTTATCCCGTCATCAATAACAAAACCTAAAATGTGAACAAACTAGTGAGTGATAGTCTGGTCGTTATTCCCACTTATAATGAGCGGGAAAATATTGAAAATGTTGTTCGCCGGATTTTTTCCCTGCCACATTCATTTCATATATTGGTAGTGGATGACAATTCGCCCGATGGCACGGCAGCTATTATCCGTGACCTGCAGTCACAATTTCCCGACCAGCTGTTTCTGGAAACCAGGGAAGGTAAGCTGGGCCTGGGAACGGCCTACATCTTCGGGTTTAAATGGGCCTTGCGGCGTCACTATCAG
The DNA here is from genome assembly GCA_964389125.1 of uncultured Bacteroidales bacterium. Lineage (GTDB taxonomy): Bacteria > Bacteroidota > Bacteroidia > Bacteroidales > UBA7960 > PUPG01. Next base: position 2,094 of record CAYMDX010000003.1, read on the forward strand.
TATATTTTTGAGATGGATGCCGACCTCTCACACAACCCGGATGACCTTCTGCACTTATATGACGCCTGTGCCAACAAAGGCTATGATGTAGCAGTCGGTTCAAGATATATTGACGGTGTTAATGTTGTGAACTGGCCCATCGGCCGGGTGCTGATGTCATACTTTGCTTCCATCTATGTTCGGGTAATCACCGGATTGCCTATCCACGACACCACGGCAGGTTTCAAATGTTACCGGCGTAAAGTGCTTGAGACGATCAACCTCGATGAAATCAAGTTTACCGGATACGCCTTTCAGATCGAAATGAAATTTGCTGCCTGGAAGCTCGGCTTTAAGCTGAAGGAGGTCTCGATTGTATTTACCGACAGAACAGAAGGCGTTTCAAAGATGAGTTCCGGCATCTTTAAGGAAGCGGTGCTTGGTGTGCTTCTGTTGAGATGGAAAAGCCTGATAAATAAACAACGTTACAAGCATACCAGTTCCTGAAAACCGATTTAGCAACAACACCCGGCAAAATTTCTTATGTATGCCCGGCAAGCCCTATTTATTAAAGAATGCAACCATTGTCAATGAAGGAAGAAGCTTTCATGGTGACTTGTTGTTACAAAACGGGATCATAGAAAAAATTTTTGAAGAAGAGCAACAAGAGGCCTACCCGGAAGACCGTGCGCAGGTGATAGACCTAAACGGCATGACCGTCATTCCGGGCGTGATTGATGACCAGGTGCATTTCAGGGAGCCCGGGCTTACACATAAGGCCGACATCCGTTCAGAGTCGCGTGCGGCGGTTGCGGGAGGTATCACCACCTTTATGGAGATGCCCAACACAAAGCCGGCAACCGTCACGCAGGCATTACTGGAAGAAAAATTCAGGCTGGCCCAGGATCACAGTCTGGCCAACTACTCCTTCTACATAGGGGCTACCAATGACAACCATGATGAATTACTGGCAACCGACCCCGGGCATTGTTGTGGCATAAAGGTCTTCATGGGATCATCCACGGGCAATATGCTTGTAGATAATCCCGACACCCTCGCGGCAATATTCAGGGATGTCCGTTTGCCCGTCGCGGTACACGCTGAAGACGAACAGATCATCCGGTCCAACATCAACGCGGCAAAGGCCACATGGGGAGAAACGATTCCCATACACATGCACCCGGTCATTCGAAGCCACGAAGCTTGCGAACGTTCAACACGCCAGGCCATCAGCATGGCAGAAAAATACGACACGCGGTTGCACCTGCTACACCTGAGCACGCTCGACGAAATGCGTATGCTCGACAACGAAACGCCGCTCGCAGAAAAAAGGATCACTGCCGAAGCCTGCGTGCACCACCTTTGGTTTTCCATAGACGACTATGCACGCAAGGGGTCATACATTAAATGGAACCCTGCGGTCAAATACAAAACAGACCAACAAGCATTGATCAGCGCTGTCAAAGATGGCCGGATCGATGTGCTGGCCACCGACCACGCACCACACACAGCTGAAGAAAAAAATAAGCCCTATACAGAATGTCCGTCGGGAGGACCTATGGTTCAACATGCACTTCCCGCCATGATCACCCTGGCTAAAAAACAGCACATCGCCCTCGAACAACTTGTAAGTCTCATGTGCCACCAGCCGGCCATCTGTTTTAACATCAACAATCGTGGATTCATCAGAGAAGGGTATGCTGCCGACCTGGTCGTTATTGATACCGCACAAAAGACAATCGTAAACAAAGAGAGCATCCTTTATAAATGCGGATGGTCACCCCTGGAGAATACGAGCCTGGATGCAAGTGTTACACATACTTTCATCAATGGTAACCTCGTTTATGAGAAAGGCAGCTTTTATGAAACCATCCATGGTGAAGCCATTTCTTTTTCAAGATAATCTGCCGTGGATCTTTTGCCAGTTTTCAAGGTGTTACATATATATATTACCCATAGGAGTATGACTGCTATGAACCGCATAAAACGAATACTCATTTTACTGATGGCCTTTTTAATAGCCGGGTGTACATTTTTCCGTTCACCGGGACAGGATGACTGTGAGAAAATCTTATCCAATGAAGAAATGGCAGACATCCTGTTTGATGTTTATTTGCTTGAGCAGTACTTGGGTGAACACCGGTATTTGGATAATGGCATCAGAGATTCGGCAGAATATTATTATGCGGGCGTGTTTGACAACCATGATGTTTCAGCTGAAACGTTCGAAGAAGCTTTAGACTGCTATTTGCTGGATGGTCGTGAGATGGATGAAATTCATGAGCAGGTCATCACCCGGCTAAGCATCATGGAAAGTGAGGCCGAACAGATGCCAGACCCTGACAGGGTTCCCGAAGACAAAGAGGAGGTCATGGAAATACCGGTAGAACAGTAAAAAGGGTATGCCCCATAAACAAAAATGCCCTCAGGTGTTCGACAAACCAGATAGTCACAATCTCCTATTCCCTGAAT
>CAYMDX010000003.1:4644-46556 GCA_964389125.1 uncultured Bacteroidales bacterium
AATCTCCTATTCCCTGAATAAGTTTTCCAGAAGTGCGTCATCGGCCCTGGCCGGCATGGTCACCTTTAGTCGGGGTTCAGCATTCATTGCACGTTGGATGGCGTAATTAGCCTCTTTGTTTCTGGCCCAGCTCCGTCGGGCAATGCCGTTATTCACATCCCAGAAGAGCATGTTTTCGAGCCTACGGTCAGCTTCTTTTGTGCCGTCGAGCAGCATGCCGAAACCGCCATTGATCACTTCGCCCCAGCCAACACCACCACCATTATGGATCGATACCCAGGTGGCACCCCGGAAGCTATCCCCGATAACATTCTGTATCGCCATGTCGGCCGTGAAGCGGGATCCGTCATAAATGTTGGATGTCTCCCGAAAAGGGCTATCCGTACCACTCACGTCATGATGATCACGACCAAGAACAATCGGTCCTTTCAGCTTATTTTCCCTGATGGCTTTATTAAATTCCTTTGCAATGCGAATACGGCCCTCACTGTCAGCATACAATATTCGGGCCTGGGAGCCGACGACCAGCTGGTTTTCTTCGGCCTGCTCTATCCAGCGCAGGTTATCCAGCAACTGCTGTTTGATCTCCGGCGGTGCCGTTTCTGTCATCTCCCGGATAACCGCTGCGGCGATCTGGTCTGTTACGCGGAGGTCCTCCGGATCTGAGGAAGCACACACCCATCTGAATGGTCCGAAACCATAGTCAAAACAGAGCGGCCCCATGATGTCCTGCACATAAGAGGGGTATTTGTAGTCGTTGTCGGTGGTAAAAATGTCGGCGCCTGCGCGTCCGGCTTCCAATAAGAAAGCATTGCCATAGTCCCAGAAGTACATGCCCTTTTCTGACAATTTGTTAATGACATCAACATGCCGGACCAGGGAAGCTTTGACATGCTCCCGGAATTTTTCCGGCTCTTTGGCCAACATCTCATTGGCCTGATCGAAGGTGATGCCAACGGGGTAATAGCCACCGGCCCAGGGATTGTGCAGAGAGGTTTGGTCAGAGCCAAGTTCCACATCGATATCATTTTCCAGAAATGCTTCCCACAGGTCAACGATATTGCCCTGGTAGGCCAGAGAGACAGCCTCTTTTTGCGATTTTGCCTTCCTTATCCGGTCAATTAAAGTGCTCAGGTCGTCATACACCTCATCCACCCAACCTTGTTCATGGCGGGTAGCGGTAGCTTTGGGGTTAATTTCAGCAACCACACCGATGGCACCGGCTATGACAGCCGCTTTAGGCTGAGCGCCTGACATACCACCGAGTCCGCTGGAGACAAAAAGCTTGCCGGCAAGTCCTTCCCCACCATCTTTCAGTAAACGGCCGGCATTAAGAACGGTGATGGTGGTACCGTGAACGATCCCCTGTGGACCAATATACATGAATGAGCCTGCCGTCATCTGGCCATACTGGGTAACGCCCTGGGCATTGTAACGCTCCCAGTCATCCTGGGTCGAATAGTTGGGGATCATCATCCCGTTGGTGACAACTACCCTGGGAGCCTCCGCATGGGAGGGAAACAAGCCCAACGGATGACCGCTGTTCAGCACAAGTGTCTGTTCATCCGTCATCTCTGCCAGGTACTGTATGGTAAGTAAGTATTGTGCCCAATTCTGGAAAACAGCTCCGTTACCACCATAGGTGATGAGTTCGTGCGGATGCTGGGCAACAGCATGATCAAGGTTGTTGCTTAACATCAGCATGATAGCAGCCGCCTGTCGTGACTGATGTGGGAACTCGTCAATCGAACGGGCATGGATCTTATAATCCGGACGAAACCGGTACATATAGATACGCCCGTATGTTTCCAGCTCTTCCGCAAACTCAGGCGCCAGTGTCGGATGAAACTTCGCGGGGAAGTATCGCAGCGCATTCTTGACTGCCAGACGCTTTTCTTTTGCCGAAAGGATATCCTTCCGCTTCGGTGCGTGATTTACTTCGGCATCATAAGGTTTTGGAGAAGGTAACTCATCCGGGATACCCTGTAATATTTCTTTTTGAAAATCAGATAAAGACATATAACTCTATTTTTGATAACCAACGGTCAATGTATCATAGAAGAAACGTCCTGTGAACGGCCCGGCTCCCTTATGCTAAAGCCATTCACATTCGCTCCTGCATATTCTTCATGGCCTGATAGAGAAACTCCCTGGCCCGGAACAGCTGGGCTTTAACCGTGCCCATGGGCAGGTCCAGCTCCTCCGCAATCTCTTCATAAGAATGTTCTTCGAAATAGCGCAGGGCAATCAGTTTGCGATACCTGGGCTTGAGGGTCTCAACCACCTGCCTGACAAGTTCTAACTTCTGGCCGCGGATAAAACGTTCCTCGGGATTGATCATATCAATGACGAAGTTAAACTTATCTTCCGATGTTTCCAGGTCTTCATTGGCTTCCTGGTTCAGTACATTTTTTTTCTTTTTCCGGATAAAATCAATACCATTGTTGGAAGCAATTTTAAACAGCCACGTGCTGAAAGCATATTTTTCGTTATACTGTTTGATATTAATAAATGCCTTACCGAAGGTTTCAATGGTCAGATCTTCCGCATCATCGGGGTTACCTGTCATCTTCAGCAACATGTAAAAAATCGTATCCTTATACAGGCTCATCAGTTCGGAAAAGGCCTTTTCATCACCATTACCGGCAGCTTCCCGCACAAGGGCAAGATCTCTTTTGGCTTTTTCTGTATACTGACCCTTTACTTCCATGTCGTTTTTTTGGTAAACACGGATGTCACAAATAACATCATATACACGACAGACAACATGACATCCCCCGCCAACGAAAATAAGGAAATTTTGGGTTCTTTGAGCGTTTTGGCGGCGCTATTTATGATGGTAAACAAGCTGATCATACGCAGCAGAAAGCTTCCGGCTACCACATATCCTGGTATTGAAAGCCCGGCCAATACCAATGCCACAATAAAAAGCGGATAAAAAAGCAAACCGGAAACCCGGAAAAGGGAAATCCTGCGTTTGTCCTTCTCTTTATAATAACGGTAAGTGATGCTCCGTTGGCGCTTCTGCTTCAGCCATCCGGAAAAAGTGTCAGGCGGTGATGCAACTGTATGTGCTTCCGGCGAGAATTCCACGGCGGTATTCTTGTTGGTTGCCGCATGGTTAACAAACAGGTCATCATCGCCGGCTGGTATCTTATAATGAGCGGTAAATCCTTTAACAGCATAAAAAAGCGACCTGCTATATGAAAGATTCCTGCCATCCCCTTTATATGGACGGCCTGCCAACGCGAATCCGAGGTATTGAAGGCCATCATACAGGTTATCAAGCCGGATAATTTTGTTCATTATACCGGCCTGTTGCTCATAAGAGCTATAACCAAGGACAATGGTTTTATCCCCGCGAAGATGCCGCGTCATATTTTGTATCCATTGATCACCAGCCGGGCGGCAACCCGCATCAGTCAGTATGAGATGATCGTGACTGGCGGATTTAATGCCAACGGAGATGGGAAGTTTTTTCCCTTTCAGGAAACTGACACTGTACCTCAGGTCAACGACCTTCAGGTTATCGTACTGCTTTTGCAACTCCTTAAGCAACATTTCCGAATCATCCGTTGACCGTTCATTCACCACCACAACTTCAAAATCAGGATGGTCCTGGTTAAGGATCAGCGGAAGGTTTTCATGAAGGGCCGGGTATTCATTGCGGGCTGAGATAATAATAGATACCGGAATGGGTGCATCTGTTTCATCTTCCGTTGTCTTCTTAAAAAAAGCCACCCGGGAATAATAAAACCAAAAATAGAACAACTGAACAAGGACTACAGCGCAAAAAAACCCTGTCAGCAACCATTCCCACGGCACACCCGCCAAATCAAACCAATATAAACCGGTAACCCATTCCATGCTTCAACGCTTTCAGAATAACAATGCCAGGGATGTCAACGAGTCTGATAAGCCAAACCTTCTATCAGCAGGCACCAGACTCTATTTTCCCCGGATATAATACACAACTCCTTTTTAGTCAGCAATCACGGCAAATAGCCATTTCGTAAGCCTCAGGTACTGACAAACCCCCGAGATTTGTATACTTTTCCCGGCTACATGCATGGCTGACACTTGACTTCACCATAAACCCACACCGTCGGGTCTTTCATGCCTGCCGGCACAAAATTAGCACAAACGACGGGAATAGTTTCTATCTTTGAACAAAATTACCACCAGCCAATGAAGTTTAAGGTTACCAACAGGGATCAGAACAGTAAAGCGCGTGCGGGGATTATCACCACGGATCATGGCCGGATTGAAACGCCCATTTTCATGCCGGTAGGCACGGGAGCCACAGTGAAAGCCATTCATTATAAAGACCTGGAGGAACAGGTGCAGCCGGATATCATCCTGGGCAACACCTATCACCTGTACCAGCGGCCGGGCCTGGATATCCTGCGGAAGGCGGGAGGCATACACCGGTTTATGTCGTGGGAGCGGCCGGTTCTGACTGACAGCGGTGGCTACCAGGTATACTCGCTCACGGAACGCAGAAAGATCACACAGGAAGGTGTTACTTTTCAGTCGCACATCGACGGATCACGTCACTTCTTCACCCCGGAAAAGGTGATAGACATCCAGCGTGACATCGGTGCCGATATCATCATGGCCTTTGATGAATGTACACCCTACCCGTGCGATTACCAATACGCATCCGAATCAATGAAACTGACCCATGACTGGCTGGAGCGATGCTGCACGCATTTTGACAATACGGAAGGGCATTATGGCTATGGTCAGTCCTTATTTCCCATTGTTCAGGGCAGTACGTATAAAGACCTGCGGGAAGCTTCAGCCCGGTTTGTCAGCGACTGCAACCGTGATGGAAATGCCATTGGTGGCCTTTCCGTTGGCGAACCTGCTGAAGTCATGTATGAAATGACGGAACTGGTATGCGACATCCTGCCGGAGGATAAAGCGCGCTACCTCATGGGCGTAGGGACACCGGCCAACATCCTGGAATGCATCGCCCTGGGGGTAGACATGTTCGATTGTGTAATGCCGACCCGCAATGCCCGCAACGGCATGCTTTTTACCCGTGAGGGGATCATCAACATCAGAAACAAAAAATGGGAAACAGACTTTTCCCCTATTGATCCGGAAGGCGATACTTTCGCGGATCAGCGATATAGCAAAGCATACCTGCGTCACCTGTTTGTGTCAGGCGAAATGCTGGGTCCCATGCTCGCCACTATACACAACCTGCGTTTTTACATGTGGCTGGTAAAAGAAGCGAGAAGCCGGATCGAAAAGGGTCAGTTCGCCGCCTGGAAGCATACCATGTGTGCCAGACTGGCACAACGATTGTAAAATAAGCGTATCTTTGACCCGTTAATGTGTAGTACCAAAGACTGAAATTAAAGAGGGTATCAGGCGGAATGTTAAAAAAGCTGGATATATATATCATCCGCAAATTCCTGGGGACATTCGTATATGCCATTACCCTGATCATCCTTATCGTGGTGGTGTTTGACCTGTCAGAGAAAATCGATAACTTCATTGAAAATCAGGCACCTTTCCGGGATGTGATATTGGTGTACTACGTAAACTTCATCCCTTACTTCATTAATCTGTTCAGCCCGCTGTTCACCTTTATCACGGTTGTTTTTTTTACTTCACGGATGGCCTTTAATACAGAGATCATCGCCATCCTTAGTTCCGGGGTGAGCTTCCGAAGACTGCTGGTTCCTTACATTCTGTCAGCCATTTTACTGTCCCTGATATCCGTTTACCTGACCAACGTGGTCATACCTCCGGCAAATGAAAAACGGCTGGAATTTGAATATACCTATGTGAAACCGCCCGACACATTCCGGGGTCGTAATATTCACATGCAGGTAAGGCCGGGTATATTTATTTACCTTGAATCCTTTAACGAAAAAACCCATCAGGGACACCGGTTTACTCTTGAAGAGATAGAAGAGGGCGAACTTCAATATAAGATGATGGCTGACCAGGCTCAATATAATGATGAAGAGGACACCTGGACCATCAAAAACTACAATATACGTGAGATTGTCAACCTGGAGGAGAAGCTCAGTTTCGGCAGGGAGATGGATACCGTATTGCCTTTCAGTCCTGAAGACTTTATTCAAAACCTGAAGGACATGGAAACAATGAACTTTCGGGAGCTAAATGCATTCATTGCCAACGAGCGATTGAAGGGCTCCGAAGCCGTTCGATTTTATGAGGTTGAAAGACATCGCCGGCTGGCATTCCCCTTTTCAACCCTGGTGCTCACGATCATCGGCCTGGCATTGTCCAGTCAAAAGGTAAAAGGCGGTATCGGTCTGCATCTGGGGGCAGGCATTACCCTGAGTTTTGCCTTTATCCTGTTTATGGAGATTGCCACCACGTTCGGAACACAAGGCAGTCTTCACCCGATGATGGCCGTGTGGATTCCCAACATCATGTTTGGCATCCTGGGCATTTACCTTCTCAAAATGGCGCCAAAATAAACGGTTATTGGTCTTTGGGTGCCTCCTTCACAAAAAAATCGGGCACAAGATAACCAAGCAACCCACCCCAAAGGATACTCAGGTAAGGGCTGGAGGTGATGGCGCACCCCCCGGTGTTACAGCCAATAAAGAAATAGTAGGCATATCCGCCCATCACACCGATGAGCGTAACAATACCAACCACCCATACATATTGTACGCGTTCCACACGTCGGGGGAAGTGCCACCATTTGCGATTCTGCGGACTTTGGCGTTTGCCGTCAGATCGATTGCTTTCTGTCTTAACAGTATCCATGAATTGAAATGCTAAAATGAAACAGCTCAGGCAGGGACCTGAAGGACGTCTTCAATAGCTTTCTTCAGAGATTCTTTCGGCAATGCGCCGGTAGCCATCTGCGGCTGCCCGTCAAGAGGTATAAACAATATGGATGGAATGCTGCGGATACCAAACATCCCGGCAAGATCCTGCTCCTGTTCTGTATCCAGCTTGTAAATATCTACTTTGCCTTCGTACTCTTCAGAGAGTTCCTCCATCACCGGTGTGAGGGTGCGGCAAGGCGCACACCAGTCGGCATAAAAGTCAATGATGGCTGGCTTATCGCCTTCAAATTTCCAGTCCTTGTTGTTTTCAAAATCAAATACTTTCTCTTTAAATACTTCTTTTGTCAGATTTTCCATAATACGAATTCACTAAATAAGGTTTTTATAATTTATACATGTTTTTCTATGGCATTCTTCAGGGTCTCTTTCTGCTGCACACCCTGAAAACGCTCTACCTCCTCACCATTCCTGAAAAGGATCAGCGTGGGGATTGCCCTGACCCCGTAGCGGGCAGCAATTGAACCATGATCATCAACATCCAGTTTGGTGATATCGGCCACTTCATGCACTTCCGCGGCAAGGTCTTCGAGAATCGGTCCTTGTGTCCGGCAGGGTGCACACCAGGTAGCCCAAAAATCAACCAGTACCACGCCATCTTCAATAGCCTCCTCAAAACTACCTGCGTTGAGGTCGGCAATATGTTCTGAGGAAGCGGAAGAATTGCCGGCACGTACATCAGCATCCCCGGCACCAAAAAATAATGCGTGGAATGCAAAAGCACCCCCGATGATTGCTAAAGCCACTATCAGTGGCCAAGCTTTTTTAGACTTCATATTTTCTACCATATTGATGTTTTTTTTGTTTTGATGTCCCATTTTAAACAGATTTACACGTGAAAATGATCAAAAAGCTTCATTGCTTTAATAATATTTTACTGATTTTCAGTTTATTGTGATTTGAAATTGTTTTGCAAATCCAAAACATAAAGATATATCAATACTTGCTTATATGCAAATAGATCCATGTTAAAAATCATTAAAGGGATATGATCCCCATGGTTGCTGACCTGTGTAGATATGGGGAGGAACTTGAAGGTTTAGGGCGGGTTATTCGACGCCGGCAAAATGTTTCATAAACTGGACGCGCAGGTAAGCGGCCGGATTCCGGGACATTTTTTGGCTCATGGCACCCTGAAAATCTGAAATGTTCTTATGGCCATTCTTCTCCATCCAGTCAATGAGGCCTTTATGGATGGTTCCAAGGTAATCGGCCCCATGTATATAAAGTGCCGAGCAAATCTGAACGGCCTTGGCGCCGGCCATCAGCTGTTTAACAACCCCTTCACTGTCGTGGATACCGGTTGAAGCGCAAAGGTCGGTCTGCACATTATCTGAAAGGACGGCAATCCAGCGCAGTGAATTGCTGATTTCAGAGGGATCGCTATAAAGGTTCGAGGCTTTTATGGTTTGTTTATTGATGTCAATATCAGGGTTAAAAAAGCGGTTAAAGAGCACGATACCCTGTACCCCGGTCCAGGAAAGCTGTTTTATCATACCGGCCAAACCGGAGAAATAGTAAGAGATTTTCAGCGAGATTGGAATACTGATCTCTTTCTTTACATTTTCCACGATTTCGAAATAGCGTTTTTCGTAATCGGCTGCATTTTGCGAAGTATCGGCAGGAAGCAAAAAGACATTCAACTCAAGCGCATCTGCGCCGGCTTTTTCGATATTTCTGGCAAAAGCGGGCCACTCTTGTGCACTGGTACAGTTAATACTGGCAATAACGGGTATCGACAACTTCTTTTTGGCATCCTGAATCAGGTTCAGGTATTCGTCCAGTGTATGTTCACGGGCATAATTCCTGATATAATCTTCGGCTTCGGTATAAGCACTCTGGGATTCTTCATAAGAAAAGACTTTTCGCACCTCAAATTTTATCTGCTCTTCAAACAGTGATTTTAATACCACAGCGCCGGCGCCATTTTGCTCAAACACTTCAAGATTCTTAACGTTTTTAGTAAGTCCGGAACTGCCGACTATCAGCGGGCTACTCAGCTGAAGTCCCATGTAGGTGGTTGATAGATCAGTCATGCTCGAATGTTTTATTTACGTTTACAATTTCTGGCTTGATTGCAGGGCAAACCTACATCAATTTTCTCAAATGTACAATAATAAAGCACCATTAAGCATAACTTAAACAACATCATTGTGCCCATTTGTCAGGAAATCATTACCTTTGCCTTCCGCAAACGATTGCGTTTGTCATTACATTTGTCAGAGAAGCTGCGCTGCATGACCAGGAAAGACACAAGTACATCCTTTTCCCCTGCTATTTGTCCGGATGCCCTGAAACTCTCATTCAGGAACATCATGGAGCCCCTGTTGCTTATGTTCAACAAGGCTGCCTGTATAGAGCTAAATGACAAACCGTTTTATATAGCTTACTCCATCCCCGGCGGTGTATACGGATATTTTAAAGATTACCGGGCGAGCCAGGAGGAGCTGGATCGCATCTATCATCGCATCCGGGCAATGATCAATTCGGGGGAGGAGTTTGAACATGAGGTTCTGGAGCGTGAAAAGTTGCATGGTTATTTTGAGAAAAACAACCGCAACGACATCGTTCACCTTTTAAACTCAAAGGAACCGGAAGATGGACCGGAAGGTCTCCGGTTGGCTCATCTGAATGGGTATGGCGAGTTGCTGCTGAATCATGTCAACGGTAATCACAAACAATTACAACATGACTTCAGGCTTCTTTCTTATGAGGACGGCTTTTTCCTGATCGCTGACCCCGATTTTTTCGACAGGGTAATGCCGGATAAACCAGGGCAAAGCAAATATTTTCAGGGTTTTTATGAGAGCGAAGAGACCATGAAACATCTGGGCATTGAAAATTTTGCCCAACTCAATGATGTTATACGTGAAGGCAGGCTCCCTGAGTTTATCAAACTATCTGAAACCTGGCAGGCACGCCGTATTTCCCGTATCACGGACGACATATTAACGCATCCCGATCATCCCCGGGTCATCTTCCTGGCAGGACCAACCTCTTCGGGTAAGACGACTTCTGCACATCGGCTCGCCCTGGAGCTCAAGGTCATGAAAAAAGAGGTCATCATGCTCTCTTTGGATAACTACTATCTGCCACACAGTGAGCTTGCGGACGATCCGGAGACAGGCATGAAAAATTTTGAACTCATAACGGCCCTTGACCTGGAGCTGTTTCGGGAAAACATCAATGACCTGCTGGCCGGCAAAGCGGTACATTTACCCAAATACCATTTCGACGGGGAAGGTGCCAAGCCCGAAAAGAAAGCCACCCGGATCGGAAAAGACGCTTACATCATTGTGGAAGGCATTCACGGACTAAACCCCGAATTGTGGCACAATATGATGGATGTTGTATCTTACCGGCTGTATGTATCGGCTCTGAGCACCCTGAATATCCATGACCATCTGCCACTGTCCACCTCTGACCACCGGCTTGTACGCCGACTTGTAAGGGATCATCTCTTCCGCGGATATGACTTCAACGAAACCATTTGCCGCTGGCCGGATGTGATGCAGAATGAATACCAGAGCATCTTCCCTTTCCAGGAGAGGGCACACGCATTCTTCAATTCCGCCCTGATATACGAGCCGGCCGTTTTTTCCCATTATGCACCAATGATCATGCATGCCGAGAAAGCAGAAAATGACATGGTACGTGATGAAGTGAAACGTTTGAACCGGATGCTGGGCCTGCTAACCCCCATAGATCCCAAAGACATTCCTCCGACCAGCATTCTTAGAGAATTTATCGGTGGCAGCAGTTTTAATTATTAGTTGCTTGCCAGTCAACACCTCCTTACGCCATGAAATCGATTATGTTTATAAACATTTGTTTTAAGCCTGTGTTTTTTATATCTTGCACCACTTTTTCATTTTAATCGATTTAAAACCAATTTTGTTATGCAAAAACCAATTATCAGCCTTCTTCTTTTATTGCTGGCTGTAAATTCGTCAATGGCAGGAGGTTATCAGGTAAGCCTCCACGGCCAGAAACAAACAGGCATGGGCCTGATAGGCACTTCGCTGCACATGGATGCCAGTGCAGCCTTTTTTAATCCGGGCGGCCTGGCCATGATGCCACATGATTTTAGTGTGACAGGAGGTATCAACGGTATTTTTTCCGATATAACGTACCAAATGGAACAGCCCTCCCTCTACCAGGCAAGTACAGACAACCCGCCAGGCACTCCTTTTCATTTTTACGGTGCAGCAAAACTCACCGACAAACTGGCAGCGGGTGTTGCGGTAAATACCCCTTTTGGCAATAACCTTACCTGGGAAGATGACTGGGCAGGTCGTTTCCTGATACAGAACATTTCCTTGCAGGCCATAACCATCCAGCCCACCCTCTCCTATCGTCTTTCCGAATACTTGTCTGTCGGTGCCGGTTTTGTCTATGCCCTGGGGACAGTAGACCTGGAACAGGCTTTGCCATTGGATGGTCCGGACGGTGAGGGCCGTATTAATATCGAAGGGAATACCGCCAATTATGGCTTCAATGCAGGAATCCAGTTTACACATCCATCAGGCCTCGCTGCTGGAGTTAGTTATCGCTCTGAAATTGAGATGGACGTTGACGATGGCCAGGCCACCTTTGTCGTTCCACCCTCATTAACAGCAGGCTTTCCCTCTCCCACAAATGTAAGCATGCAGCTGCCCCTTCCGGCCAACCTGGATGCCGGTGTGTCCTACCAGGCCACTCCTGAGCTGATGATAGGCATGAACCTTAACTATGTTTTCTGGGACACCTATGAAGAACTGGTTTTTGACTTTGAAGACAATACCGACATGCTTCAGGACAGTGAAAACCCCCGGGAGTATAGCAACACCCTGATCATAAGACTGGGCGGGGAGTACAAGATCAATGAATTGTTCACCGCCCGGGCAGGCACCTACTTTGACCCTTCGCCCGTGCATGAAGATTACTTCACACCCGAAACGCCAAGCCTGGATAACCTGGCCTTTACCGGAGGACTCTCATTTGCTCCTGATTCCCGTCTGAGTGTAGATGCCAGCCTCTTGTTCATCATGGGGCTGGAGGATGAAGGTGTGTATAAGCCCGAAAACTTCGGCGGCACCTATAAGTCCAGGATCTTAATCCCCGGACTCGGAATAAGTTACCAATTATGATACAGTTTTTCAAAACCACATTACCATTACACCACAACGCAAATTGAGACACATGATAGCTACATTAATTTTTTTGATAAAAAAACACGCCAGGGTCATCCCCGTTCTATGGTTAATAACGGTATTCGTTGCCTGTGAGGCAGACATCGAGAAATACACACCAGATCCGGGAGAAGCAGATTTCTCCACGTATGTTGCCGTTGGCAACTCACTCACAGCCGGCTTTGCCAATGGTGACCTTTACAAAAGCGGCCAGGAAAATAGTTTCCCAAACATGATGGCGGATCAGTTTCAGCACGTCGGGCTTAACTCCTTTAATCAACCACTGATGAATGACGAACTGGGTTTTGGAAACCGTATGGTGCTGCAGGAAATGAATGGTGAGTTAATGCCCGTCGACATGCCTGGCGATCCCGATCCCGGGAATTTTGAAAACATCTATGCGGCTGAAGGGCCATTTCACAATATGGGTGTCCCCGGTGCGAAAGTCCAGCATATGCTCATACCGGGATATGGAACACTTAATCCTTACTTTGGACGTTTCGCCTCTGACCCCACATCAGCAACCATGCTTTCTGATGCTAAAGACCTGAACCCCACCTTCTTTACTTTGTGGGCAGGAAGCAACGACATCCTGAATTTTGCAACCAGTGGCGGTGAGGGTGATGGCATCACGCCAGTGACCAACTTTTCGGTTACCCTGGAGTTGATCATAAACCAGCTTACCGCCAGCAATGCACGGGGGGCGATTGCCAATATCGTGGATATTACCGGCATCCCTTTTTTCAACACCATTCCGCACGATGCCCTTGCTCTTGAGGATGAAGCAGTAGTAAATGCACTTAACGATGCGTATGCCCAATTGCCGCATATACATTTTGAAACAGGGAACAATGCCTTTCTGGTGGCCGACGAAGAGCACGAAGCCGGCTTCAGACACCTGACCAGTGATGAGCTTGTGTTGCTCACCCTGCCAACGGAAAAAATTGAAGAAGAAGGCTGGGGCACCCAGGTCCCAATACCTCAGGAATATTACCTCTCGGAAGAACAGATCATTGAAGTACAAGAGGCCGTAACAGCGTATAATGATGTTATTAAAACAGCAGCCAACCAGCAGGGTCTGGCCTATGTGGACGTCCACACCCTCTTATCAGAATCTGAAAGCGGCATTTACTTTGACGCCATAGCCTTCAACAATCAGTATATCAGCGGCGGTGTGTTCTCACTGGATGGTGTTCATCTTACCGCACGCGGGAACGCCATTGTTGCCAACGAATTCATCACGGCCATAAACAGCACCTACAATGCCTCGATTCCAAGGGTGTTGGTAGGTGATTTCAAGGGTATATTGTTTCCCTGAGGCTATTCATCACCGTTATTCATAAACCCCTGTCTTTCAATGGCCAACAGGAATTCACGGCTGAAATGAACATTGTCCTTTTTGGTATAGCGATTTTGGGTGAAGATCTGGGCCAGGTTTTCCAGCTGATTTTCTTCGAGCAGACGGGCTGTTAGCGGCAGATTCTCTTTATAGGAATAAATGCTGTCGATATCCTCTTTCGTATAGTCTTTATACGTTTCGTGATGCACCACACCCTCTACGGGTAGGCGGTCGACCTGTTCGGGGTCTTCATCCGGATAACCGACGACAAGCGTGGTAACAGGAACAACGCCTTCGGGCAGGTTAAAGAAATCAATCAGTTTGTTGGCCTGGTAGGTGGTCGGTCCCATATAGCAGATTCCCAGGTCGTGGGCCTCGGCAGCAACAGCCACATTTTGCGAGACCAGCAATGCATCGATCGAGGCGGTAAAGAATGATAGGAAGTTATCGTAACCAGGCTCTGCGTTACGTTGCCGGCACCATTTGTTAAAACGATTAAAATCGGCACAAAAAGTGAGCACAACGGGTGCCTGCTCAACCATTTTCTGACCGAAGTGCAGGTTACAGAGCTCCTTCTTTCTTTCCTCATCCTCCGTGACAATCACGCTATAGACCTGCATGTTACCGGTTGTGGAAGCACGAAAACCTGCTTCCAGAATCTCATCGAGCACTTTTTTGTCGATGGGATCACTTTTATAATTCCGGATTGTTTTATGATTCAATAAGGTTTTGATGGTTTCCATGATATTTAGGCTTTGATTTGGATGACAAAATTAACGGATAATGCCGTCCTTAACAAACTTTTAGTGAACAAGACATGTTTTTATGCATGCTTGCAAAATCATATCCTTCAGATGATCATTAAAAAGCTGATGATGGCGGGGTTTAACCTGCGTCTTTTCTTTTCTCAAAGAAAACATCCATGGCAACCAGGATAGCCATCATTCCCCAGAAGGGCACAGACGCTTTATCGGTATCCAGGAAGTTGTTGAGCATGCCGTGGGCAAAATAGGTAATGAAACCCAGTGATACGCCCAGGGCGATCAACCTCATTTCGCGTGTAGGGGCTTTTTTGTATAATTTGACACCTGTGGCGAGAACGGCGAGTGTCAGGCCAATCATGGTCAACATACCTGGCAGCCCGCTTTCTGAAAGCGGACCGATATACTCGCTGTGTGCATTGCCCAGATCGCCGAAGTGTGTGGTGATGATGGTATAATCTTCAGAACGTTGAAACGGGGCATAGACAAACTGGTAAGTTCCGGGGCCCCATCCCAGAACGGGCCTATCCTGGTACATCCGGTAGGCGGAGCGCCATCTGTTAATACGCTCCAGGTTGGAAGCATCAGTGGTAATATTGGTAATAGACCGGACATGCTCGGAAAAGTCACCGGATGATTCTTCCTGGGTACGCTCAAGCTGCATGATGATCTGGGTCTGAAAGGCAAAAAAGATACCAAAGATCAGGATCACGCCCGCCAGAATAAATCGAAACTTCAAGCGGAACACCAGTATAAAGAACCCGGCAAAAGCAACCATCAGACTTAGCCAGGAGGCCCGGCTATAGCTAAACAGGATACCGACACAAAAAGCAATAAAAATCAGCAATGCCACGCGCCGTCGCAAGACACTATGCTCCGGATTAAAAGCCATTACGATAAAAAAGGGAGCGACCAGGGCCAAAACCGCAGCATAATGGGTGTGATCATTGAAAAAGGGTCGCACGACAGCATAGCCAACGTCCCGGTCGAAGCCAAACTGATAATGATTGGCTGTTATTATCAGCACAACAATGACCAAAGCCGCCCCAAACAGCCACATAAACCGTGACATGTTGTGCATGTTGCGAAAAAGATAGATGCCCACGAAATAAAATGTGGTTACGAACCAGAGTTGGGAAATAAAATATTTGAAAGAAACCATCGGGATCTCGCTACTCACCGTGGTCACAAACATCCATCCCAGGTGCAGCAACAAAAAGATGGTAACCGGATGTTTTAATACCTGTTTGCTATAGCTCCCTTCATAGATGAGTCTGAAAAAGAACAGCAGCATGATGGCCACGATCAGCGGCTCTGTCGGAACATTGACCGTAAACCCCATCCCTTCATGTTCGAGTTGGACGGTGAACGGTGTTAAAAAAACCAGTATCCAAATGAGCTTATCCAGCGAAAAGAAAAGCAGCAACATGGCGCCCAGCACAAATGGCAGCGCTATCAACCAGTATACATCATACATGATGAATACCAGGTTTAGCGCGGTAAACAGGGCGGTACCGCCATAGAGCCAAGTCAGCCTGAGATCACGTAGCACCGGAAGGTTATGATTTTTGTTTAGATTTTGCTTTCGACTGAATAATACCTTTATTCTGGAGGTTTTCGTAGACCATCAATATCATCACGCCCATGAAGCCGGCGGCAAAGGTTGTCAGCACAACGATCAGCCATCGTACGGGATACGCTTTGCGTTCGGGTTCGTAAGCCCTGTCAAGGACAAACTTAAAGGGCACAAAATTTTCCAGGTCTGTCTGGGCTTCCCGGTATCGGCGCTGTATCATAATCAGGTGCTCACTGATATTACTGAGATAAGCTTCGTTGTAGATAAACGCGCCACCATAATCCCCCAGGTTGTCAAGACGGTTTTCCAGTTCGCGCACGCCTTCTTCATGACTGGCAGAGACATCTTTGGCCAACTGCCGGGTTAACATGGAGGATTGGCCTTCCAGGTCAAAAACACCCTTTTTCATAATTTTACGAAGGGTATCTTCTGATTGTTGGGCGTCGGCCAGCAGGTTTTCATATTGTTTTTTTGCGACGTTATAAGCCAGTTCGGCTCTTTCCTGCCGCAATTCATTTTGCACGGTGTCGGCCAGAGCGGCAAGCTCATTGGCAATATCAGCAGCCATGGCCGGGTCTTCATCCCTGACGGTAACCTCAACGGCACCATACTGAGTTCGGCTAAAAGAGATGTTTCCGTGGTAAGTTTCCATCAGCTCTGTTCTTCTGTAGGGCGCATCTATATCTATACCATAGTGTTCCATCAGGTTAAAACGTTCAGCCACCCGTTCACGTACGTTTCCAGACTCAAGTGTCTGCAATAACCGTTCAGCCTCTTCAACTTCACCATAGTCGAGAAAATCATCCCGCGCGGCAGACGGACTGGCCAGAACAGAGCTTGACAAACTACCGGAAGTAGCCGGAAACATGGTAACGCTCGATTCAAATTTCGGCGTCATAAAATAGGGAGAAGAAAAAATTGCCGCAGCAATAGCCGCAACAATACAAATGATAAACAAATGCTTCCACCACCTTATGAGAAAGGTAAACACGTTGGTCGAATCAAATGCATTGCTTTTTGGATCCATGATTGTTGACTGATTTAATATTTATACTAAATAACGACAGGAAGCAAGTATTATTGAGGTTAAGGAGCCGCAAAAATACAGAATTTTATACGAACCGGTCCGCTGAAAAATCAGCAGGCTTTGATCAGGTTTCGCCATAACGGATCAGCTGATAGATGTGGCGAACACTCAGCAACCCGATTCCCAGGGCTAACAGCAGACTACATACAACCATAAGTGCAAAACTGATTATCCAGGAATAAGGCAACATGACTGACAGCCAGTTTAAAAAAACGGTTCCGGGAAGAAAAATGAGGATCTTTCCCAGAAGCTTATAGTTAGTACGCAATCCGAATAAACTTTTTACCACGAAAATCTGAATTATAGCCACCGCCATTTGAGTAAACAGGCTTGCAGCAGCAGACCCTACGGCCTGGTAGACAGGGATCAGCGAAAAATTCAGGATGATATTCAGTGCCATGCCTGCCAGGGCGATCATATTTAAGCGGAACAGGCTGCCATTTGCAGTCAGCAGCGTACCAAACACATAAGTGCCTGATATTGCCAGGAAAGAAGCCATAAGCAACCCAAACACCGTCGATGATTCTTCAATACGATAAGCAAATGCTGCCGCGGTTTCACCTTCATGAATAGGATAAAGCAGCGTCATGATCTGTTCGGAATAGAAAAAAGCCCCTACGGCAATGATAATGGCAGGTGTTATTATGAGTGTATAAGCCAGTTTGGCGAGTTGTTCAATATTTTGCTGCTGTTTGATCATCCTGGCAAAAATGGGTAGCAGCAGTACGGAAAAAAGATAAGCGATCATGTTCGTTGCATCGAGCAGCCGGAAGGCGGTGGCATAAATACCGCTATAACGTGCCCCGTTGTCCAGCAGCCTTTCAAGCATCACGCTGTCGACCCGGTTATAAAATGTCATCAGCAATACCAGTAAGGCAAATGGAAAACTCTGCCTGATGATTACCAGTAGAAAAGGAAAATTCCATCTTAAACGCAGGAAGCGGCGCTGCGCGTGTTGTATGACAATGGCGAAGGTGATCCCGACCGTCAACAGGTATCCCACCGTCTGGGCATATACATAATATTCAACACGAAAATCATCGACCACGTTTCCCCATAGTAAAACCGCGCATATAATGATCATGAGGGTTCGGTCAAGCACGGAGATAATGCTGTCGGTGCGAAACAGGTGCAACCCACCCAGGTTGGAGCGTAAATACAGGATGAAGCTGAGAAGAAACTGGTTGAAGGCAAGGAAGTACAACAATTTTAACTGTTCCTGGCTGTATTGAATGAACAGGGCACTTCCAAAAGTGACCACCAGGTAAACAAAAAAAAGAAGCAACTTCAGAACAAGGATATTGGAGAGATGTTTGGTTAACAGGTGGTTATTCTGGGCAATATTCCGGTTATTGAAATTGGTGATCCCGAAATCCAATAAAATATTAAACAAAAAGGAAAAATTGAATACCGCAAAATAGAAACCGTACTCATCAGCACCCACCGTATTCTGGACTGTCCGGTCAATACCCAGTATCCAGAAAGGCTTGATCAACAGATTCAGGAGTAGTAATAAGGCCAGGTTTTTTACAAATTTACCCTGCATAACCTCCAAAATTACGAAGTTTATAGACGAATGCCGACTTTAAACCTAAAATAACAAAACATCCTTTAGACCTAACGCCGAAACGTACAAATATATTCGATCGATTTGTATTATTTTTGCACATTATTTGCAGTGACTGAATAAAAAAGGAACAGGGAAAGGAGACCATCTCACATGAAGTTTAAAGAAGGCGATAAAGTATTATTTCTGAATGAAAAAGGGGGCGGGGTCGTCACCCGCATTGTTGATGAGCAAATTGTAAACGTTGCCATCGATGATGGTTTTGAGATCCCTTATGCCGTAAATGATTTGATAAAGGCTGAAGGAGAGGAGGCAGATGCGCCGGCACCTGCCAAAAAGGCAGAAAGTGGTATTGCTGAGAAACGTAAAACCGATTCCCTGGAAAAGTTGCCGCATCAGGCCGAAGCTATTGAACAGGGCATTTACCTTGCTATGATCCCCCGGAATCAGGAGCAGGTGCTGAGTAGTGCCATGGATTTTTATTTGGTGAATCATTCGTCCTACCAGGCGCTATTCAGTTTGTATCAAAATAAATCCGGAAATTATCACGGATTGCTGTCAGGGACTATTAATGCCAGCTCAAAATATCACCTGGGCAAGGTTGAGCGAACAGAAATTGACATCTGGGGTCATGCGCTGTTACAGGCCGTCTTCTTCAAGGAAGGAAAAGCAGAAGTGGTGCCTCCACTTTCAGACCATATTGTTTTCAAGGCTGTCAAGATATACAAAGAAGACTGTTTTGTTTTCAACAGTTTGCTTCATCAGAAGGCTATCACGGTAAAAGTGGCAACCATTTCGGAGTTGCACAGCAAAGCGAATCAACGGTTTGATGTACCGGATTCGGTAAGGTACTGGAAAGAGCAGGAAGAACAGGTACAGGACGACAGCGGACAGAAGAAGCGGAAAGAAGGCTTTCTGGACAGGTACATGGTTGGTGACAATATGGCTGAGGTGGACCTGCATATTGCCGAGCTCACAGATAAAACCATGAACATGACAAATGCTGATATGCTGCAGCTTCAGCTTGACCATGTCAGACAATGTCTGGAAGCAGCCCGAAAAGAAAGGATAAAAAAACTCGTTTTTATTCATGGTGTGGGTAATGGTACACTTAAAACCGAATTACAGCGTTTGTTAGAAAAAAGGAATGATGTTGAATATTATGATGCGGCATTTGCCCGTTATGGAATGGGAGCCACGGAAGTTTCGGTATATCATACGAAGGCAATAAGCTAAAACATACGTAAAGCATTATATTTATATACAGAGATAGGCAGGCCGTCTTGTCGCGTCCCGCTCACAGGAGCGGGATGAGGAAAGTCCGGGCAACACAGAGCAGCATACTTCCTAACAGGAAGCCAGCCTGCGATTGCAGGTTGAGAGAAAGTGCCGCAGAAAATAACCGCCTACGTCCGGCTTCGGCCGGGCCGGCAAGGGTGAAAACGTGAGGTAAGAGCTCACGCCTTATCCGGGTGACCGGATAAGGGGGCAAACCTTATGCGTTGAAAGGCCAAATAAACCGGGGATTGAGGGTTGCTCGCCCGATCCCGGAGGGTAGGCCGTTAGAAATAGTACGCGAGTGCTATTCCAGATAAATGGCAAGAGGCAGCTTTGAAAGGTGTCACAGAACCCGGCTTACAGGCCTGCCTACTCATTTTTTTATTGCTCATATAAATAGCTGATGATGACAAAAAAAACCTTGTGTCTGTTCATTCTACTGGCTTTTGGACTACAATACGCCTGGGCACAAAGAACAGCCATCCATGATGAGCCGGAAGCCACCTACCGACAGGCTCTGGAGCTTTTCAACAAAGAACAGTACGGAGCAGCACGCAACCTTTTTTTGCAAACACTGCGGCAGGTTGACGATACGCATAGTAAGGTTTACGCCAATGCCCAACTACACGCAGCCATCTGTGCCACCGAGCTGTTCAACCCGGATGCCGAAGAACTCCTTCTGACATATCTCCGGGAACATCCTTCACACGCCGGGAAAACACAAGCCCGGTTTCATATGGGAAACCTGAAATACCGGCAAAGAGACTATGAAGAAGCTGTCGGCTGGTTCGCACGTCTGGATGCCAATGCCGTTGACAGTGACCGTGAAGACGAGTTTCTCTTTAAAAAAGGATACAGCCTCTTCCAAACCGATTCTTATAACACCGCGAACCAATATTTTGAAAGGGTAACCGACCCGGCATCCGCTTATTATAGTCCCGCCACTTATTACAGAGGACATATTGCCTATATCACCGGCGACTATGAGGTTGCCATGGGTGCATTTCAGCAATTGACAGACGACCGGAACTTTGGTCCTGTTGTTCCGTATTACATCACGCACATCCATTTTTTGCAGGAGAATTTTGACAGTCTGCTGGCCTATGCACCTGACCTGCTGGAGGAAAGAACAACGCGTCGTTCTTCAGAAATAGCAAGGCTCCTGGGAGAAGCACATTCCCGGCAGTCGCAATATGCCGAAGCCATCCCCTATCTGGAGGATTATATCAATGCGCCCCGTTCGGGGGCAACCCGTGAAGACCATTATCAGCTCGGCTTCGCCTATCTCCATACCGGCAGTCATGAAGAAGCCATCGACCATTTTGAAAGGGTAACCACCAGAGAAGATTCCCTCTCCCAGAATGCCCATTACCACCTTGCATCCTGTTACATTGAAACCGGACAAAAACGATATGCCCGCAATGCTTTTACGCAGGCCCATCAGCTGGATTTCGACGATGAGATAGCCCGCGAATCGCTCTTCAACTATGCCCTTTTGTCGCTCGAGCTGTCATACGACCCTTATAATGAAGCCATACGCTCTTTTCAACAATTTATTGAAACATATCCGGAATCCCCACGTACGCAGGAAGCCTACGAGCATTTGATAGACCTGTATCTGACCACAAGCAATTATAAAAACGCCCTCTCTTCCCTTGAAGAAATTACAATTGACAGTCCGACACTTCGGGAAGCATACCAGCGCGTTTCCTTTTACAGAGGGGTGGAGCTGTTCAATAACGGTGACTTCATGCAAGCCATTGAGCATTTTGAAAAAACCCGCCGCTTCGAGGAAGAAAGAGGATTATTCGCTGCCAGCCTTTACTGGACAGGTGAGGCTTACTACCGGCTGTCACGTTATGATGATGCCATCACGGCCCATGAAACATTTTTGGTGACACCAGGCGCATTTACCCTCGACATTTACAACCAGGCCAATTACACAATCGGCTACGCGCATTTTAAAGAAGAAAGATATCCCAGGGCGATATCAGCGCTCAGGAAGTTTATTGACGAATCAGGAGAGAAGCCACAGATGATCAATGATGCCCTGCTCCGTGTTGCTGATTCCTATTTCATGAACAAGCAATACCCGCAGGCCAGGGATTTTTACGACCGGGCCATTAACCTGGGTGTGATCGATACAGACTATGCCATATTTCAGAAAGGTCTGGTACAGGGCATCCGGGGCAACAATGAGGAGAAGCTGACCACCATGAATACATTAATCAACAATCACCCGCAGTCTGGTTTTGTCGATGATGCCATGTATGAAATCGCCAACACATGGCTGATCCTTGACAACAATGATCGGGCAAGAACCCATTTCAACCGCCTGATCGAACAGCATCCAAACAGTTCCTATGCCCAAAGTGCCCGGCTAAAAACAGGCCTTATCCATTATAACCTGAATGAAGATGAGAGAGCCCTGGAGGTATTCAGAGAGGTTATCGAAGATTATCCGGGCACATCCGAAGCACGGGAGGCTTTTTCCGCCATGCGCAGCATCTATGTCGACCTTGACCGGGTGGATGAATTTGTACGGTTTAGCGAGGAGATGGGTATGGCGGACATGACTACGGCACAGGAAGACTCACTGACTTATGAGGCAGCCGAAAATCGTTATATGCAGGGCGACTGCCAGGAGGCGATTCAAAGTTTTTCGAACTACCTGGACCGCTTCCCGGATGGGATTTTCTCAACCAATGCCAGGTACTACCGTGCTGAATGTTATTTCCGGACAAATGATCGGCAGCATGCACTGGAAGGCTACACCCACGTGATTGAACAAACCCGTTCAAAGTTTCTGGAGAATGCTTTGCTGCGGGCATCTACCATTCACTATGACATGGGTCATTATGAAAAGGCGAATCAGTATTTTCTCCAACTTGAAGAAGTTGCCGAATACAGAAATAATATGCTGGTGGCACGCAAAGGACAAATGCGGAGTCAGTACCGGCTGGAGCGATATGCTGACGCCATCGAAGCCAGCCGGGCAGTGATTGATACTGATAAAGTATCACGTGATGTGGAGCAGGAAGCCCAACTGATAATAGGGATTTCGGCACTTGAACAAGATAACCGGGAAATGGCTGAAAACGCTCTCCGGCAGGCCAAAGAAATGGCTGATAATGAAAGGGCGGCCGAAGCCATGTACCATCTGGCCCTGATCACCTTCAGGCAGGGACACTACGATGAAGCTGAAGATCAGATATTCGAATACGTTAATCAAATGTCCGCATATGATTACTGGCTGGCAAAAACATTTTTGTTGTTATCAGATATCTACATTGAAACAGACAACCTGTTTCAGGCCAAACATACGCTCGAAAGTATCATCGAAAATTACGATGGAGAACTGCTTTTACATGAAGCCAAAGAAAGGATGGCTTTTATTGATGAGCAGGAGGAGATGAGGGATATGCCCCAGGAAATCGACACGCTGGAGATAGAAATGGGCGACCGGGAATAATAACCAAATAGTACATTGTCATGAAAACACCCACTTTTCACATCATCAATACCATTTTGATTTTACTGCTGGTCGGCACAGCAGGTAATTTACACGCTCAGGACCGCATGGACATTGATGAAATACAGGTGGTAGCCCCTTATGAACCAAGCATCTCTGATGCCTTCAAGATAAATATCAATCCAACGATTGATGACACCACGCGTGTGCAGATGGATTTTGATTACCAGATACCGCCACAAAAAATCACAACCGAGTTTGAACCGGATCCGATCACACCTGCCCGTATGCGCGGCGAGCCACTGCCAAAATTGTACCGTGGGCATGTAAAAGGGGGATTTGGATCTTACCAGACACCCTATTTTGAGGCATTTTATAACACCCTGCGCTCCAATGAATATGCCCTGGGTGTCAACCTGAAACATATCTCCGCCAACAATGAGATAGAAGATACACCGCACAGTCTTTTCAGCCACAACAAAGCAAATATTTACGGCACCCGTTTTTTCGATAACACCTCTCTGGAAGCTGACATCCTCTACGACCGTGAAGTGGTCCATTATTATGGTTTCCCGTTTAATAATCAACAAGAAGCTGATAAACAAGATAATGGAAATAACAACTTGCTTCCTGAAGCCGATGATATCCGACAGCAGTACAACTTTCTGTCATCCCGGATCGGGTTTGGCTCAACCCATGCTGATTCTGCCAGTACCCGTTATCATGCAGGTCTTGAACACCACTGGCTCAGTGACCGGTATGAGGGTAATGAGCACCATTTCAACTTTTCCGGGGAAATTGGCCGTGAATTTTCCGCCGATCCTTTCGAAATTGCCAAAAAACAATATTTCCAACTAGACCTATCCGCCGATTATTACTATTATGAGTTTGTTGGAGATACTTTGAATACCGGCATCTACAGTGTAAAACCAACTTTTTACGCTGACATTGACCAATTAAGCTTTCATGCAGGGGTCGATTTCTCGGTGGAGGACGACAACGCCAACTACCTGTTGCGAACCTATCCGCTCGCAGGCCTGAACATGGAGATTGTTCCGGAACGCTTGACGGCCTATATGGAATTGTCGGGAGGGCTGGAAAAACAATCCTGGCGAACATTATCAGCGGAGAACCCCTTCGTAATGCCGTTCCCTGCGACATCCTTTACCAACATACGTTCCGAAATCAGTGGCGGGGTGAAAGGGAATGTTGGCGACAAGGTATCATACCACCTGTCGCTTACAAACAGCAATATTGACAATTACCCCTTGTTTGGCAAGTCAGGCTTCCCCGACGCGTTTAACATAATAGACCAGGATATATCGGCCTTCCAAACATCCCAATTCACGGTCATATATGATGATATTCGCCGGCTCCATTTCCATGCCGAGGTGTTTTCCCGGTTCGGCAAACGTTTTTCCATGCGTCTGCGCGGCGACTTTTATGATTACACGCTTGACACCCAACAAAAGGCCTGGCATAAACCGGATATGCTTCTTACGCTCAACATGAGCTACAATATCCAGGATAAGATTATCCTTACGGCCGATCTGTACGGCCGTGGGGAAACTTACGGAATGGTGATATCAGACATTCCCATTCCACCAGGAACCATCCGCCTTGAAAAAGTGCATGATTTTTACCTGGATGCCAACGTGGGTATTGAATACCGGTACACAAAAATCTTATCTGTCTTCCTTGATTTCTACAATGTACAGAATGAAAATTATGCCCGATGGCTGGATTATTCCTCCCAGGGTTTCAGTTTTATGGGCGGCGTGAGCTACTCCTTGTAAACACCATGAGCCACCCCTTACAAAAAGACTGATTATCAGTCTGTTAAAACATCATTTTTGCGCCTTTTTTTGTAGGTATTCTCCTTAAAAAACCATACCTTTGCCCATTACTAAAAAGGCAAAATGTATGAATGCACCCCTGAAGCCAACAGACGTTGACAAGTTGAATTATGATGCTACCAGCATCCAGGTTTTGGAAGGCCTGGAGGCGGTAAGGAAGCGACCGGCCATGTATATCGGAGATGTGAGCAGCAAGGGCCTGCACCACCTGGTGTATGAGGTGCTCGACAACTCTATTGATGAGGCGATGGGCGGTTACTGTGATCAGATTGATGTCATTATCAATGAAGATACCTCCATCACCATAATGGATAATGGCCGTGGCATCCCTGTTGATATGCACGAAAAAGAAGGCAGGAGTGCCCTGGAGGTCGTTATGACTGTATTGCACGCCGGTGGCAAGTTTAACAAAGATACCTACAAAGTGTCCGGTGGACTGCATGGCGTGGGGGTATCCTGCGTGAATGCCCTTTCCGAACATATGACAGTAGAAGTACACCGCGACAAGAAAGTCTATATCCAGGAATACAAGGCCGGAAGGCCGGAAAACCCGGTTAAGCATGTCGGTGATACCGAGTTGCGCGGGACAAAAATTACTTTCACAGCAGATACATCCATATTCCGGATCACAGAGTTCAGCTATGAGACGCTCACCAACCGTTTGCGCGAACTTTCCTTCCTGAACAAAGGCGTTCAGATGTCACTGACGGATATGCGTCAGCGCGACGAGAATGGCCAGCCGGTAAAAGATGTGTACCTCTCGGAAGCTGGTTTGGTTGAGTTTGTGGAGTATCTCGATGATACCAGGGAAACCCTTATTGACAAGCCAATATGCATGTTCACCGAAAAATCGGGTATTCCCGTTGAGGTGGCCATGCAATACAATTCCTCCTTCACGGAGAATGTACAGGCTTACGTAAACAATATCAATACCATTGAAGGAGGCACACACCTGGCAGGTTTTCGCCGGGCACTAACCCGCACCCTGAAAAACTATGCCGAGAGATCGGGCATGTTATCCAAGCTAAAGTTCGAGATCAACGGAGATGATTTCCGCGAAGGCCTTACAGCGGTTATTTCCGTTAAAGTGGCCGAACCACAGTTTGAGGGGCAAACAAAGACCAAGCTGGGCAATTCGGAAGTCAGCGGTGTGGTTGACCAGGCCGTCAGTGAGATGCTCACGAATTATCTGGAGGAGAACCCGAAGGATGCCAAGACCATTGTCAACAAAGTGATTTTGGCCGCAACAGCCAGGCATGCCGCCCGTAAAGCGCGTGAGCTGGTACAGCGCAAAAGCGTGCTGAGCAGTACCGGTCTGCCCGGCAAACTCTCCGACTGCTCTGAAAATGACCCCGCAAAATGCGAAATTTTCCTGGTAGAGGGTGATTCCGCCGGGGGAACTGCCAAGCAGGGTCGCGACAGAAAATTCCAGGCCATCCTCCCGCTGCGCGGAAAAATCCTCAACGTGGAAAAAGCCATGCCCCATAAGATTTTCGACAACGAGGAGATCAAGACGATCTTTACCGCCCTGGGACTTACAATCGGCACGGACGACGACAGCAAGGCACTCAACCTGGACAAGCTCCGTTACCGCAAAGTCATTATCATGACCGATGCCGATGTGGACGGCAGCCACATTGCCACCCTCATCCTGACCTTCTTTTTCCGTCACATGCGCGAAATGATTGAACTGGGCAACATCTATATCGCAACACCGCCCTTCTATCTCATCAAAAAAGGAAAAGAAGAGCGGTACGCCTGGGATGAAGAAGACAGAAAGCAAATCGCAAATGACCTCACCAAAGATGGTAAGGAAAGCGGTCTACACATCCAGCGTTATAAAGGTTTGGGTGAGATGAACGCCGAGCAGCTCTGGGCAACGACGATGAACCCTGAATTCAGGAAACTGCGCCAGGTAGATATCACCAACGCTGCCGAAGCAAACCGCACCTTTTCCATGTTGATGGGAGATGAAGTACCGCCAAGAAGGGAGTTTATCGAGAAGAATGCAAAGTACGCAAATATCGACGCGTAGAAGATTCTCTACAGCACCTGTTACTTCTCTGTGATCCAGTCGATCACCTCTGATGACAATGGGCTGTCGCGGGGGGATAACACATCGACTATCTGCCCGTCGGCGTCAATCAGGAATTTCTGAAAATTC
The DNA here is from genome assembly GCA_964389125.1 of uncultured Bacteroidales bacterium. Classification (GTDB taxonomy): domain Bacteria; phylum Bacteroidota; class Bacteroidia; order Bacteroidales; family UBA7960; genus PUPG01. Next base: position 31,761 of record CAYMDX010000003.1, read on the forward strand.
CAGGCAATCTCTGCATCCATCTTACCATTTAACTCCTCATGGGTAAGCCACTCGTAAACAGGGGCAATATCGTTGCCTTTTACGGAGATCTTCGACATCATGGGAAAACTAACACCATAGTTTTCTTCGCAAAAGGTGATAATCTCCTCATCCGAACCGGGCTCCTGATTCATAAAATTGTTGGCCGGGAAGCCGATAATCACGAAACCATCCTCGCCATACTTTTGGTAGAGCTGTTCCAGCTCCTCATACTGCGGTGTCAGGCCGCATTCGGATGCGGTGTTTACAACCATCACCTTCTTCCCCGACAAATCTGACAGATCAAAAGAATCGCCATAAATGTCCTGAACCACAAAATCATGGAGACTTCCGGCAGTTTCTGCATTGTTTTCCAGAGCCTGCACAGGATTCATCATCAAAATCCCGAACAGAATAAATAAGCTGCATCCCATTGAATAAAAACTATTACATATTTTCATAACTACAAGTGTTTGGTTTATTAAAAAACAACCTGCAAAACAGATTGTTTGGTAAAATTTCTATATTTGCCTTCCAATGCTATACAAAAGAACGCAAGCCACCTAAGGCTGCATCAACCGCATCAAGAAAATTTTAGCCACACGCGAGACCAAAGCGCATGCATAAAACCCCGGATCATGGGTCACGCATGCATGTTTGAACATCCTATTAAAAAAAATGCATTTTAGCCTGACATATTCACAATATATGCTAATGCGCTGGATTTCATTACCGCACAAGCAGGAAAGCTTCACTAAAATCATGAATAAATCAGGTTAGAATACTTTAATAATTTTGTTAGCTATGACAAACACACGCAGCGACCATACACATTTAGCCCTTAAAGCCGCTATTGAAGCCGGCAATGCCATTATGGAGGTCTATGAGAACCCCATTCTCTCTGAAGACAAAGCCGACGGCAGCCCCATCACCCTGGCCGACAGGCGGGCCAACGCCATTATTCAGGACAGGCTGAAACAAACCGGCATACCGGTGGTAAGTGAAGAAAATACCATTCCGGCTTATGATGAAAGAAAATCATGGGGAGATTACTGGCTCATAGACCCTCTGGACGGCACCAAGGAGTTTATCAGCAAGAACGGAGAGTTTACGGTTAACATTGCCTTGATACGGGAGGAGCGCCCCATACTGGGTATTGTTACCGCTCCGGCTCTGCATACGGCCTTTTTCGGGGGCAAGGATCTGCCATCCCGTATTATTGCCGACACACGTCCCCTGGAAGATCAGACAATCCCGCAGGAAGAGCAACTGTTTGAAAAAGCAGGTGAGTCCTTGAAAGATCGCGGAAGTCCGGATCAGGAAACCATTGTCGTTAGTCGCTCTCACCCTGACACGCAAACCGAGGCCCTGATCAATCAACTGGCAAAAATCAACCCTTCCCAACAAACCCTTGCGATAGGAAGCTCGCTCAAATTTTGCAAGCTGGCTGCCGGAGAAGCCAATCTTTATCCACGGTTTACGCCTACCTTTGAATGGGATACAGCGGCTGCCCATGCCATATTGCTGGCTGCCGGCGGTGAAATATTCGACCTGTACACCAAAAAACCGCTTCAATACAATAAGGAAGATTTGCACAATCCGCCTTTTGTGGCATTTGCACGTCTGAAAGATTCAAACCGCTTTTTTGCGGAGTTTGCGTTTTAAAAAGGGATAGGTAAATACGGATACCAGGATGATCAGGGTTCCGATGTAGAATCCACCCGACATCTGCTCTGTTTCCGGAAAGAAGAGACGGGCCATGATGATACCATACACCGGTTCCATGTTAACCGACAGCACCACCGTGTAGGCCGACAGCACCTTCATCACGTCAACGATGGCCGTGAAGGCATAAGCCGTACATACCAGGCCAAGCAGCGCGATATAAAACATGTCGGCGGCCGACAAAGTAAAGAGCTCTCCATAACCTTCACCACTCACACCCAAATAAAGGGTGATAAATAAACACCCCCCGATCATCTCATAAAAACTGATAACGGAGGGATGATGCCGAAGGCTGATATTTCGGTTCATCACAACGAAAAGCCCGTTTAATACCGATGCCAGCAGGGCATACAAGATCCCTTCCAGGTAATGAAATTCGTACTGGAAGATCAGATAAATACCATAGAGTATGACGATGCCTATAAGTACTTCCAACCAAAAAATCCGCCGACGCTGTGTCAGCGGCTCCAGAAAACTGGTAAAAAGTGTGGTGGAGGCAAAAACCCCGAGGGTCACCGATACATTAGACACGTTGATGGCATGGAAAAAGGTGATCCAGTGCAGCGCCACAACCACACCAATGCCCAGCAATGGAAGCATCTTTTTATAGGGAACACGAAAAGGGATACCACGAATCAGAAAAAATATCCCCAGTCCGGCAAATCCAAGTAACATCCGGTACCATACCAACGGAAATGCCGAGATGGAAATCAATGCCCCGAGGATACCGGTAAATCCCAGCAGGACAACGATCATATGGAGCTGCAATTGTTTTTTTACGGTAGAAGGGTCCATCTCAGTTTACATTAAAGAATGAATTTACGGCATCTATCGCATTACCAAGGCGCTCCTGCTCATTGCCGCGAATTATGCGGTAAGGGAACCCATAGGCCTGTAATTCACGATGGAACCAGTAAAAGAAAAATTGCCGGAGGTTTGGATATTCCCGCTGGGGGTCCGGCTGCCAGGGCAGGTCAACATCACACAACAAAATCAGGTCGTACCGGTTCCAGTGAATCTGTTCAATAATCCAGGGATGGCACTCAAAGTATTTATACAACTCCCAGATCTTGGGCACAATCAAATCTGTGTCACAAAACAGATATGTTTCGGCCTGATTCATGGCACGCCGTTCCATGGCCAGCTGTTCTTTGGCGATAACCAGGATGTCCTCCTGACGATAATGCCTGTCCAGCCTGTCAACATATTCCCGGGCATACTCAGGCACATACTCAGTACGGTAGTGTGCTGCCAGTTGCCGGCTCAGGGTGCTCTTTCCGGTAGACTCCGGGCCGGTAATAGCCACTTTTTTTACAACAGCCATAAGGATAGAATCAGAAGGAACAGGTATATGGCCTGGATTATCTAATTATAGGTACATTCATTCATTTTTGTCTTCAAGGTCAAGCAGGAATGCGTATTCCCTGGCCAGCTCATGCAACCGCTGAAAACGGCCGGAAGCACCACCGTGACCTGCCTCCATATTCGTATACAGCAGGATACGATTGTCTCCCGTATGATGATCACGCAGCCTGGCCACCCACTTGGTTGGTTCCCAGTACTGCACCTGGGAATCATGCAGGCCGCTGGTGACCAACAAGTTTGGATAGGCTTGTTCAGTAATGTTATCATAGGGCGAATAGGACAACATGTATTCATAATACTCCGGGTCATTTGGGTTGCCCCACTCATCATACTCAGCCGTGGTAAGCGGTATGGATTCATCCAGCATGGTGGTAACAACATCCACGAAAGGTACGGCGGCTATAGCGCCGTTAAACAGATCCGGACGCTGATTGATAACCGCTCCCATGAGCAGCCCACCGGCACTGCCGCCCCGCGCATACAGATGCTCAGGACTCGTATACTCTTTTTCAATAAGGAATTCGGCACAATCAATAAAGTCGTTAAAGGTATTTTTCTTATTCAACAACTTTCCATCTTCATACCACTGACGACCCAATTCCTGGCCACCGCGTACATGGGCAATGGCATAAAGAAAGCCGCGGTCAAGCAGGCTTAGCGCATTTCTGTTAAATCGCGGATCGGCACTCGAGCCGTAAGAACCATAGCCATAAAGCAAAAGCGGATTCTTGCCATCCCGCTCAATTCCTTTTTTATAGACAATTGTGAGGGGCACATCCACTCCATCACGTGCCGTTGCATAAAACCGGCGGGTTTCATAGTCATCGGGGTCGAAGTCACCCAGCACCTCCTGTTGTTTTACCAGATTGCGCTCACGCTCTTCCATGTGGTAATCATAGGTGGTGGACGGTGTGGTGGGCGAGGTATAATTAAACCGCAGCACCGGCGTTGACATTTCAGCATTGACACCGATGCGTGCCGTATAGGCTTCCTCTTCAAAAGGAATATAATGGTTTTCGTCTGTCAGCCTGTTCATGATATGCAACTGGCGCAGTCCCCGCTCCCTTTCCTGAACGACCAGAAAGTCGTCAAACAGTTCGATATCCTCCAGCAGCACATCAGAGCGGTGCGGGATCACTTCCTTCCAGTGCTCCATGGTGGTTTGATCTGTCATGGTCTCCATGAGCCTGAAGTTTTCAGCTTCATGATTGGTCAGGACAAAAAATTTGCCGTTGTAAGACGCTACGCTGTATCGCAGATCGTGCTGACGCGGCTGAAAAACCTCAAATTCGCCGGACGGTTCATTTGCATCCAGCAACCAAACCTCTGTGCTCAGGGTGCTGTTGGCATTGATCCGCAGATAGCGGTCATCTTTGGTTCGGGAAACACCGATATAGTAAAAGGTCTCATCCGGTTCGTAGTAAACCTCCTCCGGTTCTTCATCATGATAGAAATTGTAGCGTTGTATCCGCTCATAGCGTAGGGTATTGGGGTCGATGGAAGTAAAGAAAAAAGTCTGGTTATCGGCAGCCCAAACCACATCACCACCGGCATTACCAATACCGGTCGGAAACACCTCGCCGGTTGCCAGATCTTTCACGTTAATGGTATACTGACGCCGGCCAACCGTATCAGCCGTAAAGGCCATCCAGCGGTTATCAAGACTGATATCATAATCACCCACATTGAAATAAGGATGAGGCTCGGCAAGCTCATTCACATCCAGCATCACCTCTTCTTCGGCATCAAGGCTGCCTGGCTTCCGGCAATAAATAGGATACTCTCCTCCCTCTTCATAGCGGACATAATAGTAATAACCATTGCTGAAATAGGGTGCTGACTGATCATCCTCCCGGATGCGGTTTTTCATCTCCCGAAACAGGTTCTTCTGTAAGTCCTCTGTATGAGCCATCATCTCATCGAGATAAGCATTCTCCGCCTCCAGGTAATCGATCACCTCAGGATCTTCGCGGTCGTTCATCCAATAATAAGGATCAATACGTGTGTCATCGTGTGTTACCAACTCTTTCTCATGTTTTGGCGCTACGGGAGCCTCGGTTTCGCCATCCTCCCGGCCCGGACCACATCCTGTGATCATTGAGAATAACAGCATATAAATCAGGTAGTTTTTCATTGGTTTAGAATTAAGTGTTTAGGTGATAAAGCTATTGGCTTCCGGAAGCCCCACACTATACTTCAGCGACCCATTTTAGCCTATGCAATCATAACGATTTCAATACTTTACGCAAATAAATGGTAACGTGATACATTCTGTAAGCCGGTCAAATATATAAAAAAACAACGCATCAATTTGGTAAATTTTGCCTTGCAAGCAAAAAGCCCTATTTTTGAATGGGTAGCCAAGGCGTTGTTAATTGTAAACAAGCAAAATATAAACAGATGACAAAGAGCCTGCAAATTCAAGTATATGGCCGGGTGCAGGGCGTAAATTTCCGTAATGCTGCCCAGTCAAAAGCGGTATCATTAGGCATTACAGGCTATGTAAAAAACATGCCCGACGGTAGCGTATACATTGCTGCCGAAGGTGCAGAAGAACAGCTGAATAGCTTTGTGAAGTGGTGCCAAAAAGGACCGTCATTTGCCAGTGTAACAGATATCGGGACGGAAGATGTCCCGGTGAGCGGTTACGATGACTTTACCATCAGGTAAAGGCTCCGATCAGGAGCGCAGTGTCATGCCTCCTGTCTTTTTTCAAGCAGCACCACATTTTCGACGTGGTGGGTATGGGGAAACATATCCACGGTCTGGCATTTGGTAAGCTTATAATGACTACCAAGCAGATCGATGTCGCGTGCCTGTGTTGCCGGGTTACAGCTCACATAGACGATGCGGTCTGCACCGCTTTTAAGCAGTTCCTTCACTACTTTTGGATGCATTCCGGCCCGTGGAGGGTCGGTGACGATCACATCCGGATAGGCCTGATCCTGCATGAAATGTTCATTAAAAATGTCGGCCATATCACCGGTCAGGAAACTTGTGTTGGCAATACGGTTACGTTTGGCATTGTCGCGGGCATGCACCACCGCCTCGTCCACGTATTCTATCCCAACAACTTTCCGGGCTTTTGCAGCCAAAAAGCAGGCGATGGTACCGGCGCCGGTATACAGGTCATACACAACCTCACTCCCTGTTAGTCCGGCAAAATCGCGGATAACACCATACAATCGCTGTGCCTGCTCAGAGTTGGTCTGAAAAAATGATTTGGGACCGACCTGAAAACGTAACCCATCCATCTTCTCTTCAATATAAGGCCGGCCACTGTATATAACCGGTTCAAGGTCACCAATGCTGCTGTTCAGCTTGGTATTGATCATATAGGACAGGCAGGTAAGTTCCGGGAATCGCTGATCGATAAACGACATCATAGAGTCAATAGCCTCAGGATCATCATGGCCAAACACCATTACCACCATCAACTCCCCTTCCGGCGTATTACGTATAATCAGGTTCCGAAGGAAGCCTGTCTTGGCACGCAGGTCATAAAATGAATAATGATTGGATACGGCATGCGCTTTGACGGCAAGACGAATCTCGTTGGATGGCTCGGGCTGAAGCCAGCAATGTTTAATGTCGAGCACTTTGTCGAAAAAACCGGGGATATGAAATCCCAGGGCCTCCAAATCAGTGATCTCCTCACCGGATTCGATTTCCTCTTTTGACAACCACCGGCTGTTGCTAAAGGTAAATTCCAGCTTGTTCCGGTAATGGGTTGTTTTTTCTGAGGGCAGAACGGGAAACTTCTCAACGGAAGAGAGATCCAGGCCGCCAATTCGCTCGAGACTGTCTGTCACCTGTTTTTGTTTAAAAGAAAGCTGCCGCTCATAGGGCAGATGCTGCCATTTACATCCACCACATGTGCCAAAATGTTCACAAAAGGGCGTGACCCGATCAGGAGATAAGGTGTGAAACTCCCGTATTACGCCTTCCATGTACTTTTTGCGTGCTTTAGTGACCTGCACATCCACCACATCACCGGGCGCAGCGAAAGGCACGAATAACACTTTCTCCTCCACACGTGCCAGCGCTTTTCCTTCGGCTGCCACGTCGCTGATAAGCACTTTCTCAAGGAAAGGGTTCCCCCTTTTTTTCTTTCTTGCCAAAATCGATTGTTTTAAAAATAGTATCTGTTCCCCTAACAGGTTGGGCAAATCTGTAAACGACATACAAAATTACTACTTTCTTATAATCCGGCCGCACCTATCTAATCATGCCCGGGTTTCGACAGCACGCAGGCTGATTATGGTTCCGTTGCTATATACGCGAAAGCACCGCATTACCAGAATCAACAGGAAACCACTGCATGGCAGAAACCCGGAATCAGGATATTCATTACCTTTGCACTTTATCAAAAAAAGTATACTGATGGATCAAAGAATAAGCGAACAGGAACAGATACGGAGGCAGGCGCTTCAGCAATTACGGGATTTGGGTATTGACCCCTACCCTTCTGAAACATTTGATATTACAGCCACAGCCCGGGAAATCAAAGAACAGTTTCCGGAAGACAACAGCCTCTTCCAGGACATACAAATTGCCGGCAGGGTGATGGGCAGGCGGATCATGGGCAGCGCCTCTTTTGCGGAGCTGCAGGACGAAAGCGGACGTATACAGCTGTATTTCAATCGCGATGAGATTTGTCCGGGCGAGGATAAAACCATGTATAATACCGTCTTCAAACGCCTGATCGACATCGGAGATATCATTGGCGTGAAGGGGTTTGTGTTTACCACCAAGATGGGTGAAACCACCGTTCATGTCAAGGAGTTCAAAATCCTTTGCAAATCATTACGTCCGCTGCCCGTGGTAAAAGAGAAAGATGGCAAGGTGTATGATGCTTTTACGGATCCTGAACAGCGTTATCGCCAGCGCTACCTGGACCTCATTGTCAATCCCGGGAATAAGGAGACATTCAGGCAGCGCGCACGCCTGATCCAAAGCATGCGCGACTATCTGCTTGAAGCAGGCTACCTTGAGGTTGAAACACCTGTGCTGCAGCCAATATACGGAGGAGCCGCTGCCAGGCCTTTCAAAACATATCATAACAAACTCGACACGACCCTTTATCTGCGTATTGCCAACGAGCTGTATCTGAAGCGATTGATAGTGGGGGGTTATGAGGGCGTATTTGAGTTTGCCAAAGACTTCCGCAACGAAGGCATGAGTCGTTTCCATAATCCGGAGTTTACCCAGATGGAGCTTTATGTGGCTTACAAGGATTATGAATGGATGATGACGCTGGTGGAAGAGATGATGGAGAAGATCGTTACCGATATGCATGGACAGACCAGCGTCCGCGTGGGTGACAACACCATCGACTTCCGCCGTCCCTGGAAACGTTATACCATGTACGAGGCAATCGCTCATTTCACCGGCACCGATGTCTCCAAAATGGACGAAGCCCAAATACGTTCATTTGCTGACAGCATAGGGGTAGAAACGGATGACAGTATGGGCCGCGGCAAGCTTATCGATGAAATCTTCGGAGAGAAATGCGAACCTAATCTTATCCAGCCTACCTTCATTACCGATTACCCCATAGAAATGTCGCCGTTGGCGAAGAAACACCGGAGCGAACCAGGCCTGGTCGAACGTTTTGAAGCCATCTGCAATGGCAAAGAGATCAGCAACGCCTTCAGTGAGCTGAATGACCCTATAGATCAGCGTCAGCGCTTTGAGGAACAGCTCGAGCTGGAACGGCGCGGAGATCCTGAAGCCATGATGCTTGATGAAGATTTCTTAAAAGCCATTGAAACAGGCATGCCACCCACAGCAGGCCTTGGAATAGGTATCGACAGGCTGGCAATGATCCTGACCAATGCCGACAGCATTCAGGATGTTTTATTCTTCCCGCAGATGCGACCGGAACAAAAATCAACGGCTCTTAGTGGCATTCATGAATTTATTGAGGTCGGCGTACCGGAAGCATGGGCACAGTTACTGCCCGAAGCGGGTTATCATGACCTCAGCACCCTACGGGAGGCCAACCCCAATAAAGTGTTTAATCAGCTCTGCGGACTCAGAAAGAAAAAGAAACTGGATATTCCAGCCCCTAAACCCGAAGAGGTCAAAGCCTGGATTGGTGAAAACCATAATCAGTCGTGAGAAATTTTGTACATTTATGAAGCAACGTGAAGATTCTGTGTATTCACCAAAACAGTCAACATGCCAATATTAGGTTCCATCATTAAGCGGGCCATTGAATTGAGAAGCAGAATGCCCGTTATCATGCATACCAAGAATCCCGCCAAAGCCCAAAAACGTGAGTTGAAAAAGTTACTCAGGCGGGCAGCCAATACCGCTTTTGGTGAACATTATAGGTTTACGGAAATTTTGCAAAGCGAAGATATCATCAGTAGTTTCCGGAATCGCATTCCCGTCCATGACTACAATGCTATTTTTAAGGATTGGTGGTACAGAACCTTAAACGGAGAGCCCTACGTTTGCTGGCCGGGAAAGGTAAAATATTTCGCCCTCAGCTCCGGGACGTCCGAAGCTTCCAGTAAACACATTCCGGTGACGGCCACCATGCTTCGCGCCATCAAAAAAACCAGCGTCAAACAGATCTTCTCACTGGCCAGGTATGATTTTCCGAGGTCCTTTTACGAAAAAGGCATACTGATGTTGGGTGGCAGCACACACCTTCAATATAACGGCACCTATTTCGAAGGCGATCTTTCAGGCATCACAACCAAAAACATCCCTTTCTGGTTTCAACATTTCTACAAACCGGGGAAACGCATATCCAAAGAGCGTGACTGGCCAACCAAGCTTGACGAAATTGTGGCCAAAGCCAAACACTGGGATATCGGTGTGATGGTTGGTGTTCCAGCCTGGTGGCAAATACTGCTTGAAAAAATCATTGATCATTATAAGTTGAATAACATCCATGAGATATGGCCGAACCTGTCTATTTTTGTCCATGGGGGGGTCTCTTTCGGGCCGTACAAAAAAGGATTTGAGGAGCTACTCGGGAAACCACTGACCTATATCGAGACATACCTCGCTTCTGAGGGTTTCATCGCTTTCCAGGGCCGGCCCGATACTGAGAACATGCAGCTTTCGCTGGATAACGGATTATTTATGGAGTTCATTCCTTTCGATGATAACAATTTTGATGCAGAAGGCCAGTTGCAGCATAATCCGGAGATCCTCACCATTGAAGAAGTTGAAGAAGGTCAGGACTATGCCTTGCTTCTAAGCACATGTGCCGGGGCATGGCGCTACCTGATCGGTGATGTGATCAGGATCGCCGATAAAGAGCGTAGTGAAGTCATCATTACCGGCCGCACGAAGCATTTTTTGAATCTCTGCGGCGAGCATATGTCCATCGAAAATATGAATAAAGCCATCAAGATGGCGGAAGAACAGCTCAATATCGTAATCAGGGAGTTTTCTGTTGCAGGAATCAAATATGACCGCATGTTTGCCCACAAGTGGTTTATCGGAACCGATGATGATATCGACCCCAATGCCCTGAAAAAGCAGATTGACGATAATATGAAGATACTGAACGATGATTACCGGGTGGAACGCATAGCCGCCATCAAAGACGTTTTCGTTCATGTGCTTCCATCTCAGGCATTCTATGGCTGGTTGAAGATGAAAGGTAAAGAAGGCGCGCAAAACAAATTTCCGCGTGTCGTCCGAAACCAGACCCTGCAAGACTGGGAATCATATATCCGGCAACACCACAAACCGATAATGTCAGATTAGACAAACAACATACAATACAGACCGTATGCGAAGCAGGGGTCTTTATTACAATTAATATACATATTATCATGAGTGTTCGCGTCAGATTTGCACCAAGTCCCACCGGCCCCTTGCATATGGGCGGTGTCCGGACAGCCCTATACAACTACCTTTACGCCCGTAAACATGGAGGTCAGTTTTTATTGCGTATCGAGGATACCGATCAGACTCGCTTTGTGCCCGGAGCTGAAAAATACATCATGGATGCCCTGAAATGGTGTGGCATCTTATGGGATGAAGGACCTGACAAAGGTGGTCCTGACGGGCCTTACCGCCAGTCGGAAAGAAAAGACCTGTACAAAGATCACGTGATGCAGCTAATCGACCAGGGCCACGCCTATTACGCTTTTGACACACCGGAAGAGCTTGAAGCCATGCGTAACAGGCTTAAGGAAACCAAATCAGGCAACCCGCAGTACGACAGCCAGACACGATTGTCGATGAAAAATGCCCTGACCCTTTCGGAAGATGCGGTACAACAAAAACTTGATGCCGGTGAGCCTTATGTGGTAAGACTCAGGACGCCGGAAAACGAGGAGGTGGTCGTAAATGACCTGATACGTGGTAAAGTAACGGTCAACACAAACCAGCTTGATGACAAAGTGTTGTTCAAAAGCGACGGCATGCCCACCTACCACCTGGCCAATGTGGTTGATGACCATTTGATGCATATCACCCATGTGATACGCGGAGAAGAGTGGCTGCCCTCAGCACCCCTGCATGTTTTATTGTACCGGGTACTTGGCTGGGAAAATCAGATGCCGGCATTTGCCCATTTGCCCCTGTTGCTTAAGCCCGACGGAAATGGAAAGCTAAGCAAACGTGATGGCGACCGTCTCGGATTCCCGGTGTTCCCGCTCGAATGGAAAGATCCCGTTACCGGTGAAGTTTCGCCAGGCTATAAGGAAGAAGGATATTTTCCTGAAGCTTTCATAAACATCCTGGCTCTCCTTGGCTGGAACCCAGGCACCGAACAGGAAATATTTTCTCTTGAAGAACTGATTGATGCATTTTCCCTGGATAAGGTCGGTAAGGCCGGCGCCCGCTTTGATCCCGAAAAAGCAAGGTGGTTTAACCATCAGTACCTGCAGCAAAAACCGAACGAAGAAATAGCGGCCATCTTCATGCAGCAGCTGCAGGAGAAGGGCTACCAGCCCAACCGGGAAACCTTGGAAAAAATCACCGACCTGGTTCGTGACAGGGTCAACTTCGCCAGTGAGTTATGGGATCAGGCGTTTTTCTTTTTCGAAAAACCTGACGACTATGATGAAAAGTTTGCCGGGAAGAAATGGAAAGAAGAAACCCCTGACCTAATCCTTTCATTGGCCGAAAATCTTCGCGAAATCCCGGATTTCACTATTGAAAACATCGAAAACACATTGAATCGCTTCATGGAAGAAAACAACGTTGGCGCCGGCAAGATCATGCCCGGTCTGCGGCTTGCACTGGTAGGTGCCGGGAAAGGTCCGGATGTGAAGGCGATCATGGAGATTCTCGGGAAGGAAGAAGTCATTCAGCGATTGGAACAGGCAGTGAAACAGCTCGCCGGGAAAGGGTAGCCTGAGGATGGTATCCGGTGTGACTTCGACAGCTATTCTACCTCAAAAGCATAGTGAACGTAGGCTTCCAGCTCTTCAAACCACTCTTTACCATACTTGCGAATGAGCGGCTCCCTAAGGAAGCGGTAAACCCTCACCTTTTCTTTTTTTCCTTTGACACGGGCGCAGTCGCACAGATGCCAGCGGAAGTAATTTAATGCTTCATATTGGGGATATTTTGTGATTCGAATGGGGAAGAGATGACAGGAAACAGGCTTCTGAAGGTCGACCCTGCCCTTCTCATAAGCACGCTCTATGGCACATTTGGCGATGCCTTTCGAATCATAAAACACATAGGCACATTGCTTTCCGGCGACCAAAGGGGTGGTAAGCTCCCCCTCATTATCCTTTACCCAGGAACCCTGTTTATTCACAGCCCTAACGCCCTCGCGGATCATAAAGGGCCGGATACGGTCAAATATCTCCTCAAGAATAAAGGACTCTTCCTCGGTCAGCGGGGCTCCCGCATCCCCTTCTACACAGCATCCACCCTTACAAACAGGGAGGTCGCAGACGAACTGTTCTTCATACAGCTCATCTGACAATACAGTATCACCAAGAATAATCATGGCGGCAAAGGTAAGAAAATGGCAAACAGGAAAGACCAAAAATCACGCCCGGCAAACTATCAGGTTGTCCCGCCTGATCCTGATAAGCTGGACTTTCCTAACACAAGAAACAGATACAGGCTAAATGCCAGGGATGTCAATACCTGCAATTGCAAAGGTGTTCCTACGAGTGGTTCTGCTGGCAGGACAGTAAGAACCGCAACATACTTCATCCCATAATAAAGCATTTTGCTGACCAAAATGGCGGAAAATATGGCCACAAAAGTATGCAAACGCTTTTCCAGCTGATAGAACACAAAAACCATCACCACAAGCTCAATGGCAATAAGCAGGGCTTTGACCAGCACGGGATGTGCAGAAATCAAGAATGAGAAAAACGGCATGGTAAACGCCAGTATGTATGCATTCTGCCGCCGCGTATGCACCATTGCCAGAACAAGCATCAGGCGCATGGGTTCAAGCAGGTACAACTTGATGCTTAACATGTGAGAAATGGTGGGTACAAGATAAATAAAGGCCAATGCAAACACATCAAACAGGATCGCCCGAAGATTGGTGCTGGCAGGAAAACTAATAGCTCTGGTCTGACTCATAATCTGATTGTCAATTTGTTAATTGTTTTTCAACCTGTATACCCGGTCTGGTTTCCGGGGTTTTACTTACTTAAAATGAGTATAAATAACCTGTTTCATCTCATTAAGAACACCAAAAATACAAAAATGATGCGTTAAATTTTAATTTTGCATAAGAACTTTTTAACAAAAATGTGGGATATGGACAGAAGACAATTTCTTCAAAAGGGGTTTATTTTTTCTGCCCTGAGCAGCCTGTACGCCTCTACGATAGGCAGAATACCATTGTTTGCTGCCGAAAAAAAGGTAGAGTCCCGTGGCAACTATGACCTGGTAGCCGTGCGTAATGGTGAGCCGGTAGAATTGTATCAGCGGGCCATGGCCGAGATGGGTGGCATTGGCACCTATGTAAAACCCGGACAAACGGTGGTTCTTAAGCCCAATGCCAGTTGGGACACACCGCCGGAGAGGGCTGCCAATACCAATCCCGATCTTATGGCAGCTATTGTCAGAGACTGCCTGGATGCAGGAGCCAGAAGGGTATACGCTTTCGACAATACCTGCGACAACTGGGAAAGAAGTTATAACAACAGTGGCGTAAAAGACGCCGTGGAAGATGCAGGCGGACAGATGCTTCATGCCCACCTTGAGCGGTATTATACCGATATTTCCATCCCGGGGGCACAACGTCTGACAAATGTAAAAGTACATGAGAGACTGCTTGAAAGTGATGTATTTATCAACATACCTGTTTTAAAACACCACGGCTCCACTACTGTCACCATAGGCATGAAAAACCTCATGGGACTGGTTTGGGACCGGGGGTACTGGCATCGCAACGACCTGCATCAGTGTATTGCCGATTTTTGCCTGTGGAAAAAGCCGGATCTCAATATCGTTGATGCCTACCTGGTGATGACCCAAAACGGACCTAAGGGCACCTCCACGGCAGACCTCACAAGGATGCGCAGTCTGATCATTTCGGAGGATATCATTGCCGCGGATGCCGCCTCTTCCATGATGCTGGACCACCAGCCCGGAGATATCGGCCACATACGCATTGGCGCCGAAAAAGGGATCGGAAACATGCAGCTGGATCAGCTGAATATCCGGAGGGTAGCGTTGTAGGGAAGGAAGAAGAAAAGAGCTCGAAGCTGGAAGCTGGAAGCTGGAAGC
>CAYMDX010000004.1:0-2095 GCA_964389125.1 uncultured Bacteroidales bacterium
AGCAATGAGGGAATCTGCCGCCGGATCTTTCTCCTTCACAGCGGTGCTGTCGATACTTATCAGGGTGCCGTCAACCTGGGTGATTTCTTTTTCCGTTTCCCTGCAGCCCTGAAAAAGAGATAAAAAGACAACAACCACCCATATGGTGGCGTTTCGGTATTTAAGCATAATGTATATAGTTTGTGGAAAATTGCCTTACAGCAATATTACATTTTCTTTAACGAATAAGCAAATAAGATACGTTAATTGTTTAATAATTAAATTCAGTCTTATTAAAGAATGATAAAAAATTTAACAATAACACCAACACTAATAATTAGGGTTTTGTTTACTGATTCTTTAAGGGATAGCTGTTTGAGTTCCTGTTCAGACAGGCTATAACAAGGATGTTCGTACATCCGGTATTTGTTCCAAACGGGAGATGACATCTTCGGCTTCACGCCGGCGTACCGAAAATTCAAGGCTGCAACTCATAGCAAAGTCATGTGATAATTGCGGAAGGTCATATTCTTTCATGATTCGCATCACATCATTCATAGCCGGATAGTTGAAAAAAACGCGGTAATGGTTCCGGATTGTTTTTTGAATGATCGTACCATTACTCAGGGCTTCCCTGGCAGAGCCCTTGTAGGCATTGATCAGCCCTCTGACGCCCAGCTTGGTACCACCAAAATAGCGCACCACCACAATGAATACATTCGTCAGGTCGTGAGAAAGAATCTGCCCGTAGATCGGCTTCCCGGCAGTACCGGAAGGTTCGCCATCGTCATTCATCCTGTAGGATTCTCTGTTGAAACCGATCGCATAGGCATAACAGTGGTGTCTGGCATCATGATACTCATTTTTAACCTGTATAAGCCATTTTTCCGCTTCATCAACCGTATCGGCCGGGTAGGCAAGGGCAATAAATTTGCTGCCTTTATCTTTGAATAGCCCTTTTGACGAACTTTTGATGGTTTTATAGGTGTCAGATTGCTCCATAAACGGTTTTTTCAGCTTTTTTTAATCAGGTAAAAACGCTCTTCACCCATTAAGACAGGTTTGCTGGTTTTGTTTGAATGAATTTGCGGGGCCGCAACGCCGCTGCCGAAGAATTGTGAACCAGAAAATATCCTGGCCTCATCCCATAAGCCACGGTCAATCAAAGATTGTAACAATGTTTGTCCGCCTTCAACAAACAGCGACTGGATACCTTCTTTATATAGGTAGGATACTATATTTTCCAGCAGCTGATCGTTGAAAGGAATCCGGATATGGTGCGTATTTTTTTCAGAGTGGTCGGTTTTTTCATTGAAAATCCAGGTTGTGTGGGTGTTGTCCTTCAGGCTGAGGCTGGGTGGAAGCTGGCCATGTTGATCAAGGACGATACGCAGGGGGGAAGTGCCATACCAGTCACGCACGTTGAGCCTGGGGTTGTCTTTCAATGCGGTGTTTGTTCCGACCATGATGGCGATCTCTTCGCTACGCCATTTGTGTACCAATACCCGGAGTTTTTCGCTGGTTATCCAGGTGGGGCGCTTTTCCCTTTCGTAAGGCCGGTCAATATCAATGAAAGCGTCTGCGGTTTGCGCCCATTTTAAAATGATATACGGTCGTTTTTTCTCATGAAAGGTAAAGAAACGCCTGTTTAGTTTACGGCATTGGTCTTTCATCACACCAACGTCAACCTGGCAACCTTTGCTTCTCAATCGCGCGATTCCCTTACCTGCAACAGCATCAAAAGGATCGGCCGTGCCAATCACCACCCGCGGTATGTTGTACTTTATGATGCTGTCGGTACAGGGTGGGGTTTTCCCATGATGACAACAGGGTTCCAGATTGACATACAGGGTGGAATCAGCCAGCAAACCTTTGTCTTCTACGGCATTAATGGCGTTAACTTCGGCGTGTGCCTCGCCGGCCCGCCGGTGATAACCTTCTCCGATAATCCTTTCGTTATGCACGATGACGGCACCAACCATCGGGTTCGGAGCCGTTTTGCCCAGTCCGAGTCCCGCCAGGTCAATACACCGTTGCATGTACAATTCATCAGTTTTCATGTCTGCAACAACCTTTCCTTAACTACCAAAATCAACGCTCTCCAAAATCAACGCTC
>CAYMDX010000004.1:2195-31049 GCA_964389125.1 uncultured Bacteroidales bacterium
CTTAACTACCAAAATCAACGCTCTCCAAAATCAACGCTCTCCAAAATCAACGCTCCATTCTTCCACATTCGCCACATCTTGCTGGTATTTGAATAACCTCCACACAAGGCAACTTTATATTCCCTCAGATATAACGGATACTTACTTCCTTCAAAAACTTTTCCTCAAGGACAGCGGCAATCTTTTTCACAACCGTGCGACGGATCTCCAGCTCCACGGGCAGGTTGGGATCCTGGTGGGCAACATTGATAGCCGTCCCCACGACCAGGTGTATTTCATCACTTTCCAGAAACTGCTTTACGATCTGGTCGGCCGGACCTTTGCCAAGCTCTGTCCGGGGACTATATTTTTCGAGGATCTTATGGGTCTTGCTCAATGTCAATATCCCCTCTGTCACCAGATCAATATTTTCCATATAAGACTGTGGTGGCAGGTCCGGATCGTCAAACTCAAGGCTGTCTTCAATGGCTATATCCAGTTCACGGGCAACAATATCGGCAGTTGTACCGCCGCAAAGGATTTTTTTGCCGTCAAAATCATTAACGATAGTTGCCAGCTCCTTATCTTTATCCTTTTCGAAGGGCGGGCCGGAGCACAACAGCAGTCTTCGCGGGTCACGGGAATACATGACCACCACACTGGTGTCATCCTTGGCCTGATAGCCGTCATTGGCATGGGCCTTATTGACGATCAGGGAAGCAAGTTTTGCGGCTGACAAACCAGGTTGTTCCTGTATGTATGCATGAACCTGTTTTTCCACATTTTCCTGTCCCCAGCCAAGCAGGTATTTGCCTTTTCCCAGGCCCGACTGTGTGATACCATCCGTCATCAGAAGAATGCGATCCTCTTTTTGCGCATGGAAGGTACAGGCCATGATCTCCTTTTCAGAGTTGTCGTCGGCCTCCAGGGTGATCTTTTGCCATTCCGGCGTTAACTGCTCTTTGCCACGCATGATAATCGCATCGGGATTGTCATAATTCAAAATGGTGGTCTCCCCATCTTTTTCAATATTGACGATCGTGAAAGTGGCATAATTGATTTTTCGTTCACTGCACACCGGGAGGGTATTCATGATGATCTCAGCGATCTTGTGGGCATCCTTGTGTTCTTTGGTAAAGTTCAGAGCCATGTTGGCTGTCAGCGTGGCAAGCAGGTTGGCCTTCACCCCGTGCCCCATTCCATCCGACAGAACAACGATGGTGCGGCCTTCCTCTTTTGCCTTTTTCGATAAAAATACGTCCCCGCAGATACGCTCTCCCACATGATTACGCTGGGCAGAACCTACTTCTATGTAAAAGGAATCGCTCATGGATCAGGCTGTTTTGACGGATGAGGCTATTCTTTTTTCGTTTTTTGAAATGTCTCAATGATGGAATTCAGCATTTTTTCGGTGGTGCTGGCCCCTTCGCCCAGCGAGAACGCAATGTTCTGTACCATTTTCAGGTTTTCGTCGATCACTTCGCTAACCCTGTTGATGATTTCTTCCTGACGTACCTCAGCCACATACATGTCCCTGAACACCCCACCCACGATTTTGTTTGGCTTCAACGAGTAAATACTGACATTCAACAGCCTGTCTTCGTGATATACGTCTTTTCCGACAATGTTTTCGTCGTTTTCCAGGACATAGGTGAAGAGGTTGTAAAGGGTATGGGGAAGCAGTGTTTTGACATCTGCACCCGCCAGTCCGGGTATTATCTCATTGATCATGCTGGCTTCTTCCCCCAGAACTTTGATAAAACTGTCATTTGACTCAATGACTTTTAACTTGTCGTCAACGATAACAGCCGCCGAGGGGAGGTTTTTTAACAGGGCAGATGTGGTATCCGAGCGTTGTTTCACTTTATCATGCTCTGTCTCAAGCTCATTCTTCGTTTCCAGAAGATTCTCTTTTTCCTTCGTCAGCTTATCATTATTCTTTTTGAGGGTTTTGATGTAGTCCTGTTTGTTTCTCAACGAATAATTCAGACACATATCCGGTTTGGTTAGTCCTTTACTGATAGAAGCGGCAAACTTGCGACAGTTTCTGAATCCACATGCATTACAGGCGGCAGCTTCTTCGGGGCTTTTGCCCAGGCTTTTGAGTATTTCCTCCACCTGTTCATTATCCGGTTCCGAAAGGCGCTGATCGTCCCTGGTGAATGAGCGGCTCAAATCGAGTGAGAGGTAGGTCTCCAGGTCTTTCTCCCACTGTTTCTGATCAAATTTTTTCAGTCTCTTGTTTACATAATCGGTAACCATGGTGCGGCGCAGGTATTTGTTGGAGCGATCGGTGGTTCCCGGTCCCATCAGGCAGCCGGCATGATAGAAGATGTTAAAATGTTTTTTCATCTGGACAGGATGGGTATTGAACTCATCAACCGCGTCCAGCATGTTGTATTTTTCTTCTACGGTTATGATGCGTCCCTTCAGCAGTGAATCTTCGATGCCTGCCGCCTCGATAATCCCATTGCTGATCGGGTAGAGCGAGCCAAGCTGGCCAATGGGCCGATCAAAGTCAGAATACTCTACCTTGGCTTCTTTGATCTGAAAACGATCGAACAGATCTCTCAACTCTCTGAAAGTAAGCACGGCATCAACTTGTCCCTCAGCACCATGTAAGCCTGCTTCGTGTTTGGCCGACAAACAGGGACCGATAAAGACCACTTTCAGGTCATCCCCGAAAGCTTTTCGCACGGTTTTGGCGGTCGCTGTCATAGGCGTGACAATAGGGGCCAGGTTGTCAATAAGCTCCGGGAAAAACTTTTCAACATAGGAGACCAGACTCGGGCAGTTACTCAACAAATAATGCTTGCCTTTATAGTTGGATAGCAATTCCTTGGTTTTTCCTGCAACAAGGTCTACACCAAAAGACACTTCATTCACATAATCAAAACCCAGGGTGCGTATCATTTCCACAAACTTGCGGTAATCCGTAATATCGGGGAATTCACCGCTGATGGTTGGATCAACAATGGCCGCAACCTTGCTGTCCGACTTTAACAGGGATACTGTCTCTTCCAGATCACTGACGTGCGAAATAGCCGCGGCAGAGCACACCAACAGGCAACTGCCACATCCAATACATCTTTGATGATCGACTACCGGCATCCCATCCTTGTTGCGCGCAGTAATGGCTTCAACAGGACAGGCCCTGATACACGCATAGGAACGGGTACAGCGCTTATGATCAATCTTTATAATTTCCATCTGCTTGTAATAATGGTTTCAATGATTCAGCGGTTAACCAAAATAGCCATCCAGTAAATCGATAAGGCTTTCAGTATTTACTTTGGTATGAACGTTCCCATTGATTTTGAGTACAGGTCCATCTTCACATTTTCCGAAGCAATGAGACCCCCTGAATAAAACGGTATCTTCAAGCCCCCTCTCTCTCAGGTAAGATCTGATACCTGAAAGGGCCTGCTTGTTGCCGCGGGAAAAACAACTACTGCCCATACAAATGACAATCTCATTGGAGGAATCACTCATAATTTATGGTATTTATATACATGCTTCTCTACAGCAATAACAAAGTTAATTAAACCTTTTTAGAAATTCAGTTATTTTACTCACATCTGTGTTATCTGAATTATTTATAAAAAATCGTATCGCTAACATTAAGTCAATACTGCTGGATTAATTGAATAATCGGGGATTGACAAGTTTTTGATTATCCGTTGTAAGTATGTTTTATGTATAAAATGTCGGGTTAAAAAAATTATATTTTGTATCTTTACATCGAATTGTGAAATATTTATCAACACGGATAATAGATGGCACAAACCCTGGATCACATATATGCGCAGTTTCCCAACCGCAGGAGGGAGGATTTAATCCCGCTCCTGCAGGCCATCCAGGATGAGCAAGGTTTTTTGTCGGAGGATATCATTCATGTCGTGGGAGACTACCTGCACATCAGTGTGAATAAGATATATGGCGTAGCCACGTTTTATGATAATTTTCGATTCGGGCCTGTGGGCAAGTATCATGTCCGACTCTGTCACGGTACCGCCTGTCATGTTGCAGGTTCCGGTGTTTTGCTGAAGGAGATTGAAAAGTTACTCAAAATAAAGGATGGAGAAACCGATAAGCAGGGTTTGTTCAGCCTGGAGGTAGTAAGCTGTGTTGGTGCATGTGGCCTGGCACCCATTATTGATGTGAACGGGCATTATTATACAAACATTACCCTGGATACACTTAAAGGACTGATTGCCTCTTTCAGGGAAAAAGAAAATACAACTGTATGACTTCGAATAAAGTCATGGATACCCGCCAGTTTCTGATTGATCAGGTATTGCTTGATTCCAATCGCGATAACAACGATGGCCTGAAGAAACCCCTCTCTTACATTTCCGGGGAGCGTGTAGACAAACCGGCCATATATGTAGGTATGGCAACCTGTGGCCAGATTGCCGGTGCTGACAAAACCTATGAGGCCATTAAAGGTTATCTGCAAGAACAGGGTTTTGATGCTGATCTTATCGAAGGTGGTTGCCTGGGCTATTGTAAGGCAGAGCCGATTATCGAGGTACAGTTACCCGGTAAAACCAGGCTCTCATTTGCCAATGTTACAGAAGATAAAGTGCAGCCGCTTCTGGACGATATCCTGAACGATAACTTACCTGATCAGCCGGTTATCGGTCAACATCACCATCCCGTTCTTCAGCCCTGGGAGGAAGTCCCTCTGGTTGAGGAGCATCATTTTTTTGCACACCAAACAAAGAGCCTGCTTGATCAGTGTGGTATTATTGATCCGGTTTCGGTAGAAGCCTATATTGCCAAAGGTGGCTATTGGGCATTCTGTGATACCATTGTTCAATATACGCCCGGGCAGGTGTGTGAAGTAATTTCAGACAGCTCATTGGCTGGCAGGGGTGGGGGTGCTTACCCCGCAGGTAAAAAGTGGAAAGCGGCCCTGGAGACAGTCAGCGATCAGAAATTTTTTGTCTGCAATGCGGTTGAAAGTGACCCTGGCAGCTATATGAACAGGGCCATCATCGAAAGTAACCCCCACAGACTCATTGAAGCAGTCCTGATAGCCGCGTATGCCATCAGCGCCGGTAAAGCCTATATTTTTATCAGAAAGGAATTCACCCTGGCAGCAAGGCGCCTGACACAGGCTATTGAACAGGCAAGGGAATACGGAATTATCGGACACAATATTCTCGATTCTGGTGTCAATATTGACATTGTGGTCAAAGAAGGTGCGCGTGCTTTTGTTTGCGGCGAGGAAACGGCCCTCAACAACAGCATTGAAGGCAAGAGGGCCATGCCGGCATCCAAGCCGCCCTATCCTGCCGAAAAAGGCCTCTGGAACAAGCCTACGATCGTCAATAATGTGGAAACATTGTTTAATGTGCCACTTATAATGCGTAACGGCGCCGAATGGTTTAAAAAGACCGGCACCGAAAAAAGTAAGGGAACAAAACTGTTTACACTCTCGGGATCCATTACACATTATGGTACGATAGAAGTCCCCATGGGTATGTCTTTTAGAGACATTATCAATAAAATTGGTGGGGATATGGCCGGGGAGAAGGATTTTAAAGCCATTGTGCTGGGCATTAACAGCGGAAGCTATATTAAACCGGATACCCTGGATACGAAGGTTGATTTTGACGATTTAAATCAGATAGGGGCCGCGCTCGGTAGCGGCGCTTTTGTCGTACTGGATACGGGCGTATGCATGGTGGACCTGGCTAAGTTTTTTACCGGTTTTTTCAAGAAAGAAAGCTGTGGCAAGTGCATTCCCTGCCGGGAAGGTACAGCCCGAATGCTGGAAGTAATGGAAAGTGTTACCAGGAGACCTGCCGAAAACAATAGTTTCCAGACACTGGAACGCTTTAAAGGTGTCATGCAATTAAAAAGCCTGGCCGGTGTCATTCAGGAAACCTCCCTCTGCTCACTGGGCAAATCTTCACCCAATGCGATCCTGAATTCCCTCAGGCATTTTAAAAATGAGTTTGATGCGCATATTTTTGAGCGAAAATGTGCTGCCAACGTCTGTACTGATTTACGTGTATATTATATTGATGTGGATGCGTGTACGGGCTGCACTGCCTGTTTTCAAAAGTGTCCGGTAGAGGCTATTATCGGTTCTCCCCGCTATCCGCATTTCATTGTTCAGGACAAATGTATCGGTTGTGGTACATGTTTTGAAGTTTGTAAGTTCAACGCTGTATTGATTAAATAGCGCTTTTGACTATTGATATGGAATTTCAGATCGAAGTAAATAATCAGTCAATCCGGGTAAAGGAAGGTGAAACACTCTTGACCGCCTTGCGAAATAATGGTTTCAGAATCCCGACACTCTGCCATATGAACCGGTTTTCGCCTACGGGTGCATGCCGTTTGTGTGCCGTAGAAGTTGAAGGGGAGCGTGACCTGATCACCTCATGTGCCCATGTTGTCAAAAAAGGAATGAAGGTTAAAACCAATTCCCAAAGGGTAATCCACGCCCGGAAAACACTGGTTGAACTATTGCTGTCAAACCATCCGGATGATTGTTTGTATTGTCAGCGTAATGGACATTGTGAGTTGCAGTGGCTGGCCGGGGAGATGAATGTAAAAGAGCGACGCTTTTTTGGCGAAAAGAACGCCTATAAACCGGATTATTCAAGTGTGAGTGTCGCCCGTGATCCGGCCAAATGTGTTTTGTGCAGCCGCTGTGTGCGCATGTGTGAAGAGGTGCAACTGGTTACGGCCATTGATTTCATCTCACGGGGCAACCAGACAAAAGTGAATAGCGCCTTTAACAAAGGTTTGAACGTTAGTAGTTGTATCGGTTGCGGGCAGTGCATTCAGGTATGCCCCACGGCAGCCTTAATGGAGATCTCTCATCTCGACCGGGTGCAGGCCGCCCTGGCGAAAAAGAAACAACAGGTTATGTTCTTTATAAGTCCTTCAGTAACTGCTTCCGTTGCAGAAACGGCCGGTTTGAAACCCAAACAGGATGCCGGTAAAATGGTGGCTTCTTCCCTGCGAAAGTGTGGCGCTTCGCGGGTATTTGATCTGGGCGTAGCTTCTGATATCAATGTGGTTGAGGAAGCAACACAACTGTTGGAGCACCTGAAGGATAATGCGGATAAGCCCATGCCTTTACTGTCTTCATGCTGTCCGTCATGGGTAAGGTATGTGGAAGAATTTCGTCCCGATAGTTTGTCGAAACTGGCCGGAACAAAATCCCCACAGCATGTCATGGGCAGCCTTCTGAAGACATGGTATGCTGAACAGGAAGAGATCAGTACGGAAGATATTTACACCGTCGCTGTAATGCCCTGTGTGGCCAAAAAGTATGAGGCTTCCAGGGAAGAAAATACCGATAAAGGGATCTCCCAGGTCGATGCGGTTCTTACCGTTGGTGAGTATCTCCGGTTAATACGGGCGTTTGGCCTTGATTTGCACCATATGGAAGAACAGGATATGGATGAGCCATTCCGGGTTTCATCGGCGGCTGCCTGGAAGATGGGATATGCCGGTGGCAAAGCCGAAGCCGTGGCGCGCGAAGTGTTCAGGATGACAGCTGACCCCAGGAAAGATACCTTTAAGTTTAATTTGCCGAAAAATGCAGCCACCAAGCGGGAAACAAAGATAAAGATAGGAGAACGGCAAATCGGTTTTGCCTGGGTGAGTAGCATTGTGGAAGCCGAACAATTTTTGCACGAACTGGAAGAGGAACATCGCGATGATATCCATTATGTGGAAGTAATGGCATGTTTGGGCGGATGTGCCGGTGGTGGCGGACAACCGGTGAGCCGTGGCTTCGAAAACGCAAAAGCCCGTAAACGCTTCTGCATGAATATGGAAAAAGCAAACCCTTACAGTACTGCCGGGGACAATCCAGGACTGTCTGTATTGTACCAGGAAGGTTCATTGCTGCCCGGTAACACCACCTTGCAGGATTGGATGAAGCCCCGTTTTAAAGTGAAATCATAATATTTGCATGGCTAAGAAGGATAATAAAGAAATAATATACACCGTCAAGGATCGCTGTAAGGTTTGCTATACCTGCGTGCGTGAATGTCCGGCCAAAGCCATTAAAATTATGGATGGCCAGGCGGAGATTATTCCCAGCCGCTGTATCGCTTGTGGCAATTGCATACGTGTTTGCAGCCGTGATGCAAAAATGTTCGGGTTCTCTATCGATAAGGTGAAACAGTTGCTCTACAGCAGCCAGAAAGTAGCGGCGATCGTCGCACCCAGTATTTCAGGGGAGTTTACCGATATCCGCGATTACCGTCATTTTGTCGGGATGATTAAAGCACTTGGCTTCGACTATGTCAATGAGGTAGCTTTTGGTGCCGAGATTGTGGCTAATAAATATAAAGAGCTGTTGCAGTCAAAGCCCGGCCGTCCGCTGATATCTACAAGTTGTCCGGCCATAGTAAGCTATGTCGAAAAACACCATCCCCAGATCATTGATTCACTGGTGCCGGTGGTATCTCCCATGATCGCTACCGCGAAAGTGCTCAAAGAAAGGCAGGGCGACAATCTGCGGATCGTATTTATCGGGCCATGTATTGCCAAAAAAGGTGAAGCAGAAGAAGAACAGTTTCAGGGTCTTATCGATGAGGTTATCTCTTTTGTTGAGCTCCGGCGCATGTTCGATGAAAAGACGATTACCGAAGACAATGTTGTTCCCTCAGAGTTTGATCCGCCCCTGGCAGGAAAGGGTGCCATCTTTCCAATCAGTGGGGGTATGTTGCAAACAGTAGACCTGGAAGAGGATTATGTAAAAGGCGACATCATTGTGGCTGAAGGACGTCACGATATTATTGAAGTGCTGCGTGAATTTGAGGAGGGTTACCTGGAAGCCAAGATGTTTGACCTGCTGTGTTGCAACGGTTGTATCAATGGCCCGGGCATGAGTCACAACGAACAGTTCTTTTTCAAACGAAAAAATATATCCAATTTTGCCAAACGTCGTCACGACAGGATTGATGTAGATCAATGGCAAAACGACCTGATTACCTATCTGAAGCTCCCGATGGATCGAACCTTTAGCGCAGATGATCAGCGCTTTCCGGATGAGCCGGGTGAGGATAAAATTCGGGAGGTTCTCAGCAGGTTTGGCAAGCAGGACCCTGAGGATGAACTAAATTGCGGTGCCTGTGGCTATGAAACCTGCCGTGAACATGCTGTTGCGATCCTGCAGGGGCTGGCCGAATCGGAAATGTGCCTGCCTTATACCATCGATAAGCTCCATGAATATATTGAGGAGCTGGATGTGTCCAACAAAAAGCTGGCATCTACACAGGATGCGCTCAAACAGAGCGAAAAGCTTGCATCCATGGGGCAGCTGGCAGCCGGAATCGCTCATGAGGTCAATAACCCGCTGGGTGTGGTTATAATGTATAGCCACATACTTTTGGATGAACTGGACCCGTCTTCAAACATGTACCGCGACCTTAAACTGATCGTAGACCAGGCCGACAGATGCAAAAAGATAGTTGGCGGCCTGCTGAACTTCGCCAGAAAAAGCAAGGTGACCATTAACGAAGTGAACCTGAAGGATTTGATTAATAATGGAATACATAGTATTGTGCTTCCGCAGAATGTGGAGCTGGATGTTGAAATCAATACAGATAAACCGGTGATCGAAGGCGATAACGACCAACTGGTACAGGTGTTTTCCAATTTGTTTAAAAATGCGATCGATGCCATGCCGGATGGCGGACAGCTTGGCATTATCGTGGATGACAAAAGCGGCGAAGATGCCCTAGAGATAAAGGTCAGGGATACCGGCACAGGCATCTCTAAAGAGAATCAAGAGAAAATGTTTGAACCGTTCTTTACGACCAAAGAAACAGGACAGGGGACAGGTCTGGGCTTGCCCATCATATATGGGATTATTAAAATGCATAAAGGCAACATCAGGGTCGACTCCAATGATGACCCGGACGAAGGACCAATGGGTACCTGTTTCACCGTGATATTGCCGCGAACATCTTCTGCCCAGGTAAAAAAAGAAACCCAAATAGAAGAAGATAAGCCAATCGGATAGTTCATATATAAATACGCCAGGGTATGCTACAAAAAGAAAAGAAGACCATTTTACTCGTTGATGATGATGTGGACTTTCTGTTTCAGTTGAAAGTTTCTGTTCAGGATATGGGATTTGATGTTATTACAGCTGATTCCGAGAAAGAGGCAGAGCAGATCATCGAAAGAACCCGTCCGGACCTTGCCATCCTCGACCTGATGATGGAAAACCAGGATACGGGTTTTATCCTTTGCCACAAGATCAAACAAAAATACCCCGATGTTCCCATCATAATTGCCTCTGCAGTGACGGCCGAAACGGGTATGTTGTTTGATGTCACAACCGAGGAAGAACGGGACTGGATCAAAGCAGACCTTTTTCTG
Organism: uncultured Bacteroidales bacterium; assembly: GCA_964389125.1. Taxonomy (GTDB): domain Bacteria; phylum Bacteroidota; class Bacteroidia; order Bacteroidales; family UBA7960; genus PUPG01. Next base: position 12,543 of record CAYMDX010000004.1, read on the forward strand.
GATAAGGGAATCCGAAAAGATCAACTGCAAAAAGAAATCAACAAATTACTAAAGCTTTAGCCCCATGGAAACGCTCAATATCCTTGTTGTTGATGATGAACCCGGGATCTGTAGCGGGGTTAGCCGGATACTGGAGAATTATACCGTCAGCTATCCCTTCATGGAGGAAGATTTCGGGTTTCAGATTGAAACAGCCGAAACCGGTGAAGAAGCCCTTAAGATTTTGAAAAGCAAACCACAGGATATTGTATTGCTGGATAACAAATTGCCCGGCATCCAGGGTATTGATGTGCTTGAATATATCAATCAGCAAAATATGGATGTGGTGGTGGTCATGATCACTTCCTACGCTTCCCTGGAACTGGCAGTAAAAGCAACCCGGCAGGGAGCTTATGACTTCGTGCCCAAACCTTTTACCCCCAAAGAACTGCGGGCCTCGATCGATACCATCGCCAAGCAATTGTTCCTGCAGCGCATGACGGAAAAGCTAAACCAGGAAGGCCGCCAGGTTCGTTTCCAGTTCCTTTCGGTACTTTCCCACGAGCTGAAAGCCCCGCTTAATGCCGTGGAAGGTTATCTCCAAATGCTTGATGAGAAAAAGTTTGGGGAAAAACTGGACGATTATGCTGAAATTATTGATCGTTCCTTGAACCGTGTACAGGGTATGCGTTCCCTGATCATGGATATGCTTGATTTTACACGCATAGAGAGTGGCAAAAAGCAACGCAAACTGGAAAACGTGAACCTGTGTCAGGTCACAAAACAATCTATAGAGGCTTTTCAGCCTTTGTCCATCCAAAAAGATGTGGATGTGTATCTGAACTGTAGCGAAGAGATCCACCTGGATGCAGACAAACAGGAGCTGGAGATCATTGTTAACAATTTGATATCCAATGCAATTAAATATAATAAAACAGGTGGTCGTGTGGATGTCGGCCTGTGCCGGGAAGAAGATAAAGTCATCCTGACGGTGGAGGATACAGGTATCGGCATGCAGGAAGAGGATACCAAAGATCTTTTTGAAGATTTTGTACGCATCAAAAGCGAACACACCAAAAATATCAGTGGCAGTGGTCTGGGGTTATCCATCGCCAAAAAGCTGCTCGACATGTATAACGCCTCGATATCCGTAGAGAGTGAGCCCGATAAAGGAAGCTGTTTTACCGTTGAATTTAAGCAGGAAACATAGATAATACAAGCCAACACCCATGCCTAATAAGAACCATCAGGAAATACCGGGTAAAACCGTAGAACGTTTAAGCCAGTACCGGCGTCTTTTGTACGATAGCATCAATCAGGGAAAAACGAACATTTATTCCCACGAGCTTGCCAAAATGATGAACCTTACCTCTGTGCAGGTGCGAAGGGATTTGATGCTGATCGGGTATTCAGGCAGCCAGAGCAAAGGATATGTTATCAAAGACCTGGTAGCACTTATCGGAAATATCATTGACAGCGAAAAAGGGCAAAAGATTATTGTCGTCGGGATGGGTAATCTCGGCAGGGCCATTACCAGCTATTTCTCCGGCAAGCGCGAGAAGTTGTCCATCGTGGCTGCATTTGATAATGATCTGCAGAAAACCGATCGTGTCGTAGCCGGCGTTCCTTGCTACCATATTAACAAACTGAAGGATTATATTCAGGGAGAAGGGATCAGCATTGCGGTGTTGACCGTCGCTCCCGAAGCTACCCATGAGGTTACAAAGCAGCTGCTTGATGCCGGTATTAAGGGTATCCTGAATTACACGTCTGTACCTATTAAAGTGCCGGAAGGGGTATTTCTCGAAGAGTACGACATTGTTACGTCACTCGAGAAACTGGCTTTCATGGTTAAAGCAGAGTAATTAGGTTCTGCAATGGCCTTCATATTAAAAAATATTTGACTATTCAACAACTATGAATGTTTTTCATCATACAGCTGAAGCAGCCGGTAAGATTAAAAATGCGGTAGTGACCACCGGTTCATTCGACGGTGTTCATGTCGGTCATAAGCTGATTATAAACCGTTTGAACGAAATTGCGGCTAATATCGGCGGTGAATCCGTGCTTATTACTTTTTATCCGCACCCGCGCACGGTACTTTATCCCGAACAGCGGAACCTTCAAATGATCACTTCCCAGGAGGAGAAAATTGAGCTTCTGGAAAAGGCCGGACTGGATAACCTGGTCATTATTCCGTTTTCCGTGGAGTTCTCCAAAACCACCTCAAGGGAGTTTGTCACCGACCTGCTGATTGCACACCTCAATGCCCGCGTGATTGTGGTAGGGCATAACCACCATTTTGGTTATGCACGAAAAGGCGATTATTCCTATTTGTATCATCTTAGCCAGGATGTTGGGTTTGATGTGGAAGAGATACCGCTGCAGGTGATCGAAAATGAAACGGTCAGTTCCACAAAAATCCGCAAGGCCCTCAAAGAAGGACAGATCCAGCGCGCCAATGCCTACCTGGATCATCAGTATATTATTAAAGGCGCATTGTATAACGGTCACGTATTATCCTGTCTGTCAGAGGAACCAACCATCGGTATTGACATTTGTGCCCGGGAAAAGCTTATCCCGCCACCGGGTATCTATGCCTGCAACCTGCTGATCGATCAGCAATGGATGAAGGCCATGGCGCTCATATCTTCTGAAGGTAGTGATCAGTGCAGGGTGGAATGTTTCCTGTTGTACGATCAATTGTCTCCGGTGGGTAAAAAGGCTACCCTTTATTTCTATAAGGGAGTTTGGTATGGTGAGCCGCATGGTAACGGTGAGATGAAAGAGGCAGTCGTGGAAGACGCAAAAGAAATGGTTGAAGAGTTGATCTATTAACGGGCTTTTTAAAGTACATACATGTCAAAAATACACCCCATGAACGTCACATTCCTTGGAACAGGTACCTCTACCGGTGTTCCGGTTGTGGCTTGTGATTGCAAGGTCTGCCAAAGTCAGGATCCCCGTGATCATCGCCTGCGGTCTTCCGCGATGATCGACATTGCAGGTCACCATTTTGTTATTGACTGTGGTCCCGATTTCCGTTACCAGATGATCCGTGAAGGCGTTGACGACATATCAGCCATCCTGTTTACACACGGTCACCGCGATCATATCGCCGGACTGGATGACGTGCGGGCATTTAACTATGTGTTGAATAAAACAGTGGATATTTATGCCAGCGAGAACGTGATCGAATCTATCAATAAGGAATTTCCATATATACTCAGAGAAAAACGCTTTTTTGGCGCGCCACAGATACATTTTCATATCATCCATAATGAACCCTTTGCGATTAATGGTGTACAATTCATGCCTGTTGAAGTGTTTCACCATAAAATGCAGGTATTTGGTTTCAGGGTGGGTGATTTCTCTTATATCACCGATGCCAGTCATATTCCTCCCGAAGAAAAGGAAAAACTTTTCGGTTCACGGGTTCTGGTGATAAATGCCTTGCGCAAATCCCCGCATATATCTCATTTTTCCCTTGAAGAAGCCCTGCTTGAGATTGACCAGCTGCAACCGGAAAAAGCCTATATTACCCATATCAGCCATTTCATGGGTCTCCACGACACAATCGAACAATCACTCCCCGATAACGTATTCCTGGCTTATGATGGTTTGAAAGTATCCGTTCCGGCCAAAGTAAATATGGATCAGGGTCTGTAAAATTTTTTAATCAGGTAATTCCAATATTTCATTAACTAAATACTTTTTTGGGCCGGTTCGTTATCCATTCCTTTAAAGTTTCACTATATTTGTATTGTGAATCGTAATTACTAAATTCATGATATATACACCTGAAAAATATCGTATTGAAGATAAACGCATGCAGCCTTTCATTGATGCGGATGAGATATGGGATTATCTCAATCAGGGAAAAGAAGACAAGCAGCGCGTGCGTGAGGTTATCCAGGCTTCTCTGGATAAAAAACGTCTTTCGTTGGAGGAAACGGCCGTGCTTCTGAATGCCAGGGACCCTGAACTCATCGAAGAGATCAAGGAGGGTGCCCGTGCCCTGAAAGAAAAGGTTTACGGTGAGCGCATTGTGCTATTTGCGCCATTGTATGTTGGCGATTTGTGTACCAATAATTGTCAGTATTGCGGTTTTCGTTCATCGAACACAGAAGCCAAGCGTATCACCCTAAGCCGGGATGAACTGGTCGAAGAAACCAAAGCACTGATTGATCAGGGGCACAAACGTTTGATCCTTGTTTATGGGGAACACCCCAAATATTCGGCTGATTTTATTGCCGAAACCGTTAATACCGTTTATAGCGCTAAACATGAAAACGGGGAGATCAGGCGTGTGAATATCAACGCTGCCCCTTATGATATCCCGGGGTTTCGTACCATTAAAGATGCCGGCATCGGAACGTTTCAGATCTTTCAGGAGACTTATCACCGGCCTACCTATAAGCAGGTTCACCTGGGCGGGCTAAAACGCAATTACGACTGGCGTTTAACCGCTTTGGACCGGGCGCAGGAGGCCGGCATCGATGATGTGGGTATCGGGGCATTGTTTGGTTTATACGACTGGCGTTTCGAGGTAATGGCTTTGGTTCGGCATGTAAATCATTTTGAGGCGGTTTATAATGTCGGTCCGCACACCATTTCCTTTCCCCGTATCCAGAATGCCATGTCGCTGGATATTCAAAAAGATTATCTCGTTTCGGATGAGGATTTTGTCAGACTGGTGTCTATTCTTCGCCTGGCTGTGCCCTACACGGGCATGATTCTTACGGCAAGAGAACCTGCACACATACGTGACCAGATCATGCGCTTTGGTGTTTCGCAGATCGATGGCGGCACGAACCTGGAACTGGGCGGCTACTCCAAAGGTCAGCAGGAAGAGCAGGACCTCAGCAAAGGCCAGTTCCAGATCAACGACAACAGGCCCCTGTCAGCCATCATGGATGAACTGATCCAGAAAGGATATATACCCTCTTTCTGTACAGCCTGCTACCGACTTGGCCGCACCGGGGAACATTTTATGGAGTTTTCCGTACCGGGCTTTATTAAACGGTACTGTACACCCAATGCCTTGCTGACCATGGCGGAGTATCTCGAAGATTATGCTGCTGAGGATACCAAACAATCCGGCTACAAATTGATCGATAATAAGATTGAAGAACTGGGTCATACCCAGAAAGTTGATCAATTAAAAAATAAAATTGACCAAATCAAAGAAGGACATCGGGATCTTTATTTTTAAACAGTAAGCCTTATGCAAGAAACCATGATTTTAGGCCTCCTGGTCTTTGACCGTATCAAAGAGGCCGGACGTACCCAGCAGGTATTGACCAAACATGCCGATGTGATACGTACGCGGCTTGGCTTTCATGAACTTTCAGACAATGTCTGCAGCCGTGTAGGCACTATCGTTTTGGTACTTCAGGGTCAGCCTGAAAACTGGAAAGCCCTGGAAGAAGACCTCGAACAGATCGGTGGCGTGGAAATCAAAAAGATGAAGTTTGATTATTTATTTAAGTAAATATATTTAAAATGGAACAAACTAGGATATTAGGGATTCTTGTTGAAACCAAAAGTGAGGCCGCGCTCCGGGTTCAGGATGTGCTTACCAAATATGGATGTTCCGTCAGAACCCGTCTGGGTATCCACTTGCCTGACAAACCCGGTTGCAAAAAATGCGGTTTGATTCTGCTTGAGCTTTTCGGAAATGAGGATGAATGTCTGCGCCTGGAAAATGAACTTTATGCCCTTGAAGGTGTTAGCGTAGAAAAAATGGACTTTTAATCCCCCCGGTTTTATGCAAATTGACTTTTTAGTATTCGGTAAATTATTTTCTTCGTGTTATGGCTAAACTTGTTCACTTTTCCGAGGCAGCTTCCCTTGCTTTGCATGCGATGGTACTGATCGCCAAATCAGATACCCATATCAATGTTAACAGCATCGCCAATGAGATGGGGGCTTCCAGAAATCATTTGGCCAAGGTGCTTCAGCAAATGGTGAAACACAATTACCTGAAGTCTGTAAGGGGGCCAAGTGGCGGTTTTATTCTCAACAAGCCTGCTGACCAAATTTCTGTACTTGAAATATATGAGGCCGTTGAAGGCAGTATCGACATACCAGAATGTCCGCTGGACCGGAAAATATGCCCGTTTGACAAATGCCTGATGAATGGTCTTGTGTATGATGTAACCATGCAGTTTAAAAAGTATTTTCAGGAACAGAGCCTGGAGGATTTTGTGACAAGAACGTAAAGAATTTGCGGGTAGGGAACAATGTCAGATATCGCATATAATTATCAGGATGTTTTAATTGCGTTTGGGTTCACGCTTTTTGCCGGACTATCAACCGGCATCGGCAGTGCTATTGCTTTTTTTGCCCGGCGTACCAATACCAAATTCCTTTCCGTTGCCCTGGGTTTTTCGGCCGGGGTTATGATTTACCTTTCTTTTGTAGAGATCTTCCCAAAAGCCCAGGAAAGCCTTGCCGTGGAAATGGGTGAGCAGATGGGTTATGTGGTTACAATCATTGCCTTTTTTACCGGAATTGTCATGATTGCTATCATTGACAGGCTGGTACCTTCGTTTGAAAACCCCCATGAGTTGAAACGGGTAGAGCAGATATATGACAAGGGACACGAAAAAAACAAAAAGCTCTATCGCATGGGCTTAATGTCTGCGCTTGCAATTGCTATTCATAACTTCCCGGAAGGTCTGGCCACTTTTTTGGCAACCATCCAGGATATCAGGCTCGGCCTTCCTATTGCTATCGCCATTGCCATTCATAATATTCCCGAAGGAATCGCCATATCGGTTCCTATTCACCATGCTACAGGCAGTAAGAAAAAAGCTTTTAAATATTCTTTCCTATCCGGGTTGGCTGAGCCAATTGGAGCGATAGTCGGTTTTTTTATTCTGATGCCTTTTCTGAGCCAGGCCGTCTTCGGTTTCATGTTTGCCCTTGTGGCCGGGATTATGGTGTTTATTTCCATAGATAACCTGCTACCTGCTGCCAGGGAGTATGGTGAACCGCACCTCTCCATATATGGTCTTACCGGCGGTATGGCGCTCATGGCCGTAAGCCTTATCTTCCTGTAAATATCATCCTATTGGGGATTATGATTCGGGAAACTATCCATAAAACCAAGTTTTCATAACTTGTTGCGAAGGGCCATGGCAGCTTCTTCTCCCCAAAACGGTTCGGAGAACCACAGTGATGCAGGTTATTTCCCGGCATTGGCCAGGCTATTCAGTTCCTGTGTGAGCTTTACAGCCATCCTGTTATAATATCTTTTATCCTTGTACCCAAGTACATGGCGGATACCGTGAATGGCATTGGTAAGAAATATCTCATCCGCTTTATCCAAAGCGGTGGGTGTTATCTGTGTTTCGGTTACATTGATATGGGAATCCCTGGCTACATCCATAATAACAGCCCGCATGATACCCTGTACGCAGCCTTCCCTCAGAGATGGCGTATAGAGCCTGTCTTTGCTGACAATAAACACATTGGAGCTGATGGCTTCTGCAATATTGCCATGCTCATTGAGTATAAGACAGTCATCCAGATCATGTTGCTGTTTGTACAGGCCAGCCAATACATATAGTTGGGCATTGATGCTTTTTAAGGGCGAGAGCATATTGACGGGTTTGGTTATGCCGTCGAAACAATCAATAAACAGGCCTTTTTTGTTCAGTTCGAAGGTTGTGTGATGAAGTTTCTGGGATTCAATAAGAAAAGAAGCCTGATTGGTCGAGGGTGTATACAGGCCTCCCTCGTTGCGGAACAGCGAGAAACGTATCCTTGCGGCTTCACCGGACTTGTGGTTGGCGTCAAAGAGCTGCTGAACGGCCTGCCTGAATTGTTTGCGTGTCCATGGTTGGGGCGGTTTCAGCTGGAGTGCTTCACATGCCCGGTTCAGACGGTCAAAATGTTTATCTTCCCATAAGATATGGCCGCTGTGAACCCTGATGGTTTCGAAAACACCATCACCATAGCGAAAAGCCCTGTTTTCCGGTGAAAGTCTGAAAGACGACCGGGATATGATGTCCCCGTTATAAGATAACACTTCAGTCATTTGACATATGATTTAGAAAACATATTCAAAGAACCGTGAAACCAACGAAGGATCAAGCAGGGCAGGGAATATCACACCAAAAATGGCTCCCCAGAAATGGACGTCATGCCCTACATTATCGCTTCCTCTTTTGGCCATGTAAGCCGAATACAGTAGATACAGGATACCAAAAATAAAGGCTGGTATGGGCACCGGAAAAAAGATAAACATCACGGAGCCCTGCGGATACACCAGGATGCTGGCAAACAATATGGCGGATACGGCACCACTGGCACCTACGGCATTATAATGTGGGTGGTTTATATGCTTCAGGTAGGCAGGAATGACGCTGACAATCAATCCACCCACATAAAGGATGATAAAATAGAAACGACCTGCATCACCGAAATGATGCGTAAATAATGCCTCTACATTGCTGCCGAAAGAAAACAATACGAACATGTTGACAAACAGGTGCATGTAGTCAATATGTAAGAGGCCGTAGCTGAAAAACCGGTAGAATTGCTGCCTGCGCCTGATATCGTAAGCATTGAATTTCATGCGTTCAAAAGCCATTGAATGCTGAAAGGCCGTAATGCTTACAAGCGTTGTGGCGATGATAATAAACAGGGTAATTGACATATCCGTATCAAATAAGCAGGCATATAAGCCTGTTAGTAGCGAATGTCCATCTTTTCGAAGGTGTCATTATTGATGATCTCAATAGCTTTGTTAAGCGAATCATCAATTTGCATGGTAACCTGTATATACGCTTCAAAGTCGAACAGATTCCTTGCAATCAGACCTTTGAGCTGATTACGCATGTATATGACTGCGGCTTCCGGTTCATCATCCGGTTCCACATCATGTTCCTTTGCGTAATCCAGGAGCTCTTCCATCAGATCTTCTTCTATTTCAAAGCGATCAATGAATGATTCAACATCCGGATATTCATCGGATAGTCTTTCGCGGTGACGGTTGGTGTATTCGATTCCAAAATTGTTGATGATACCACGTCGCAGAAGGGTAGAGTAGAACTCAGACACGCGGGTAGTATCCAGCGGGATGAAAAAGTCAGGCATGATGCCACCTCCGCCATAGACCACGCGTTCGTTAAATTTGGTAAAATGTTTCAAAGAATCAGGGAAAGAGATGTTGTCAGGGCTGATAAGCTCTCCCTGGGATAAACGTTCACTCAGGTCTTCGTAATATGCTTCCGTACTTTTGTCATAGGGTTTTTGGATGCTTCGGCCGGTGGGTGTGTGATAGCGGGCAGTGGTCAGTCGAATGGCTGATCCATCCGGCAGCTCATATGGCCGTTGTACAAGTCCTTTTCCAAAGGAACGCCTGCCGACCAAAAGACCTCTGTCCCAGTCCTGAAGGGCGCCGGATAATATCTCACTGGCAGAAGCACTGCCTTCGTTGAGCAACACAACGACCTTCCCATCCTGAAAATTCCCCTGACGGGTACTTTTAAATTCTTGCCGCGGAGCGGAGTGCCCTTCGGTGTATACGATCATCTTTTCATTGTCCAGGAACTGATCTGACAGATCAATGGCAACATCCAGATATCCGCCGGAATTATAATTTAAATCCAGGATCAGATGTTCCATGCCCTGATCTTGCAACTCCTGACTTGCCTCCCTGTATTCACGAATGGTGGTGCGTGAAAAACGGTTCAGTTTAATATAGCCGATTTCAGGAGTCGCCATAAATGCCGCATCAACGGAATGAATAGGAATACGATCACGCTTAATGGTAAAATCAAGCAGCTCATCAACACCCGTCCTGTATATGCTGACATCCACTTCGGAGCCCCTTTCTCCACGTAACCTCTCCTGTACATATTGGTTGTTAATATCCGACCCGTGTGCTTGCTCTCCTTCTATTTTCACAATCTTATCACCCGGCATCAAACCTACTTTCTCCGATGGGCCACCGGGTATGGGACTGACTACAACAATGGTATCATTGATAAGATTAAACTGGATACCTATCCCCTCAAAACTTCCCTCTAATGGTTCATTCGCCCGCTTCAACTCATCTTCAGAGAGGTATACACTGTGCGGATCAAGTTCTTTCAGGATGCCTTCTATGGCATACTCCACCAGCTCTTCATCATCAAGTTCATCAATATAGGCAAATTCAATAAACTGTAATGCCCGCTGAAGCTTTTCTGCCTGTGCCTCACGAACCTGGCCAAAGGAGGCAGCAGAAAAGAGCAACAAAAAGATCAGGCTCAAACAAAGCCGGTGGTGATTATAAAGCATTTTTTTCATTTCTTTCAATATTCTGTTTGATGGGTAAACTGTATGCTACCTGAATTATTGTGCATTATTTGCCACAATAAAAAAACAAAAGGAATTGTATATTTGTTTGGTAATTAATAATAATAGTTACCAGTAACAAACGAAAGAACAATTTTTTTTGGAGGCAGAATTAACGCACAAAAGTAATAAAAAGCAGGAAAAAGGCCATTTTTTGATGAGCCTGATTTTTCCGGTCGTTTTTGTCTTGATACTTTGGCTGATTAAAGCAATCGAACTGTTTTTCAATATTGAACTGTATCAATATGGCATCTTTCCACAAAAATTGTCAGGATTAAAAGGCATTTTCCTTTCTCCATTTATTCATGGAAGTTTTTCACATTTGGCATCCAATAGTTTACCGCTATTGGTACTCGGAACAGCTTTATTTTATTTTTACCGGAAGCTGGCCTGGAAGGTATCTTTGCTTGGTTTGGTGATAACCGGCATATGGGTCTGGATTATCGCCCGCCCCTCTTTTCATATCGGTGCTTCCGGCATTTTATACTGCCTGGCGGCCTTCTTATTTGCCAGTGGCTTTATTCGTCGCCATCCCCGTTTGATGGCAATCTCACTACTTGTTGCGTTCCTTTATGGCAGTATGGTCTGGGGTATTTTCCCTTTCCGGGAGCATGTCTCATGGGAGTCACACCTGATGGGTATGCTGTCGGGCGTGTTGCTGGCGGTGTTCTTTAAGGACCGTGGGCCCCAAAGACCACGCTATTCCTGGGAGTTCGAGGAAGATGAAGAGGATGATCACAGGGAAGAAGAAGAAGATGATGATGATTATGATGATATCGGGGGAATAAAACTGCCCTACTCAAACATTGACAGGACCTATTAGATCAAATCTTGTCACGCTCGATCTCACGCTGAATGTCCTTTTTCTTGATGGACTCACGTTTGTCATACACCTTTTTCCCCTTGGCAAGCGCGATCTCCATTTTAGCCAGCCCTTTTTCATTGATATACAACAGGGTAGGAACAATGGTTAATCCTTTTTCTTCAATACGGCTTTTCAGTTTCCGCAGCTCCCTGGCCGTAAGCAGCAACTTCCGGTCCTGTTTGGGTTCATGGTTGTTATATGTGCCATGCGAATAAGGGGCAATGTGCATGTTCCTGATAAACAGTTCTTGCCCGGTAAAGGTGCAGTAAGCCTCCTTCAGGCTTGCTTTGCCCGCCCTGATGGACTTAATCTCTGTTCCGGTAAGCACAATGCCGGCCGTGAACGTTTCCAGCAGAAAATACTCAAAAGAGGCTTTCTTGTTCTTTATCTCAATGTTTGTTGCCATGGCTGTGCTTTGAAATGCGAAGATAATAAAAGAAAATGGGGTGCAGTTCCTTTTAGGATGCTGGCCAAACAAAAGGTTAAATAAAATGTTGCTTTCATGATAAAAAAAATTACTTTTGCAAAAAAAATGAAACCCTTTACACTATGTATTGGACACTCGAATTAGCTTCTAAGCTTGAGGATGCTCCCTGGCCCGCGACCAAGGAAGAGCTTATTGATTATGCACTCCGTTCCGGTGCACCGATGGAGGTAATCGAAAACCTCCAGGAGATTGAAGATGAAGGGGATGTCTATGAAAGTATTGAAGACATCTGGCCGGATTATCCGACAAAAGATGACTTTTTCTTTCATGAAGATGAATATTGACATCCCCATATAAAAATAATGTATGCATAAAGGCCGGCTTTTTGCCGGTCTTTTTATTGAGAGGCGTTTCATATCCTTTTATTATGCTTAGATTTAATTAACTTTGTAAGATAAACGGCCGGACCGGGAGGAATGGTTCCCAGGCTTGATAGCCAGGAGGCTGTACGGATAAGTTTTGCCTCGTAAAGCAATATATGTAACTAAGAGATAATGATCTTATGTTCAATTTATTAAAAATGTTTTTCGGCAGCAAGGCCGAGAGGGATTACCGGGAGATCAAGGATGACCTGGAAAAGACCCTGCAGACATATGAAGAAATCAAAAAACTCGAAAACGATCAGCTGCGGGAGAAAACTGATGAGTTTCGCAAGCGTATAGCTGATCATGTATCCGAGGAACAGAGACAGATTGACACCCTGAAAGAATACCTTGAAGAGCATTACGATATTGATGTCAATGAGAAGGAAAAGATCTATGCGCAGATAGACCAGCTGGATGACCGCCAGAATGAGAAAACCGAATCTATGCTTGCCGAATTGTTGCCGGAAGCTTTTTCCGTTGTGAAGGAGACGGCCAGGCGTTTTCATGATAACAGTGTGGTGGAGGTTGCGGCGAATGATTTTGACCGGGAATTGGCTGCTTCCCGACCCAGTGTTGAGATACAAGGAGATAAGGCCCAGTATCATAATCAATGGATGGCCGGTGGTAACCTGATCACCTGGGATATGGTCCATTACGATGTGCAGCTTATCGGTGGTATTCATCTGCACAAAGGAAAGATTACCGAGATGGCCACAGGGGAGGGAAAAACACTTGTTGCCACCCTGCCCGTCTACCTGAATGCCCTGGCCGGTAAAGGCGTGCATATTGTCACCGTTAATGACTACCTGGCTAAACGTGACTCCGAATGGATGGGAAAATTGTTCGAGTTTCACGGGATGCGCGTCGACTGTATCGACAAGCACCAGCCCCACTCCGAAGAGCGCAGACAAGCCTACATGGCGGATGTGACTTATGGTACCAACAACGAGTTTGGCTTCGACTACCTGCGTGACAACATGTCGCGCAACCCGGAAGAGCTGGTGCAGCGCAAACTCAATTATGTGATCGTGGACGAGGTGGACTCCGTACTGATCGATGACGCACGTACGCCGTTGATCATCTCCGGGCCAACCCCCAAAGGGGAAGAGCATGAGTTTCATGACATGAAACCCAAAGTTGAAAAGCTCTATAACGCACAGAAAATGTTGGTTACCAACATGCTGGCAGATGCCCGCAAACTGCTGCTGCCAAAAGAGGGCGAACCTGATGAGAAAAAGGGGGGAGAGCTGCTGCTGCGCTGCCACCGCGGTTTGCCCAAAAACAATGCCCTTATCAAACTCCTGTCCGAGCCTGGCATGAAGACCATCCTGCAAAAAACAGAGAACCTCTATATGCAGGAACAGGGAAAACATATGCACCTGATTGATGACGAGCTCTATTTTGTTATTGAAGAGAAAAACAACGTCATTGAACTCACCGATAAGGGTATCGATTTGATTACCAGCCAGTCTGATGATCCCAGCTTCTTCATTCTGCCCGACATCGGATCGGAAATGGCCGAACTCGAAAAATCTGACCTGCCTGACGAGGAAAAGCAGGATAAGAAAAGTCAGCGGCTCAATGATTTTCAGGTAAAAAGCCAGCGTGTACATACCATTAATCAGCTGCTCAAGGCTTATACCTTGTTTGAGAAGGATACCGAGTATGTTATCATGGATAACAAGATCAAAATTGTGGATGAGCAGACCGGGCGTATCATGGAGGGGCGCCGCTACTCCGACGGATTACACCAGGCCATCGAAGCCAAGGAAAATGTCAAAGTGGAGGCCGCCACCCAGACTTACGCCACCGTTACCCTTCAGAACTTTTTCAGGATGTACCGGAAGCTTTCGGGTATGACCGGTACCGCCGAAACGGAAGCAGGAGAATTTCTGGATATTTATGATTTGGATGTCGTGGTGATTCCAACAAACCTCCCGGTGATACGGATTGACAGAGATGACCTGATCTACAAAACCAAACGGGAGAAGTTCAATGCCATCATTGAGGAAGTCAGCGACCTGGTCAATAACGGCAGACCGGTTCTGGTAGGAACAACCTCGGTGGAAACCTCCGAGCTGTTGAGTCGCATGTTGAAATTGCGCAGCATTTCCCATAACATATTGAATGCCAAGCATCACCAGAGGGAAGCCCAGATCGTGAAAGAAGCCGGACAAGCCGGAATGGTGACCATCGCTACCAACATGGCGGGTCGTGGTACCGATATTAAGCTGGGAGAGGGTGTTGTAGAGGCCGGTGGATTGGCTATTATTGGCAGTGAAAGGCACGAATCACGCAGGGTGGACCGGCAGCTCCGCGGACGGGCAGGACGTCAGGGTGACCCCGGCGGCTCCCAGTTCTTTGTTTCTCTTGAAGACGACCTGATGCGTGTATTTGGTTCTGCCAGGATCTCTTCACTGATGGACAGAATGGGACTCAAGGAAGGAGAGGTGATTCAACACTCCATGATCAGCAAATCCATTGAAAGGGCCCAGAAGAAGGTGGAGGAGAACAATTTTGGTATACGTAAGCGCCTGCTCGAATATGACGATGTCATGAACGCCCAGCGCGAAGTGATCTATAAGAAACGGCGAAATGCGCTGTTTGGAGATCGCCTGGCCGTGGATATCGCCAACATGATGTACGATACGTGTGAACAGATGGTACAGGAATACCAGGAAACAGATGATTATGATGGTTTCACCTTTGAACTCGTAAGAACCTTTGGTTTGGAGCCTCCGTTCACCAAAGAAGAATTTTTTGATCAGAAAACAAATAAACTGACCGAAAGGCTCTACGAAAAAGCCATATCCAACTATCGCAAGAAAAATGAGCAGATAGCGGAATCGGCTTTCCCGGTGATCAAACAGGTGTATGAAAAGGCATCACAGAAATATGAAAACATTGCCATACCAATCACAGATGGGATGAAGACCATGAATGTGATCGCCAATCTCAAGAAGGCCTATGACACCAATGGCCGGGAAGTGGCGCTGTCAATCGAAAAAGGAATATCCCTGAGCATTATCGATAATGCCTGGAAAGATCACCTCCGGGAGATGGACGACCTGAAACAGTCGGTACAGGGGGCCGCTTATGAACAAAAAGACCCCTTGCTGATTTACAAGTTCGAGTCATTCGAACTGTTCCAGCGAATGATCCAGAAGATCAACAAGGACATCATCTCTTTCCTTGGTAAAGCCAGACTTCCGGTCAAAGACCCGGATCAGATACAACGCGGTACCGAGCAGGAGCGAACAGATATGAGTAAGCTCCAGACAGGTCGCAGTGACCTGCCCGGCGGAAAAGGTGCTCAGCAAAAAGCCCAGCCGGTCAGGGTGGAGAAAAAAGTAGGAAGAAATGAACAATGCCCCTGCGGTAGTGGCAAAAAATACAAACACTGCCACGGTAAGGGCTAATCGATAATTAAAGCTACTACTATGTTTTCATTTGAAACGCAGTTGCGCGTCCGTTACGCCGAAACCGATCAAATGGGCTTTGCTTATTATGGCAACTACCCGCAGTATTACGAAGTAGGCAGGGCTGAGGCCATGCGCAAACTCGGAATGACATATAGAGAGATGGAAGAAAAAGGGGTTGTTATGCCTATCGTCGATATGCAGATCAAATATATCCGTCCGGCGTATTATGATGACCTGTTGACAATCAAAACCCATATCCCCGACATGCCCGGGTCACGAATGAATTTTCATTATGAGATTTACAACCAGGAAGGTACATTGCTAAACAAGGGAGTAACCGTGCTGGCCTTCCTGAATAAATCAACGGGGCGACCATGTCCGGCGCCCGATTGGTTTATCGAAAAACTGGAAGAAGTGGTTTCCTCCGGGTAAAGGCGGGCTGGTTCTTTGTCATATCGTCAGCTAAATCGGCTCATTTCGATCTACAAACATTTGTTGGACAGTATCTGTTATTGCTGTGAATATTTTTTTGAAACCTGATATACCATACAAAAAAAAGTAACCTATGAAAGAGATGAATATTATCCTTGGTGAAAACCAACGTGTAGAAGCCCATTATAAAGATCATATTATAAAAACCGATCAGCCTGAAGCAGCTGGTGGGGACAACAGCGCTCCATCACCACTTGATCTTTTTCTTGCCTCTATAGGTGCCTGTGCCGGCTTTTATGTAAAGTCCTTTTGCCGGCAACGAAACATCCCATCCGATAATATCTCCATTGTACAACGCATGCACAAAGATGGCGGATCAAACATGATCACCCGCATGGAGATCGATATTCACTTGCCTGCAGATTTTCCCGAAAAATACAAGGATTCCGTACTGAAAGCAGCAGGCGCCTGTTCGGTGAAAAAACATATCGCCAATGCCCCGGAATTTGAGATTAACCTTAAATAAGTCTTACATTGATATGGTGGTTAAGACACATTATCCATCATTCTTAATTGGTAGAGAACAATGAAAACCCTGGTTATTGGCGCGAGTCCAAACCCTTTACGCTATTCACACAAAGCGATCAAACGCCTTCGTAAACATGATATACCGGTTGTAGCCATTGGTAAAAGGGAAACGACCATTGTAGATGTCCCGGTTATCAAGGATAAACCGGCTATGACAGATATTAATACAGTTACCCTTTATGTGGGTCCGGATAATCAGGAGGGATATGAGGATTATATTATCTCATTGAAGCCTGAGCGCATCATTTTCAACCCCGGCACCTATAACCGCCAGCTTGAAGAAAAAGCCGAAAAAGCCGGCATCGAAACTGTGGAAGATTGCACCCTGATCATGCTTGACTCAGGGTTTTATTAATAATTATTCATCATTCTAATCATCAAAAAATTTTATAATAATGGACACACATGATTTGGGTTTTGACTCCAAACTTATTCATGCCGGCATGTTTGAGGATCAATTTGGAAGTGCGACCGTCCCGATTTATCAAACCAGTACATTTAAATTTAAAAATGCTGATCACGGTGCAGCTTGTTTTGCCGGTGAGGCCGATGGGTACATTTATACCCGGATCAACAACCCCACGATCGATTCGCTCGAGAAACTGGTAGCTGAGCTTGAAAATGGTTACCGTGGCATTGCGGCCAGTTCTGGTATGGGGGCCGTGAATACCATTTACGGTGCTTTGTTAAAGCAGGGTGACCATATGGTCAGCACGGCTGCAGTCTATGGCCCTTCGAGGATAATTATGGAGAAGCATTACAGCAAATACGGGATCGAGTCATCTTACGTGGATACAAGTAATCCACAGAACATTCGTGATGCCATACAACCCAACACACGTGTTCTTTATATCGAAACACCTTCCAATCCGACGATGGCCATAACAGACCTTGAAGCGTCTGTAAAGATCGCGAAAGAGCATAATTTGATCACGGTTATTGATAATACGTTTTGTAGTCCTTACCTGCAGACACCCTTGGATTTCGGTTTTGACATTGTTTTTCATTCAATCACGAAATATTTAAATGGTCATGCCGATATTGTCGGTGGTATTATAGTGACAAAAAACAAAGAGATCGATGACATGCTCCGTCCGATGATGGTTTCATTGGGCTGCAATATGGATCCGCACCAGGCATACATGGTTATCCGTGGACTGAAAACCCTGTCAATTCGCATGGAGCGTGCTCAGGAGAATGCGATGAAAGTGGCCCGTTTCCTGGAAGCACATCCTAATGTTGACTGGGTAAATTATCCCGGATTGCCTTCTCATGCACAATATGAGCTGGCCGGAAAACAGATGAAAGGCCCTGGCGCTATGATCAGTTTTGGTCTGAAAGACGGGCTTCCAGCTGGAAAGAGGCTGATGAATAATGTCAAATTGTGTGTCCTGGCCGTGTCTCTGGGTGGCGTGGAAACCCTTATACAACATCCGGCATCCATGACCCATTCCAAAGTGGAAAAACAGGCCCGGGAGCATTCTGGTATTACCGATGGACTTGTCAGGCTTTCTGTGGGCATTGAGGATGCCGATGACATTGTCAATGACCTCAGGCAGGCATTGGACGAATAGTCCTGTCAAGAATCAAAAAGGACTTTCCGGCAACCATGCATAATGGGTAAATCTTTATAAAAAGGCAAATTCCATGTGTGGCCCAAAAAATATTTCTAAATTTGTGGGGCTTTGAAAGTCTCACATTGATTCAATCAATCACCGTTGCCAACAGGCAGGTAATCACACCTTGAGAAGGTGTTTTAAACGCAGATTTGCTACAAAACTTTAATTAGTAACCTTCTAACTAATCTTTTTTCGATGGAAAACAGGGAACAACTGGACCCCAATGCGGAAAACTTACAGTCAGCTGTTGGGGAAGAGCGTCTGGCAGATGAAAATGCCGAAACACAAACAAACCAAACTGAAAATCAGGAAAACAATGTAACAGAGGACCCGGCTAAAGAAGATGCGGTTTCATCTGAACCACCTGCTGAAGATGCACCCGGCGATCAGGGATCAA
>CAYMDX010000004.1:31149-33062 GCA_964389125.1 uncultured Bacteroidales bacterium
GATGCGGTTTCATCTGAACCACCTGCTGAAGATGCACCCGGCGATCAGGGATCAACAGTTACAACAGCTTCACAAGGTGACGCCGGGTCAGATGATGATCAGGCCGGGGCGCAGGCTGAGCAACAAGTTCAGGAGCAGGATGCGGACCAGGATGAAGAAGACAATGATACGCTGGCGGCAAAATACGACGCCATGAGCCGCGAGGAGTTGGTCAATACCATTGAAGAGCTTGTGCAAAATGACAATGTAAGGCACATCAGACGCCATATTGGTCTTGTCAAACTGGCTTACCGGAAGCATTTAAGGGATGAGAACATGACTTCCTACGAGCAACAGCTTGGGGTTGAAACTGACGGAGAGGGAAAAGAGAAAAGCGCAGAAGATCCGCTCACTGAACGTTTTGATGCTGCGTTTACCGAATATAAAAAGAAAAAAGCCGCATTTGATAAAGCGCTTGAACAGCAGATGCAGGATAATCTGAAAGCCAAGGAAGATATCCTTGAAGAACTGCGTCAGCTGATCGAATCCGATGAAGAACTGAAAAAAACCTACGACCAGTTTCACGCCCTGCAGGAGCGGTGGAGAGAGGTCGGTCCGGTACCCAGGGGAGCCAAAAACACCCTCTGGAATAATTATCACTTCCTGGTAGAGAAGTTCTTTGACAAGGTCAATATCAATAAAGAGTTAAAAGACCTGGACCTGAAGAAAAACCTTGAAATAAAAACCGAACTTTGTGAAAAAGCGGAAGAGCTGTTGCTGGAACCCTCTGTTGCCAAATCATTTCAGCAGTTGCAAAAGTTTCATGAAGCCTGGAAGGAAACCGGTCCCGTACCCAAAGACAAAAAAGATGAGCTCTGGGATCGCTTCAAAGCCACTACCGATAAGCTTAACAAGCGCCGTCAGGAGCATTATGAAAATCTCCGGGAGGAACAAAACAAAAATTACGCTGCCAAACTGGTATTGTGCGAAAAAGCGGAAGAGCTTATAAACAAACTGCCTGAAACACCTCGTCAGTGGCAGGAGCGTACAGATCAGATAAATGAATTGTTCAAGGTCTGGAAGACCATTGGTTTTACACCCAAGAAGGTTAACAATGAGGTCTGGAACAGATTCCGGGGAGCATTGGATACGTTCTTTAACAGCAAAAAAGAATTCTTTAAGAAATACAAGGATCAGCAAAAAGAAAATTATAACCAGAAGCTGAACCTTTGTTTGCAGGCAGAAGCCCTGCAGGATAGTGAAGACTGGAAAAACACCACAGAGGCGTTGATCAATTTGCAGAAAGAATGGAAAAATATCGGGCCTGTTCCATCTAAATTTTCAGATAAAATATGGAAGCGCTTTCGCAAGGCCTGTGACCACTTTTTTAACAGGAAATCGGAATATTTTGCCAACATCGGGCAGAAGCAGGAGGAAAACCTGCAGAAAAAACTTGACCTGATAGAGAAAATCAAAAATTTCGAATATTCGGATGATAATAAAGAAAACCTCAACATCCTGAAAGATTTTCAACGTCAATGGATGGAGATTGGCCATGTTCCGATAAAGCAGAAAGACAAGGTTCAGATGGAGTTTCGCAAGGCCATCGATAACCAGTTTGAACGGTTAAATATCAATAAAAAAGCCAAAAATACGTTATCATTCCGTAATAAGATTGAAAATATTAAACATGCTCCGAATGCGGATACTATTATCCAGAAAGAGCGTAACATGGTGGCAAACAAGATAAAGTCCCTGGAGTCAGATATTCAGGTGCTTGAGAACAATATCGGATTTTTTGCCTCTTCCAAGAAAGCCGAAGTGCTTAAAGCGGAATTTGAAGAAAAGATTGAGAAGGCGCGAAATGAAATTGCAGTCTTGCGCGAAAAAATGAAGATTCTCAGAGAATCCTCATAGGTTTTCTATAGCTCGTT
>CAYMDX010000004.1:33162-39452 GCA_964389125.1 uncultured Bacteroidales bacterium
AGTCACATTAGCATACCGGTGACGGTTGGTTGGTCAATCGGACCCCTGCGGCTCGGCATCGGACCGGTTGGCTCTGTATTACTTGACGAGACAGAGGGAAATCTGGAGGAATATGATATCAATTTTGATTATAACGATGTGACAATCGGCTATCAGGCTATGGCCGGAATCAGGTTTGGTAACCTGCTCCTTGACTTTAAATATCAGGGCAACTTGAGTGACTTCGGTGATGGTGTTACCGTTGGCGGGCAGGAATTTGATTTTGACAACCAGCCCAGCCAGTATATTCTCTCTTTGGGATTATTGATTTTTTAGAGAACGCCATTGTTAGCGAAAAAGCATCGCCTTCACCGGTGAAATGCGGGCAATAATGTAGGAGGGAAGGATCAGCATGGCGATCGATAATACAAAGGTGCCGGCATTAAGCAGCAGGATATGACTAAGCCGGATGTTTACCGGCACTTCCGAAACATAGTAAGATTCCGGCGACAGGGTGATCAGTCCGAAATAACCCTGAAGACCAATCAAAAGCAAACCGGCAAGATTTCCCCAAAGCAGGCCTCTTGAGATAAGTATGCCGGAGTGATAAAGGAATATTTTACGCATCAGGGCGTTTGAACTGCCTAAAGCCTTGAGTATGCCTATGGCATTGGTTTTATCAAGGACAGTGATTAAAAGGGTGGTGATCATATTGATGCCGGCTACCAGAATCATCAGGACAATAATAACATACACGTTCATATCAAGCAGGGCAAGCCAGTCAAAAATCTGTGGATAGAGGTCCCTGATGCTTTGTGCAGAAAGATGGTAGGGTAGAAGATCATAAATGGCATTCGTTGTTTCTGGTATATCATCATAATCTGATACCAGTACTTCAAAACCGCCAATCTGGTCATCGTTCCAGTCATTAAGCCGCTGTATGTGGCGAATGTCGCCTATCACAAACATTTTATCCAGTTCTTCCAGACCGGTATCATAAATGCCTGCGATGGTCATGCGCCGGATCCTGGGCGGATCCTGGATGAAGTACATAAACAGGTCATCACCTGTCTGCAACTGAAGCCTGCTGGCAATATGCCGGGAAATAATGGTTTCGTCTGAGCGAATGGTATCCTGAATAGTCATTCTGGTGCCGTCAACCAACCTGTCCTCAAAAAAGGTCCAGTCAAAATCCGGGCCGATTCCTTTCAGGATGACACCGTGGATATCCTCATCCGTTTTGATGATGCCCGGTTTGGTGGCAAAAGGCTGGATTTGTTCAACACCGTTTATCTCCCGGGCAGCCGGCAGAAAATCCTGGTTGCTGTTGATGGGTTGGGGCTCGTAGGAGATGTTATAGTCCAACCGGGTGATCTGGATGTGTGAACCGAAGCCAATCACCTTATTCCGGATTTCTTCCTGAAATCCGGTAACGACAGCCATGGATATAATCATCACAGCCAGGCCGAGGGCAATGCTCAGAATACCGATCTTCTTGATCAGGGATGTGAAACCTTTGCCGGTTTCGGCGTCGCCCATTCGCCTGGCTATGAATAAAGGGGTATTCAATGGTTTGGAATTTTTTCCAAAATTACCATTTTTAGCTGACTTTAAAAATCAGCTCCTCGCCATCATGATCCACGAGGACGTTATTCCCGGCCTGCAACCTTCCGCTTAGTATTTCGAGCGAAAGCTTGTTGAGCAGACTCCGCTGAATAACCCGTTTCAGTGGTCTGGCACCAAACTGGGGATCAAATCCTGCTTCGGCAATCCAGCCGACGGCTTCGGGGCTGACATCAATATGGATATTGTTTTCTTCTGCCAATGTTTTCACATGTTCCAGCTGTAATTCGACAATACCTTTGATTTCTTCCCTGGTCAGCGGCTTAAACATGATGGTCTCATCGATGCGGTTCAGGAACTCCGGTCGTATGGTTTTCTTCAGCATGGCAAATACTTCCTGGCGGGTGTTTTCGATTATTTCCCCGCGGTTTTCGTCTGTCATGCTTTGCATCCTTTCCTGTATCAGACCAGAACCGGTGTTTGATGTCATGATGATAATGGTATTTTTGAAGTCGGCCACCCTGCCTTTGTTATCTGTGAGACGACCGTCATCCAGCACCTGCAACAGGATGTTAAACACATCATGATGGGCTTTTTCTATCTCATCAAGGAGGATCACGGAGTAGGGCTTGCGTCTCACGGATTCAGTGAGCTGGCCGCTCTCTTCGTAACCCACATATCCCGGTGGTGCACCGATCAGCCTGCTCACGGTGTGGCGCTCCTGGTATTCAGACATGTCGATGCGCACCATGGCATTTTCGTCATCAAACAGAAATTCTGCCAGTGCCCTGGCCAGCTCGGTCTTACCAACGCCGGTGGTACCCAGAAAGATGAATGACCCTACCGGACGTTTGGGGTCCTGCAAACCGGCGCGACTTCGCCGAATGGCATCCGAAACAGCAGTGATGGCTTCATCTTGTCCAATGACCCGCTTATGCAGCTCATCCTCCAGATGAATAAGTTTTTCCCGCTCACTCTGCAGCATACGACTTACCGGTATACCAGTCCAACGCGATACAACGTCTGCAATATCTTCAGCACTGACCTCTTCTTTAATCAGCGGTGAATCCGATTGAACTTCCTGCAGTTTTTCATGCAATTCCTCAAGCTTCTCTTCAGACTCTTTAATGCGTCCATACCTGAGCTCGGCTACACGTCCAAAGTCACCATTACGCTCGGCCTGTTCGGCTTCAAACCGGTACTTCTCAATGGCTGCCTTGTGTTTTTGAATATCGTCCACAACGGCTTTTTCATTGCTCCAGCGTGCCTGCAAGCGGTTTCGCTCTTCCTGAAGATTAGCCAGATCCTCGTTGAGTTTCTCCAGCTTGGCGTCATCTTTTTCCCGTTTGATGGCTTCCCGCTCAATCTCAAGCTGCCGGATTCTTCTTTCCACTTCATCGAGTTCTTCCGGCACGGAATTCATCTCCAGTCTTAGCTTGGATGCAGCTTCATCAATCAGGTCAATAGCCTTGTCAGGCAGAAAACGGTCGGTGATATAACGCTGTGAAAGCTCTACAGCACCGATGATGGCTTCATCCTTGATGCGTACCATGTGGTGTGTTTCATACCTTTCCTTAAGGCCGCGCAAAATACTGATCGCATCTGTTTTGGAGGGCTCATTTACCATGATGGTCTGGAAACGCCGCTCCAGTGCCTTGTCTTTTTCAAAATAACGCTGATACTCCTTCAGGGTGGTGGCACCTATGGCACGCAACTCACCCCGCGCCAGTGCCGGCTTTAATATGTTTGCAGCGTCCATAGCACCTTCACCTGCGGCTCCGGCGCCAACAAGCGTGTGGATCTCATCAATAAACAGGATATATTCACCATCAGAATCAACAACCTCTTTGACAACGGCCTTGACACGTTCTTCAAATTCGCCTTTGTATTTGGCACCGGCAATCAGTGAACCCATGTCGAGGGAAAAGATCTTCTTGCTCTTCAGGTTTTCGGGCACGTCTCCATCAATGATACGATGGGCAATACCCTCCGCTATGGCTGTTTTCCCAACGCCGGCATCACCAATGAGTATCGGATTATTTTTGGTACGACGCGACAAAATTTGAAGTACCCGGCGGATCTCCTCCTCACGACCGATTACCGGATCCATCTTGCCCGATAAGGCCATGTCGTTCAGGTCATTGGCATATTTATGTAAGGCATTCAGCCGCTCTTCTGCTGAGTGACTGTCTGCTTTTGACCCCTGCCGGAGTTCTTTTATGGCACTTTTCAGACTCTTAGCGGTGAGGCCACTGTCTTTCAGCATTTGCGAAACATTGTCGGAACCCTCCATTATCCCCAGTAACAGGTGTTCAATGGAGACATATTCATCACCAAAATCCTTCAGTTTCGCCATGGCCGACTGTAAGGTCTTTTTGGCAGAATCAGCCAGATAAGGCTCTCCGCCTTCAACCCTGGGGTAGGTTCCGATGATCCTGTCAAGCGCTTGCTTTGTCGTCTCAAGCTGAATATTGTTTTTCTTCAACAAATAGGGCGCAACATTGTCATCAACCAACAAAATGCCTTTCAGCATATGCCCGTTCTCAATCGCCTGATGCTTCTCACTTATGGCGATCTCCTGGGCTTTTTGCAAGGCCTCCTGCGATTTTATTGTTAAACGATCAAGATTCATAATTTTTATATTTGTTTCTGGTTATTCTTATTTATATGCTTTTCATTTCTCTTTCCCATACAAATCACAAACCATAACCCATTATGAATAAATTTAAGACAAAATGACATATTTATTCTATGCATGAATGTCAAAATGACTTATTATATTTAGTTTTGTTGCTTGTTGGTTTAAACCATAGGATTTTGTAATATTGCCGGGCATTTGAAATTGAATATCAATACAAATTCACATACTGCATGAAGAAAATACAACTCCACTGGCAAATACTGATCGCACTCGTTCTTAGTGTGTTGTTTGGTTACTTTTTTACGGATCAGGTTCGTTATGTAGAATGGATGGGAGACCTGTTCCTTCGGGCATTACAGATGATTATCGCTCCATTGATCTTTGCATCTATCGTAACCGGTGTTTTAGGGTTGGGTAGCGCTGAGAATCTGGGTCGCATGAGCGCCAAGACATTTGGCTATTATGCTGCCACCAGTCTGATCGCTGCGGTTATTGGGCTGTTTGTGGTTAATATTTTTAAGCCCGGCGTAGGTGCTGACCTTGGACTTACCGAAGAGGGTGAAATATTGGATGCCGGCGCTTCCACCTTTGCGGATACACTGATGGAGATTATTCCAACCAACGTTTTTCAGGCTTTGGCTGAAACCGATATGTTGTCCATCATCTTTTTTGCCATTTTATTCGGATTTTTTGCTACCCGGGTCGGCCCAAAATATAAAGATCCTATCGAGAAGGGCTTTAATGCCATTTTTGAGGTAATGATGCGGATTACCATGTTTATTATTCGCTTTGCACCATTGGGTGTTTTTGGTATTGTTTCCGGGATTGTGGCGGAGCAGGCGCACGATCTGATTGGTATCTTCAGCCGTATGGGTGTATATGTACTCTCCGTGGCATTGGCCCTTGCGATTCACTCTGCTATTGTGTTGCCCCTGATCATGAAATATATTGGAAAAGTAAATCCACTGAAGCATTTCAGGGCGATGTCGGTACCCCTGCTGACCGCTTTTACCACATCCAGTAGTAGTGCGACACTGCCGTTGGCGATGGATGCCGTGGAAAACAAAAGCGGTGTTTCCAAAAAGGTGACAGGCTTTGTATTGCCACTGGGAGCGACTGTCAATATGAATGGAACTGCCCTGTATGATTGTGTATCGGTTCTGTTTATCGCCCAGGCCTACGGCATTGAACTAACACTTATACAACAGACGATCGTGGTGCTAACCGCCCTGCTTGCCTCTGTTGGTGCTGCCGGTATTCCTATGGCCGGACTGGTGGTGATCACCATCATTCTTTCCGTATTGGGCATGCCCCTTGAAGGTGTCGGATTGATTCTGGCCGTTGAACGGATCCTGGATATGTTCCGGACATCCGTCAATGTGTGGAGTGATACATGTGGGGCGGCCATTATTGCCAAGTCAGAGGGAGAGATGCTTAAAGTGTAGCTTACCGGAACAGGTCCAGCAAACCTTCCGGGGGATCAAAATAAATCGCCTTTTGCGCATGATCCAGATGATGGATGAACTCATCGGTTACGGGTATCAATAACTCCCGGTCTTCTTCTTTGATCTCAAATACGGGATTGCCGGGGTATTCCAGTACCTGCTCAATAATGCCCAGGTAGTCACCGGATGCATGGTAGGCCTTGTATCCATAAAGATCATGAAAATAGAAAGCATCGTCTTCTTCTTCGAGTGACGGTAGCCTGTTTAATGGCAGGTACATTTCACGTTCGCAATAATTACGGGCTTCCTCTAAACTGTCAATCTCTTCGAACCGGATAACCACTTCCTCCGGATTGGCGCGGAAAGTAAGGTCTTTAATAAAAAAAGGAATCCGTTTCCCCTCGATTAGGATGAAAACGGATTCCAGATTTTCGTATTGAAGCGGATCATCCACTTCCAGAAATGCTATCAATGCCCCTTCATAACCAAATGTTTTGGTAATCATTCCCAGATAATAGAAATCATCTGTTTTCATACCGCCAATCAAGGGACTTATATACTATTCTTTCTTTTCTTCCTCTTTATCATCGGAAGCTTCCTCTTTTTTCTCCTCGTCTGAATCTTTTTCAGCTTCTTCCTTTTTCTCCTCTTCTTTCTCCTCT
>CAYMDX010000004.1:39552-45021 GCA_964389125.1 uncultured Bacteroidales bacterium
GTTCTCTTTGGCACGCTTTTTTGAAAGCTCTTCAGCCCTGGCTTCATTTAGCTTTTTCTCTTCTTCAAGCCGATGCTTCTTCAGATCTTTTTCAGAGAGTTCCTTCTCTTTGCGGGCCTGTTCCAGTTTCTCGCGCTTTTCTTTGAGCCATTCCTGGAATTTTTCCTCTACCTGCTCTTCTGTTAAAGCGCCTTTACTGACACCTTTCAGCAGGTGATGCTTAAGCATGACACCCTGATTCGACAGGATACTGCGTGCTGTATCGGTAGGTTGAGCCCCGACCTGTACCCAGTACAATGAACGGTCAAAATCAATTTCAATGGTAGCAGGGTGGGTCAATGGGTTATAATAGCCAAGCCTCTCAATAAACTTTCCATCCCGGGGTGCACGACCATCCGCTACTACCAGATGATAAAAAGGCTGTCCCTTTTTACCTTTTCTTTGTAGTCTAATCTTTGTTGGCATTTAATTCTTTTTTTAATGAATTACTTGATTTTTGAGGCTGCAAATATCTTCATTTTTTGTGAATAAAAAAAATATTCATATCAGAAATATCAGATGTTTATCCCGGTCATTTTATATAATTTTATTGTACAAAAACCGGTTGCTATGTCAGAACTTCAATTTACTCACTTACACGTACATACACAATATTCCATCCTTGATGGTGCGGCTGCCATCGATCCTTTGGTGCAAAAAGCGGCAGACGACGGGATGGAAGCTTTGGCGATTACTGATCATGGCGCCATGTATGGCGTTCTGGAGTTTGCTGAGAAAGCCAGGGCAAAAGGCATTAAGCCTATCATCGGTTGTGAGATGTACCTGGCAGGGGAGAGTCGTTTTGACAAACGCGGTTCTGAAGACCGTAGCGGCTATCACATGATCCTGCTGGCCAAAAATATGCAGGGTTACCGGAATTTATCCAGGCTCTGTTCATACGGCTATCTCGAAGGATTTTATTATACGCCCCGTATTGACCGGGAACTTCTGGAGCGTTATCATGAGGGCCTTATCGCTACCTCGGCCTGTCTGGGTGGCGAACTACCCCAGGCGATCCTCTCCCGGAAAGGGGTGGAAGCTGCTGAGGAAATCCTTCAGTACTATCTTTCGCTTTTCGGTGACGATTATTATCTTGAACTTCAGCGGCACGGCCTGGAAGAGCAGACGGAGGTTAATAAGGTACTGATTGAGCTGGCAAAAAAACACAATGTGCCGCTCATTGCTGCCAACGATTGTCATTTCATCAATGCGGAAGACGCCCGGGCGCATGACATCCTGATTTGTCTGCAGACAGGCCGTGATCTGGATGACCATACCCGTATGCAATATTCCGGGCAGGAATACCTGAAGACACGTCAGGAGATGGCAGCCCTCTTTTCTGATGTCCCTGAAGCATTGGAAGGCACGGTGGAGATTACCCAAAAGGTGGAGAACTTTGATATCAAAGCCGAAAAAGTATTGTTGCCAACTTTTCCGCTGGCTGAAGGGTTCACGTCAGAAGATGACTACCTGCGTCATCTGACCTATGAAGGTGCAAAGATGTTGTATGAGGAGATCACGGATGAGATTCGTGAGCGACTTGACTTTGAGCTGAAAGTGATCAGTGAGATGGGCTTTGCCGGCTACTTCCTGATTGTTCAGGACTTCATCAATAAGGCGCGTGAAATGGATGTAGCGGTAGGACCGGGACGAGGCAGTGCTGCTGGTTCTGCGGTTGCGTATTGTACCGGCATTACGGCCATAGATCCCATACGATATAAACTGCTTTTCGAACGTTTCCTTAACCCGGAGCGGGTTTCTATGCCGGATATAGATATCGATTTTGATGATGAAGGCCGTGACAAGGTATTAAATTATGTGATTGAGAAATACGGGCGAGAGAAGGTGGCCCAGATCGTCACTTTTGGAACGATGGCTGCCCGCTCCTCTATAAGGGATGTGGCGCGAGTTTTGAAGCTCCCGCTTCCGGAGGCTGACCGGCTGGCCAAAATGGTCCCCGAAAAGCAGGGTATTACCCTCAAAAAAGCCTATGAAGAGGTACCGGAGCTGGCAAAAGAACTCAAAGAAGGCTCTCCCCAGGTGAAAGAAACCCTCCAATATGCCAAAATTCTCGAGGGCTCAAACCGCCAGACCGGCCTTCATGCCTGCGGTGTAATTATCGGCCCGTCTGACCTTACTGACAACCTGCCTCTGAGTACCCAGAAAGACACCGACCTTCCTGTTACCCAATATGACGGTAAGCTGGTTGAATCAGTGGGTATGCTTAAAATGGACTTTCTGGGCCTTAAGACCCTTTCGATTATCAAGGAGGCCCTGGGGAATATCAAAAAACGATATGGCAGTACCATCGATATCGAAAATGTACCGCTGGATGATGAACAAACCTATGCGCTTTATCAGAAAGGCGATACCATCGGTACATTTCAGTTTGAGTCACAGGGCATGCGCGAATACCTGAAAGAACTGAAACCCTCAAACATTGAAGACCTGATTGCCATGAATGCTCTTTACAGGCCCGGGCCAATGGAGTTTATCCCACTCTATATCCGGCGAAAACATGGCAGAGAAAAGGTGGAGTATCCCCATCCCTGGCTGGAGGATTTGTTAGAGCCTACTTTTGGTATCATGGTGTATCAGGAACAGATCATGCAGGCAGCACAAATCATGGCGGGGTATACGCTGGCAAATGCGGATATTCTCAGACGTGCCATGGGAAAGAAGAAGGTAGAGGAGATGGAGCGGCAGAAGTTTTTCTTTATTGAGGGTGCCGTCAATAAAGGTATAGAAAAAGGTGCTGCCGAGAAGATATTTAACATCATGGCCCGGTTTGCCGAGTATGGATTTAACCGTTCACATTCAGCAGCCTATTCGGTGGTGGCTTACCGAACAGCCTATCTGAAGGCCAACTATACCGCTGAATACATGGCAGCCGTTCTGACCCATAACTTCAGTGATATCAAGAAGATCACCTTCATGATGGAAGAATGCCATCGACAGCATATTCCTGTCCTGGGACCCGATATCAACGAAAGTACATTTAACTTTGTGGTGAACGATAAAGGGGAGATCCGGTTTGGACTGGGTGCTATCAAAGGTGTTGGTGAGGGGGCTGTCGAAAATATTGTAGAAGAACGGGAAGCCAACGGTCCTTATAAAAGCATCTTCGATTTTACCAAAAGGGTAAACCTGCGAAGTGTAAACAAGCGGGTGTTTGAATCACTGGCCATGGCAGGTGCTTTTGATTGCTTTGAAGGAACACACAGGGCGCAGTTTTTCCATTCAGAGGACAATGGAGCCAGTACCTTTTTGGATAAGGTCATCCGGCATATTAACCATGTTCAGCTAAGGGAGAATACCTCACAGATGAACCTGTTTGAGGAATCCGCCGAAGTGCGTATCCCTGACCCGGATCTGCCGGTTTGTACCCCCTGGAGCAAGATGGAAACACTGAAATATGAAAAAGATGTGACGGGTATGTATATCTCTGGTCATCCGCTGGATCAGTACAAGATACATATCAACAGCTTTTGCAATGCTTCCGTAGGTGATCTGAACAACTTGCCGGCCCTGAAAAACAAAGAAGTTACCTTTGCCGGGATTATCACCAATTCGGCTCACCGGCATACCAAAAACGGTAACCCGTTTGGCAGCATGCAGATCGAAGACTATTCCGATTCCTACCGGCTGTATCTTTTCTCAGAAGATTATCTGAGGGTAAAACACCTGCTGGAACCCCAAAATGTGGTTTTGGTTAAGGCAAGGGTGCAGGCTGACAGAAGAAACCCCGGTCAGCTTGAAATAAAGGTGAAAAGTATAAGCCTGCTCAGCGATATGGTGGAAAAGGACAATTCCGATCTCATCCTCCAAATTCCGGTGGCTGACATCAATGAGCAGCTGGTAGAGCGAATGAGGACGCTTGCCGGCAAATACAAGGGAAAATCACGATTGAAGCTGTCCCTGACAGACCCTGTCGAAAATTATTCTGTAGACATGTTATCCCGGACCATCAAGGTGGAACCGGTGGGTTTTTTGCAGGAGCTGTTAAAACATTATGACTTTCATTATCGTTTAAATTGAGTGGTTTGATTGAAAGAACCTCATAAATCATATCTTTGCAGTATAAACACTAACCATTAAACATAAAACATCATATTATGGCACTTGAAATCACAGATTCCAATTTTGAGGAAATTGTTTTAAAAGCGGATAAGCCTGTAGTGGTAGATTTTTGGGCTGAATGGTGCGGTCCTTGCCGTATGGTAGGCCCCATTGTTTCTGAAATCGCGGAAGAATACAAAGACAAAGTGGTAGTGGGTAAACTGGATGTGGACAACAATCCCGAGATTCCCATGAAGTATGGTATTCGCAACATTCCCACCGTTTTGTTCTTTAAGGATGGAGAAATAGCTGATAAACAAGTCGGTGCAGCTCCTAAAAATGTGCTTACAGGTAAGTTGGAAAGTTTGTTGTAGTTGTTTTAGGAACAGAGAACGCTGTGTTTGAACCAGGTTCTTGATAAATAGTGAACCTTGATAAAGAAAATTGATTCGGAAGTTCCGGGGCGTTTTGGCAATCTTGAGCTTCTGGCCAGACAAGTTGTGGAGGGCTTTATCACGGGTATGCACAAAAGCCCCTTCCATGGCTTTTCTGTGGAGTTTGCCGAGCATCGTATCTATAACCCGGGTGAAAGTACCAGGCATATTGACTGGAAACTGTATGCGCGTACCGAAAAGCTCTTCGTCAAGCGGTTTGAAGAGGAAACCAACCTGCGCTGCCATATCGTTATTGATAATTCTTCTTCGATGCATTTTTCGGGTGAAGGCAGGAAAACAGCATCCTCTAAACTTGATTTTGCCGTAGAAAGCTCGGCTGCCCTTATTTATCTGCTGAGGAAGCAGCGCGATGCTGTTGGATTGAGTCTTCTTTCCGATAAGACAGAGCTGCATACGACCGCACGTTCCAGCGGTGTCCATCACAGGCTGTTGTTTACCCATCTAGAACGCCTGTATCATCAACAAAAGAAAGAATATAACAAGACCACCAATACCGCCGAGCTGTTACACCTGCTGGCCGAGAAGATCCATAAACGCTCTCTGGTGATCATTTTTTCTGATATGATGGACAACAGGGCAGACCCTGAAGAGATGTTTTCTGCACTGCAGCACCTGAAACACCGTAAGCATGAAGTCATTCTGTTTCATGTGTATGAGAAGGACAAAGAGCTGGGTTTTGATTACAAAAGCCGTCCCTTTCGCTTTGTCGACATGGAAACAGGGCAGACCATCAGGTTGAATCCAGCGGACCTGCGCGAACAGTACACCGAGAAAATGGAGGAATACTTCAAACAACTCCGGCTAAAATGCATGCAATACAAAATTGACTTTGTGCCTTCCAATATCAATGAAGGCCCCGAAGAGGTTCTGAAGTCTTTTCTTGTAAAAAGGTCCAGGTTGTACTAACCCCTTTCAT
>CAYMDX010000005.1:0-42682 GCA_964389125.1 uncultured Bacteroidales bacterium
TTTCATGTGTTTGTATTTGCGTTACTATTTGTAATTCAGTGTTTTGTGATTCTATACCTTTACCCGCACTTGCTGTCTCCGCAATTGGTGCATGCCAGGCAACCTTCCTGGTATACCACCGTATCCGTTTGATTACAGTTCTGGCATATTCGGCCAATCGCTTTGGTTCCATCGGGGATGAATCGCTTCAGGGCGCGAACAACCCCATTCTTCCAGGTATGCAGCCGGTCAGTATTAAAGCTTAGATCTTCAATCACATCCACCACCGACGGAAGGGGCATGCCATGTCGCAAGATCCCCGATATCAGCTTGGCATAGTTCCAATATTCTTTGTGGAAGGAACGTGATAACCCTTCAATGGTTACACGGTAGCCGTCATTGTCCAGGAACTGAAAATCATAGCGTTTTTCGCCGTTTGGCGTCCGGTTTTTGATTACCCAGCCTTTTTCTACATTGGGAGGTAGGTAGAAGCCTTCTGCCTTACCGGTAAAGATCTCATAAGGCCTGTCATACAGCAAACCAACAACAGCAAGCCATTTTTCAGATTCATTGTTGAAACGTACAACCTCTGCTTCCAGGACATTTGGTCGTTTTGGTGCCTCGGTCTCCTTGAATTTGATTTCTTTCTCATTGTCTTTGACAAGCACACCGGAGCGTGAGCCGTCGCGGTAAACGGTTACACCTTTACAACCACTTTTCCAGCCGGTCTGGTATATGTCCCCGACGAGTTCCTCGGATACGTCGCCCGGCACGTTTACCGTGACACTGATAGAGTGATCAACCCATTTTTGGACATTTCCCTGCATGGTGACCTTGGACACCCAGTCCACGTCATTGGCAGTGGCTTTATAGTAGGGTGAGCGCCTGATAATGTTTTGCAGGGCTTTTTCATCCAGTTTTTTCACTTCATCCAGATCGTAATCGTTGATCTCGAGCCAGTCAATGAATTTTTGGTGAAAAACATGGTATTCTTCCCAATGGTCACCAACTTCATCCACAAAGTCAACTTTGGCATTATTGTCGCTGGGGTTGACTTTACGACGTCTTTTATAGGCTACCATGAACACCGGTTCGATTCCCGAGGTTGTCTGTGTAAGGATAGAGACGCTGCCTGTCGGCGCTATGGTCAGCAGGGCCACATTGCGTCGGCCATGCGTCTGCATATTTTTGTAAAGCTCCGGATCGGCTTCTTTGAGGCGTTCTATAAAAGGATTGCCTGCTTCCTTAAGGGTGTCATATACGGGGAAGGGACCCCTGTCTGCAGCAAGCTCAACAGAAGAACGATATGATTCAATGGCCAATGTTTTATGTATGTTGGTGGAAAAGTCTGTGGCCTCTTGCGTGCCATAACGATAGCCCAATGCTGCCAGCATATCTCCTTCTGCCGTAATGCCGATGCCGGTCCGGCGGCCTTCCACACATTTGTCACGTATTTTCTTCCAGAGGGTATACTCCACCCGTCTCACCTCGTCGCTTTCAGGGTCATTGTCAATCTTGTTCAGGATGTTGTCGATCTTTTCCAGCTCCAGGTCAATGATGTCATCCATGATCCGCTGTGTATGAGCCACATGTTCTTTAAACAGATCAAAATCGAAGCTTGCTTTGTCCGTGAAGGGATGTTTCACGTAGCCAAAGAGGTTGATGGCAATCAGCCGGCAGCTGTCATAGGGGCATAGCGGTATTTCTCCGCACGGGTTGGTCGACAGGGTTTGGAAACCAAGGTCGGCGTAGCTGTCTGGCACTGATTCATTGACAACGGTATCCCAGAATAGTATCCCGGGTTCGGCTGACTTCCAGGCATTGTGAATGATTTTGTTCCATAGCTCCCGGGCGTTAATTTTTTTTACATACTTCGGATTCGCTGAGTCGACCGGGTATTGCTGCACAAATTCTTTATCTTCTTCCACAGCCTGCATAAACTCGTCTGTGATTTTTACAGACACGTTGGCGCCTGTAACCTTGCCCTGTTCCAGCTTGGCATCTATAAAGTTCTCTGCGTCGGGATGTTTAATGGAGACCGTCAGCATCAATGCGCCCCTTCGACCGTCCTGGGCAACCTCTCTGGTGGAGTTGGAGTACCGTTCCATAAAAGGTACCAGCCCCGTTGATGTCAGGGCGCTGTTTTTTACCGGACTGCCCTGGGGCCGAATGTGCGACAGGTCATGCCCGACACCGCCACGCCTTTTCATAAGCTGCACCTGCTCTTCATCCACCTTCATGATCCCGCCGTAAGAATCGGCAGCGCCTTCATTGCCGATCACAAAACAGTTTGAGAGGGACCCGATCTGAAACGGATTGCCAATCCCGGCCATAGGGCTTCCCTGGGGCACAATGTAACGGAAATCCTTCAACAGTCGATAGAGGGTGTCTTCCGAAACCGGATTGGGATACCGTAACTCAATGCGGTGCAGTTCCCTGGCAAGACGACGGTGCATATCATCGGGCGTGCGCTCATAAATGTTGCCCTCAGAATCTTTCAGGGCGTATTTGTTTACCCATACGCTGGCCGCAAGCTGGTCTCCGCCAAAATAGTCGACAGACTGCTTCATGACTTCATCGTAATCATATTTTGTATAAGATGATCCGACCACATCCCCGGTAGATTTTTCTGCTTCCGGACTCTCCCGTTTGTCCAGAACCTGATCGTAGAGGTTTTTTGCTTCCTTTTCCTTTTGTTGTTTATCGCTGAATGTGGTGTCGTTGCCCATATTGTTGTTTTTTTAAGTCGTTAAACTGGCAGCGCATAGCGCTTTAATTCATTAAAGAAATCTGTGTAAAATAAACTAAGTGTAGTCTGTCTAACGAAGTTAAAAAACAAATCAACTAAGTGAGTCTGGATATTATTAACAAAAAGGCAAAGATATTAACAGGTGATGGCTAACTGATTGATAAAAAACAGTATAGCTTGCCACCTTAAACCTTTTTCAGGGGATATAGGACTAAATTACAGATCTTGAGCAAAATAAGTAGCGGTTTGTAAAATATTTTTAGGAAAATGCGATCAGGTATGCTCTGATAAACGCATTAATTTCACCGTCCATTACATTTTGTACATTGGATGTTTCCACACCGGTTCGAAGGTCCTTTACCATTTTATAGGGGTGAAAAACATAGCTTCTGATTTGCGAGCCCCATTCAATCTTTTTTTTGCTGTCTTCGAGGGCGTCTATTTTTTCTTTCTTTTTTCGAAGTTCGATTTCGTACAGCTGGGATTTAAGCATGGTAAGCGCTTTTTCCCTGTTCTGGCTTTGCGAGCGTGTTTCCTGACATTCAACGACCAGGCCTGATGGGGCGTGTTTTACCCGGACGGCACTTTCTACTTTGTTGACATTTTGTCCGCCCGGTCCGCTTGAGCGGAACGTGTCCCAGCTCAGGTCCGCAGGATTGATTTCAACGTGTATATTTTCATTTACCAGGGGAAAGGCGTATACCGAGGCAAAGGAGGTATGCCGCTTGTGGTTGGCATCGAAAGGTGACAATCTCACCAGCCGGTGAACACCACTTTCTCCTTTCAGATAGCCGTAAGCATGCTCACCATCAAACTCAATGGATGCACTTTTAATACCAGCGCCGTCTCCCTCCTGGATATCCAGGACACTTGATTTGAAGTCGTTGCGCTCACCCCATCGGAGATACATCCGCATGAGCATTTCCGCCCAGTCCTGGCTCTCCGTACCACCTGCACCGGAGTTGATGGTTACGATGGCGCTCAGGTGATCCTCCTCATTATGAAGCATTTTCTTGAATTCCAGATCCTCTATCAGCTCACGGGTTTCTTCATACAGCTTGTCCAACTCCTCCAGGGAACCCTCCCCTTCCTGGTAAAATTCATGCAGTACGTTCAGGTCTTCCAACTTTTGACCTGCCTTGTCAAAAGCGTCAACCCATTTCTTGAGGCTGGCTATCTGCTTTAGTTTTTTTTCGGCTTCCTGTGGAACATCCCAGAAATCAGGGGCCTCCGTCATTCTTTGCATTTCATGCACCTGTTCCCTTTTTCCATCGATGTCAAAGAAACCTCCTTAAGGCATCCAGCCTCTGATCAAGATCTTGAATGTTACCTGTAAATGTCATGGTATTAAATGTTATAGTTATCTTTTAAAACATCAACAGCGTTGTCCTGTTGATTCAATGGTGTTATGCTGTTTGATTCCCTATGACCTCCCACACCAGGTGAGGCTCAAAACCTTTTTGTATGCAATACGCCGCGGTTTTTTCCCGGATATTGGCTTTCCCTTTTTCCTGTAGTTCCTGCTTCTTTTTGTTTATCAGTGTGCTGAGAATGTCCAGGTACTCCTGCCGGTCGATTTCCGAAACGGCATGCCGGATCATCTCTTCCGGGATATCATACTCTTTCAGGGTTGCCCTGATCTTTACGGTTCCCCAGCGGTTATTGTGCAGTTTGCCCCGGACAAATAGTTGGGCAAAACGCTGATTGTCAATGAAACCTTCCTGTTGTAACTGTTCAATGATGTTGGCGGTCTGCTCACTGCTTGCGCCTTCCATGGCAAGTTTCCTTTCAACCTCCCGGGTGCAGCGCTCCCGATAGGCACAAAACCGCCTGGCTTTTTTGTCCAGATGAGCAACTGTGTTATTGTTATTCTGCCCTGCCATGTGTAGGTCTTGTTGTCCACGATAGTCAAAACAGGTAAAATACAGCAGACCGGCACCTGAGCGCTGGTCTGCTGTATCTGTCAAAAGTCATAACTTGATTTCGTCATCCAGTTTATTAAAAAACCGGTATTCGAGGAAGTGATAGGATGTTGAGGGGTGTATGCTTATCCACTTTTTGTATTTAAAGAACCATTTTAACCGTATAGAAGGCCATCCCTGTTTCAGGAAAGCGTGAATAAAAGGATGAACCCTCAGTGTTAGTGAAGATTCATTTTGCTCCCGGATCAGGTAACGCAGATTGCTTTCTATCTCATCGATCATGATGATACTCGGTTTGATTTTTCCGGAACCTCCACAGGCCGGACATTTTTCCAGTATTTCAACGTTGGTTTCGGACCTGACCCGCTGCCTGGTGATTTGCACCAGACCAAATTTACTGGGAGGGAGGACATTGTGTTTGGCCCGGTCTTTCTTCATCTCCTCCTTCATCTTTTCGTATAGTTTTCTGCGGTTGACAGACTGTACCATATCGATGAAGTCAACGACAATGATGCCGCCCATATCGCGAAGACGAAGTTGTCTGGCGATCTCGACGGCAGCCTCCAGGTTTACGTCCAGGGCATTGGCCTCCTGGGTGTTTTCACTACTGATGCGCTGTCCACTATTTACGTCGATCACGTGAAGGGCTTCTGTGTGCTCAATGACCAGATAAGCACCGCTTTTAAAAGAAACAATCTTACCAAAAGAACCTTTGATCTGTTTCTCAACACCAAAGTGATCAAAAATCGGGGGTTTTCCTTTGTATAATTTGAGGATGTCCAACTTTTCAGGGGCGATGGTTTTGATGTAATCCCTGAGTTCCTCAAACATCATGTGGTCATTAACATGAATATTATTAAAGGATTCATTTAACAGGTCGCGCAACATAGCCGAAGAGCGATTGATCTCGCCCTGAATGATGCGCGGCGGCTTTGCGTTGGATAGCTTTTCAGCAATGTTATACCATTTTGAGACCAGGTTGTTCAGGTCAGCATCCAGGTCGGCTACCATTTTACCTTCGGCAACCGTCCGGATAATAACGCCGAAATTTTTGGGCTTAATGCTCTTGACCAGCCGCTTTAGTCGACTTTTCTCTTCAGAACTCTGTATTTTTTGCGATACCGAAATACGGTCTGAAAAAGGTACCAGTACCAGATAACGGCCGGCTAAAGAAACTTCTGTCGTGATACGTGGCCCTTTGGTTGAAATGGGTTCTTTAGCAATCTGAACAAGAATGGTCTGGCTGTTGGACAGCACCTCGGTGATCTTGCCGGTTTTTTCAATCTCTTCTTCAAGATGAAAATTATCCATGGGCAACACCTTGGTCTTACCCGCCATAGCCAGCTTGGTGTATTTGTTCAGACTGTTGACCTGGCTTCCCAGGTCCAGATAGTGTAAAAAAGCATCTTTCTCATATCCTACATCAACAAAGGCGGCATTCAGTCCGGGAATGATTTTCTTTATCTTTCCGAGATATATGTCGCCTACGGAGTAATTGTTGTTCTTGCGGTCGCGATGAAGCTCAACAAGGCGCTTCTCCTCGAGCAATGCCATAACAACCTCCGATGTGCCGGAATTGATTATTAGCTCTTTGTTCACAATGATGATACTTTATTTGTTCATATCCAGTCATGTTTTATGAATGGGTGGAAGGGTAAAACAGCCATGGGTATGGCCGGCTAAAATAAAATTACATAACACCGGGGGAGGTATTATGTAATTTATAATGAGAAAAGATTGGTATAACTCCCCATTAGCGCATTATTTCTTCTTATGCCGGTTTTTCCTTAGGCGTTTTTTGCGCTTGTGGTTTGACATTTTATGTCTCTTTTTCTTTTTTCCGCTTGGCATGTTACTCTCCTGTGTTAATAGATTAAAAAATACTGTTGCTTGTGCCGGTTAAAAACCGGTTATTCTGGTTTTACGTTTGCTTTAACTTCATTTACAAACTCTTTGGCCGGTTTAAATGAAGGAATGCAGTGGGCCGGGATAATAATCGTTGTGTTCTTGGAAATGTTACGGCCGGTTTTTTCTGCCCTTTCTTTAATGATGAAACTGCCAAAACCCCGCAGATAAACGTTATCTCCTTTTACTAATGCATTTTTTACAGTGCCCATAAAAGCTTCTACGGTTGCCTGTACAGCTACTTTTTCAATGCCGGTTTTGTTGGCAATTTCGGTTACGATTTCTGCTTTAGTCATAATTCTTTATTTTTTTGGTTATAAGGAATTTATACTATGTTTATCATGATTAGAGGCTGCAAAGATAACTTTTTTCTGAAGATTCGAAAACAAATTAATTATTTTTACATCAATCAATTAGCCGGTTTTTGAACATAATTCCGGCCCGAATGTCACGATGGATTTTACTGAACAATTGCTTTTGTGGTACAAAGAGAACGGCCGGTCACTTCCCTGGCGTGAAAACCGTGATGTATATCATACATGGATCTCTGAGATCATCCTTCAGCAAACCCGGATGGAGCAGGGGCTGGCCTATTATAACCGTTTTGTGGAAACTTTCCCGGATCTCCATGCGCTGGCAAATGCGTCTGAAGATCAGGTTTTACGTCTGTGGCAGGGTCTGGGATATTATACACGTGCCCGAAACCTGCATGAAGCCGCCAAATATATCCATGACCAGATGGGTGGAAGCTTCCCCATGAGTAGCAAAGCGTGGATGAAGGTAAAAGGCGTCGGCCCTTATACGGCAGCAGCAATTGCCTCTATCGCTTTCGATGAACCCGTTCCCGCTATTGACGGAAATGTTTACCGGATACTGGCAAGAATATTTGCCATCAGAGAACCGATTGTTACACAAGCAGGCAAAAAGACATTTCATGAGTTCGCAGAACAGCTCATGCCCATCAACCATCCGGGTGATTTCAACCAGGCGATGATGGATTTCGGGTCATTGGTTTGCCGACCGACCAATCCACTTTGCCACGAATGTTTTTATTTTTATAAATGCCTTGCCCGTCTGCAAAATGCCGTTTCGGAATTCCCGGTAAAGCGCCCCAAAAAGCCTCCGCGGAATCGGTGTTTTAACTACTTTTTCTTTTATCAGCATCTGACCGGAGAAGAGGTAGCCTTCTTTGTACAAAAACGTGCCAGCCGTGATATATGGAAAAACATGTATGAGCTGCCCCTGCTGGAAACCGTTCAGGAATTAGTGGCGTCAGATATGATGAAAGACTCCTGGTGGGCAAAGTATTTTGATATACAACATCAGCCGGTTTTTTATTCTGAGCCGGCAATCGTTAAACATCAGCTTACCCATCAGACAATTTATGCACGTTTGTATCGGGTGCAGACAGATGAAGCTATGGCAGCTTTGCTGTCAAAAAAATATGTGAAGGTGAACAAAGAAACCTTCGAAGGTATGGCTAAACCCAGGCTTATAGAGAGGTTGTTGAAAAAAGCATTGTAAAACAAAAGAATGATGATCTTTTATGAGAATGCCTGCATTTTTTTCTACCTTCGGAACACGAAGTCGCGAGGATACGAAGCCATTAGCAACCGCTCACTTCTTCCTCCCAGCTTCCAGCTTCAAGCTTTTTTCACCGTTTACCGTTCACTGTTCACCGTTCACCGTTCATCGAGCAAATAACACTTTTAAACAAAACTAAACTGGTCCAACTATAACGCTTGCAAATAAATAACAAGAGAGTGGTTCTTTGGGGGTGGATAAAAAAGTTTATACCGGTAACATTACTATTTTGGCCGCCGGGGATCATTATTTATTAACATGTTGTAAAAAACATTAAATTAGCATACATAAAATTATTATTAACAGCAAAAACTAAGCATTATGGCAGGTGTGAACAAAGTAATTTTACTTGGGAATCTTGGTAAAGATCCCGACGTAATGACCCTGGAAAGCGGGGTAAAGGTTGTTCGTTTCCCTTTGGCAACCAATGAGTATTATAAGGGTAAGGATGGTGAAACTGTTGAAAAGACAGAGTGGCACCGTGTGGTACTATGGCGAAACAGGGCTGAACTGGCGGAAAAATATCTGTCCAAAGGTCGCCCGGTGTATATTGAAGGCCGCCTGCAAACCCGTCAGTGGGAAGATAAGGAGGGAAATAAACGGTATACCACTGAAGTTGTAGGGGATGTGATAAACTTTATTGGGGGCAAACCAGGACAAGGTGGTGAGGATACGTCCAGATCCGGAGGTGAACAATCTGATGATCAAGTGCCTGGTTCTCCACCAGAGGAAGATGATCTGCCTTTTTAAAAAGGCTTTTGGAGCAGAAATGACCGGGAGGCAGTTTTGTGTTTTATGCGCTATAGAATGCCTTCCGGTTATTTTTTCAGGATGCCCATAGTATACAATCCCGGCAGACTACCTAAAAAATTCGCCAAAG
This sequence comes from uncultured Bacteroidales bacterium, assembly GCA_964389125.1. Taxonomy (GTDB): domain Bacteria; phylum Bacteroidota; class Bacteroidia; order Bacteroidales; family UBA7960; genus PUPG01. Next base: position 9,020 of record CAYMDX010000005.1, read on the forward strand.
ACAATCTATGTATTACTGTAGTTTGCCAGGAAGCGGTGTACAATTCTGTCAAACTTTTTCTTTTCGCCTTCATGAAATACAACCCTTGCCGGCAGGTAGTAGACAGGTGTTTCGGCCAATTCTTTTTGTAAGTCAGTATTGTGAAGTCTCATGGCATCTTTTTCCGTTGTCACGATGATTTTGCTGCGACTGAGACTTTCATGAAACGCTTTACGCAGCTTCTGAAGGTTTTGCCTGGAAAACTGATGATGGTCAGGGTATCTGTGTACAATAAGCTCTTCACATTGGGTCTTTAGGTACTCTTGTAAAGCTTCCGGATTGGCAATGCCCGTTAGCAAAAAGATGGTTTTGATGTTTTTTTGCGGTTTTGGCGGAGTGGCTTCAGTAAGGGGCTGCAGTCGCTGATGGGTAAGCTTTGAAAAAATGATTTTCTTAAGTTGGTAAGGCTCGAGCTTTTTGAGGAAAAAACGACGGTCGAGAGGTGAAAAAACGTGTGGGGTTTTTGTGACGATCACCGCATCAGCCTTTTTTGCCCGGGACTTCATGTCCCGCAAATTGCCAACAGGAAGCAGGAAATTATTGAAAAAAGGGTTGAAATAACCGGTAAGCAACAGGTTTAAGCCGGGCTTGACATACCTGTGCTGGAAAGCATCGTCCAGAATGACCAGGTTGATCTCTGGGTGGTCTTTTAATAACCGTTTGATGCCCTTTCGGCGGCTTTCACAAACCGCCACAAAGATGTCAGGAAATTTTTTATGTATCTGAAGGGGTTCGTCACCAATATCCCTGGAACGATGTTGGGGTTCTGCCAATACATACCCTTTGGTTTTTCTTTTGTAACCACGGCTGATCACAGCAACATGGTATTTGTCTTTTAACAGTCTGACCAGATACTCAACATGAGGGGTTTTTCCGGCTCCGCCGGCACTCAGATTTCCCACACTGATCACTGGAATTGAAAAAGCTTCAGATGGTAGTATGCCCCAATCAAAAAAAAGGTTTCGTATCCGGACAACCATGCCATATAATAAAGCCAGGGGCAATAAAAATATGCGAAGCCAACTCATACTTCAAAGGTAATCAAATATTTGATTTGGTGATATTCAAGGTCCGCAGATTTAAAAGGAGTTTATATGCGGCTTCTGTCAGACATGCTTCTTCAATACCGGTTAGTCTGTTATTCGAATAAAAACCTGTATATTTGAAATAAATCATTGTTGATCCATTAAAACATCCATGTATGTTAGTAAAAGAGCTGCTTACGGTTCTTGATACAATTGCCCCGTTTTCTTTGCAGGAGCATTATGATAACTCGGGATTACAGGTTGGGAAACCTGATCAGGAGGTGTCGCGGGGCCTGGTATGTCTGGATGTTACTCCTGACGTTATGACGGAAGCGCTTGATAAAGGATGCGATCTTATTTTGTCGCATCACCCACTGATCTTCAAGGGCATGACAAGCCTTACCGGAGAAAGCATGGTTGAACAGGTTGTCATGGACGCCATCCGCAACAATATGGTCATCGTGTCTTTACATACCAGCCTTGACAACAGTTTTTCGGGCGTGAACCGGCGACTGGCGGAAACATTAAGTCTGGAACAATTACAGATACTTCAGCCCGTACAAGAGGTTCTAAAAAAACTTGTTGTGTTTTGTCCGACCGGGCATGCCGAAAAAGTACGTGCGGCCATTTTCAAGGCAGGGGCGGGTTATATCGGTGATTATGACTGTTGCAGCTTTAACCTGGAGGGGCAGGGTTCTTTCAGGGCAGGAGAAGACGCCAGCCCTTTTGTCGGGAATATTCAGGAGCTACATTATGAGTCCGAAACACGTATTGAAACTGTTTTCCCGTCATTTCTCCGGCAAGGGGTCATAGCGGCCATGATCGAAAGCCATCCCTACGAAGAAGTGGCTTATGATGTCTATTCACTTGAAAACAGTTATGAAAAAGCAGGAGCCGGTATGGTTGGTGAGTTGCTGGAACCTTTGCCACCGGAAGCCTTTCTGGATATGGTGAAACAGCGTCTGAAGAGTTCCTGTCTGCGACATACCCCGATAACCAGCCAGGAGCCTGTTCAGCGTGTTGCCGTTTGTGGTGGCTCCGGTGCATTTTTGATTTCCAATGCCATAAAATCCGGCGCTCAGGCTTTTATAACCGGAGATGTAAAATACCATCAGTTTCTGGATGCAAAGGATCAGATATTGCTGGTTGATGCCGGACATTATGAAACCGAGCAGTATACCAAAGCGTTAATGGTTGATATCATTCAGAAAAAAATCATTAACTTTGCACTCCTTATTTCGGAGGTGAATACCAATCCGTTAAATTATCGTTAGTTTAGTGCATACCTACTCAAAAGATAAACTTATGGCCAAGACGTCAAAAACCAGCAAAGCTAAGACTACCAAAAAGGACAAAGAGGTAAATAAGAATATTGACCCCAATACGGGAACGCAACAATCGCCGGTTGAAAACCCGGAACCTGGCCCGACAGAAGAAAGTATTGAGCGGAGTGTGAAGAATAAGCTGATCGCCTTATACAGACTTCAGAGCATTGATTTTCAAACTGATAAGCTGCGCATAGTAAGAGGTGAGTTGCCTCTGGAGGTTCAGGACCTGGAGGATGAGATCGCCGGTCTGGAAACCCGTGTGGAGAAATTCAATAATGAGATCAAAGAACTTGAAGACGAGATTTCCAATAAGAAAATAGCTGCACAGGAGAGCCTGGAGATGGTAAAAAAATATGAGGCGCAGCAAATGAATGTCCGCAACAACCGCGAATATGACTCTTTATCAAAAGAAATAGAATTCCAGACCCTTGAAGCGCAGATAGCCGAGAAGCATATGAAGGAATATGCTGAAGAGGTAGAGTCGAAGAAAGAGATGGTTAAGCAGGTAGAAGAAAAGCTGGAAGAAAGGCGCAAGGATTTGGAAGAGAAGAAAGAAGAGCTTAATAACATTGTTGCTGAGACAGAAAAGGATGAATTACGTCTTCAGGAAAAATCTGAGAAAGAACGGGAAGCTATCGAAGAAAGGCTTTTAAAAGCATACCAGCGTGTTCGTGACAATGCCCGTAATGGCCTGGCGGTGGTTCCTGTAGAGAGAAATGCCTGTGGTGGCTGTTTTAACAAAATTCCGCCACAGCGCCATATGGATATCCGTTTGCACAAAAAGATTATTGTCTGCGAGTATTGCGGGCGTATTCTTGTTGATGAGGAGATTGTAAACAGTGTGGAGGAAAACCATTAGCGTTTGATACTCAAACAGTATGAACAAAAAAAACACCCCGAAGCTATCAGCGGCGGGGTGTTTTTTTGTTCAGAAACGCATTGCTTTTACTGTCAGAGTCGCCAGCCAACGGTTAGCCTGAACACGCTGGCAGAAAAGTCTCGTGATACAACGGGCTCGGGTGTTGATGCAGGAGCAGGCTCAGGCACAGGATTTGTTTCCTCCATAAAATAGAGGTGGTAATCCTCTGAGTAAAAGCTGTAGGCGTAGGCAAAATCAATGAAATAGGTGCTCTCCCGCAGGCCGAAACCGGCCGAAATAACCGACCGTTCTCCGTCATTGATGTCGCCTTTATACGGACTGGCATAAAACCCGTAGCCTGCACGCAAAATGACAGGGGCTACACGGTATTCACCGCCAACACGGAAACTGTGTTGGGTTGTGAATGATTCACGAATGGTTTTATTCTCTTCAGAAAATAAATGCTGGCTGCTTCTTAACCTTGCCTTGGTGTAATCAGTGTATTCATAATCGAAGCTTAACAGGCCTGCATTGCCGAAAACCAACCCAAGGCTGCCTATAGCTTTCAGCGGTGTGTTCAGTTCATAGTCGAACCGGCCACTGGGTGACTCTGCTTCCTGCGTATCATAGTCAAGGTTGAGGTCCGAACGCATGGTTGACTGGTATCTGTCGGTCAACTCATAGAAGGTGGGTGAATGAAACGCTCCGCCCAGCCTTACAAGGTCATTAATGCGCAAAATAGCACCAAATTTAAAGTTGTACCCGGATCCGGATGTTTCCAGATTGTTGATGTAGGTCATACTGTTGAACACTTCATTCAGTTGTTCTGTGTCTGATTCTTCAAAGATGCTTTCTTCTTTATAGGATACAGAAGGAAAGCCTACCGAAGCGCCCAGGTATAGCCGGTCGGCGTAATTGGCGCCCATTGAAAGAATAAATTCACGCACAGAGCCTGAGGTGTTGGTTTCCTGGCGTTGACGTACATTATCTGCCATATCGATAAAAAAACCGTTATCATCATCTTCGCCAATCAACCAGGTTTCCCATGCCAGTTCGGTAGAAAAAGGATCCAGGTTATCAACATGCCCTTCTCTGTTAGCCTGTTCAAGAATGCTTGCCATCTTTGAGCTGTGAGGGTTGAAGCCGTCGGCAATCCAACGGTCGTTGAAGTTGTTGTGGCGGTTGATACCCAGTCCCAGGTTGATGAACTGCCACCCATCATTATTATCCTGATTGCCGGCAGGGAATGTCAATACGAGCCCCACGTTGTTCAGGTTGAAATCATATTTCATATCCTCTTCGGGGGTGTCAAAAAACCGGGTTTCTGCCTGATTATAATGCAGGGCTGGTGTTATTGTAAATTCGGAACTTCTGTAAATACCGAGACCGGCCGGGTTTATGCTCAGGCTTGAGAAATCACCGCCCAGGGCACCAAAAGCTCCGCCCATAGACACAAATCGGGCTGTCCCACCGGGAAACAGTTGGGAGTATCGCAGGGCGTCCATTTCATTTTGCGGGAAGGCGGACGTGAAAAAAAATAAGCCAATGATCAGCGTTAAAAGTGTCTTTTTCATTGTTTTATATAGCTTATGGGGTTTGAAAAAACCTCCCGGCAAAAAGGGATGCTTATATGCCGGGAGGGGGTTATTATTAAAGGAGGGTCATATCAACGCTGCTGATTAGTTGTTTTTTCTGCCACCGGAGGATCCACTGCTACTGCTTGAGGATGAACCTCTGGAGGAGCTACCTCTTGATGAACTACCGGAACTACCGGAACTTCTTGATGAGGAGCTGCTTCTTGATGATCCTACCGATCCTCTGGAGGAGGAACTGCTACGTGAGGGTCTGGCGCTGCTTCTTGATGAAGAACCTGATGACCTTGACGGGCTGGTGCTTGATCTTGAAGATTGCCGGCTCGGCGGTGAATAGCTTGGACGTCCCCTGTTGGTACGCGATGGAGTGGCTCTCTCATTATTGTCTGATGACCTTGAAGAAGGCCGGTTGACATCCGGCTGTCTGGCACTTGAAGGCCTGGCTCTCTGGGGAGAGCTGGGCTGCTGATAGCTGGGCGATGCATACGTCCTGGGAACTATATAGTTTGACCTGTCTCCTTCGACATTTCTGTCAGGGCTGGACTGTTCAGGGCGGCTGTATCGTTGTGAGGAGCCTCTTTCATACTGCTCTCTTGTGGTGGCGCGGTAATCCTCCATTTGTTTTTCGGGTTGGTATGCTTCCCGGGCTTCTCTGGACTGTTCTGGTCTTTCTCTTTGGGCACTTTCTGGTGATGCTGCTTCTGCATCACGCGAGGTGGCTGATTTTGTTTCTTCCGTGGTGGTTGATCTTGCTTCTTCTCCGGTTTCCTGGGTGGGTCTTGTCCTTTCAGTCCTTTCAGGGCGGGATTCAGCTACTTCTCGTTCTGCGGTTCTGTTCTGTCCGGATGTTAATGCGGGCCTTTCATCTGCTAACCGGCGTTTGCCATCTTCATCACGGTAAGTACGTGCTTCAAACCTTTCGGAAAAAGTATTGCGGGAGCCACTGTCGCGTCCGTCAAGTGTGCGCCCGACGGTGCTTCCGGTTGAACCCCGGGGGGCATAATGGTAATCTGCCAGGGTGCCGTCAAAGCTGTTATAAAAGTATTGGGAGTGTCCCCAATAGCCATAGCCTCCATATCCATAATGCAGTCCGTGCATAAATCCTAGATGGTAGCCACTCATGTAACCGCCGTATACCCTGAAACCCGGATATCCCCAGTGGCCGTGTGCCCAGTAAGATCTGTAAGGATGGTAGGGCGCATAATAACCTCCGAAATAAAGCGGTGTAGGACTAAATCCCATGTAAATACTGGTGCCGAAAAAATGGGGATGATGGCCGTAAAAATACATGTTGGTATAGAAAGGGTCATAGTAGCGAGGTGTTAAATAACCTCTGTGGAAACGTCTGATCCTGGAAGCGTACGAATAGTCGTAGTAATCGCCATAGTAGTAATTATGCACGATGTTGCCCTCATCGTCATAATAAGCCTCATCATCATAATACTCAATGGTGTCGGCATTATTATCATTGGTGTAATAGGCATAATCGTCGCCGGCGTATTCTTGCTGGTTGTCCGTGTGTTGAGCCTGCTGGTTAGCGGTGGCGCTTTCCTGACCTTCTTCAACAACCTCTACAACACGTCCGCGTTCTTCTGTTGTTTCACGTTCTGTCTGTACTGTATCACCGCCACGGGTCAGCCCCGGGCTGTAATAGACATCATCGGAGTTTGCCGTGGTATCGTAAGTTGATGAACAACTTGTCGCGACCAACGCCAACAGAAGTATACCTGATATTTTTAGTAGCGTTTTCATGACATATCCTCCTTGGTTTGTTGTTTGGTTTATACAAAGTTAATAACTATCACCGACTTTTTTGTTAAATTTGCCGGGTTATTCCTACTTTACAAACATCAAATTCTATACCAAAGGCAACACATGGCTAAAGATTTTTCCACAAGAGAAGAGAATTATTCCAAATGGTATAATGATATTGTTCAACGTGCCGGCCTGGCCGAAAGTTCGGCTGTAAGGGGATGTATGGTTATCAAGCCCTATGGGTATGCCATATGGGAAAAAATGCAGGCAGCACTGGACACCATGTTTAAAGATACCGGACATTCGAACGCATACTTCCCGCTTTTCATTCCAAAATCTTTTTTCAGCAAAGAGGCGGATCATGTGGAAGGGTTTGCCAAAGAGTGTGCGGTGGTCACCCATTATCGTTTGAAGAATGACCCGGAGGGGAAGGGCATCATGGTAGATGAAAATGCCCGCCTGGAAGAGGAGTTGGTTGTACGTCCTACTTCGGAGACCATCATATGGGATACTTACCGGCATTGGGTACAGTCGTACCGTGACCTGCCGATCCTGGTCAATCAATGGGCCAATGTTGTTCGTTGGGAGATGCGAACCCGAATGTTTTTGCGTACCTCGGAGTTTCTCTGGCAGGAAGGGCATACGGCACATGCCACTGAACAGGAGGCCATGGAGGAGACTTATCAAATGCTGGATGTGTATGCTGATTTTGCGGAAAACCACATGGCAATTCCTGTCCTGAAAGGCATTAAGTCTGAAAATGAACGTTTTGCCGGTGCTGTAGAGACTTTTTGTATTGAAGCGTTGATGCAGGATGGCAAAGCCCTGCAGGCCGGAACGTCCCATTTTCTCGGTCAGAATTTTGCAAAAGCCTTTGATGTAAAATTTGCTGATAAGCAGGGTGGTCTCGAGTATGTGTGGGCTACTTCATGGGGCGTATCAACTAGGCTTGTAGGCGCCCTGATCATGGCCCATTCTGATGATAACGGTCTTGTGTTGCCTCCCAAGCTGGCCCCTATACAGGTGGTGATCGTGCCGATCTATAAAAATGACGAGCAGTATGAAAAGGTTAGGAGCAAAGCCAAAGAGATCAAAGATAGCCTCCGCAAGCAAGGTATCCGGGTGAAGCTGGATGATCGCGACACCCATAAACCGGGCTGGAAATTTAATGAATATGAGTTCAAGGGTGTTCCGGTGCGTTTGGCCATAGGTCCCCGTGATGTCGAAAACGGAACTGTAGAGCTGGCACGCAGAGATACCCTGAGCAAAGAGATTGTGTCCATGAATGAATTAAACCAGACCATTGAAGCGTTGCTGGTTACAATTCAGGACGCACTATACCAGCGTGCATTATCGTTTAGAGAGGAGAACACCAGAAAAGCCGACAGCTGGGATGAGTTTAAACGGATATTGGATGATAAGGGAGGATTCATTCTGGCCCATTGGGATGGTACCGTTGAAACCGAACAAAAAATAAAGGATGAAACCAAGGCAACAATACGTTGTATTCCCTTTGATGATGGCTCGGAAGAAGAAGGTCACTGTGTTTACTCAGAAAAGCCGTCGAAACGCCGCGTTGTATTTGCGCGGGCATACTAAGCATAGTAAAAATATCGGTTTCAGAAACATGATCACCAAAATCATTTTTTAAAGATGGCCATTTACATGTACCGGATTGCTTACGCCTTATTGGCTGTTTGTCTGATATGGTGTATATCTGCTGCTGGAAATGCTTTGCCGGAAGCCCCGGCTTTCCAAAGCGCAGACACCCTGTTGCTTGATTCACTGGATGAACAAGTATTACCTGTGGATACGGCCGAAACATTACATCCACTCAGGTGGGATTATGTTGAGCAGGATCCCCTGGCAGCTTATCTGCTATTGGCTCACCGTGAGGCTGTCAGTAAACAAAGAGGCATCCCCGGTTATCGTGTGCACCTTTACATGGATTCGGGCAATCAGGCCCGCCTTAACACCCAGCGTGAACAGTCCGATTTTGAAGAAAAATATCCGGCGGTCAATTCCTATATCGTATACGATGAACCCTACTTTAAATTACGGGCAGGGGACTTCCTGACCAGGCTTGACGCGCGGCGGTTCCTTGAGGAAATCAAAAAAGACTACACAGCCGCCTATATCGTAGTCGACAGAATCAACTTCCCCGAATTATAGTCCCAGGCCAGGATGTTGTGTCTGATTAATTTCTGTTAGCGGCATTCAGGTCTTCAAAGGCCTGCGTCAGTCTGTCGCGCATGCTTTCTTCGCCTTTCCGCAACCAGGCCCGCGGATCGTAGTATTTCTTGTTGGGCTTGGTCTCCCCTTCCGGGTTTCCAATCTGATCCTGCAGATAATCTTTATGATCGTGGTAGTAACCTTTCACCCCATTCCAGAATGCCCACTGTGTGTCCGTGTCGATGTTCATCTTGATCACACCATATGAAATGGCCTCACGGATATCTTCCTGGCTCGATCCACTGCCGCCGTGAAACACAAAATTAACCGGGTTGGTGCCTGTGCCAAGATTTTCCTGGATGTAGGCCTGGGAGTTTTTTAGGATGACCGGCTGCAGCTTTACATTGCCGGGCTTGTAAACGCCATGTACATTGCCAAAAGCAGCAGCGATGGTAAAGTTGGGAGAGACTTCCGAGAGCGCTTTATACATGTCGGCCACCTCTTCGGGCTGTGTGTACAATTTTGAGCTGTCGATGTCGGTATGATCCACGCCGTCTTCCTCACCGCCGGTAACGCCCAGCTCCACCTCAAGACCTATGCCCATCCTGCTCATCCGCTCAAAGTAGCGCCTGCTGATGGCGATGTTATCCTCCAGGCTTTCTTCAGAAAGGTCAAGCATGTGGGAGCTGAACAGGGGAGACCCGGTGGCCTCAAAATGTTCTTCGTTTGCTTCCATTAGGCCATCAATCCACGGAAGCAGCTTTTTTGCGGCATGATCGGTATGCAAGATAACCCGGGCACCGTAAGCTTTAGCCATCACATGGATGTGCCGGGCGCCTGCCACTGCACCAGCCACCGCAGCAGCATGGTTGTCGTTCGGAAGGGCTTTCCCCGCGAAAAAGCGGGCACCCCCGTTAGAAAACTGAATGATTACCGGGGAGTTTATCTCCACGGCAGCCTCTAAAACGGCGTTAATCGAGTTGGTGCCGACAATATTTACCGCAGGCAGGGCAAACTGATGTTCCTGCGCTATACGGTAAACCTCGCGCACATGTTTACCGGTCAATACACCGGGTTCAATATGGTCCATTAATCTCTTTGTCATATCTTTTCTAAGTTTGAATTTCTATCTTCGTGAACAAGCTGTCAAAATTAAGAAATAAATACATATTTTTGCATTTTTAGTGGCAGATAATACGATTCAGGCTGCCATAACCAGCTAAACTTTTAGGAAATAACCGAATATATTTGTTTTGAAAATTGCCGTAAACACCCGGTTGTTATTGCCCGGAAAGCTCGAGGGGATAGGTTGGTTTACTTATCACAGCTTTAAACGGATTGTTGAGAAGCACCCGGATGTTACTTTCTATTTTTTGTTTGATCGTCCCTTTAGCCGGGAATTTCGCTTCGCCGATAACGTAGAGGCTGTCAAGCTGTTTCCGCAGGCAAGGCACCCCGTTCTGTATTACCTGTATTTCGAATTCGCGGTATCCCGTTTCCTCAAAAGAAAAAATGCCGACATCTTTGTTTCTCCCGACGGCTTTTTGTCGGGCAGGTTTCAAGGTCCGCAGTTGCCGGTTTTTCATGACCTCAATTTCATGCACAACCCTGATTTTGTGCCTTACCTGACAGGAAAATATTATACGCACTTTTTCCCGAAATATGCTTCTATGGCAACTCGCATCGCCACTGTTTCGGAATATTCCAAAGATGATATCGCCCGTACATTTCAGTATCCGAGAGAACGTATTGATGTCGTATACAATGGTGTTCATGATATCTTCGGACCGATAGACTTGACAACCGCGACGGACGTTCGACGTAAATTTACGAACGGATGCCCCTACTTTGTATACATAGGAGCCCTTCACAAGCGAAAAAATATAGACCGGATGCTTCAGGCTTTTGATGCATTCAGGTCCGCCGATCCGTATAACCACAAGCTGGTGATCGTGGGTGCACCTATGTTTGGTTCTGCCGAGCTCAGGCAGGTTTTCCAGTCAATGCGATACCGGGATGATGTTATTCTGGCGGGCCGTCAGTATGAGGAAAGCCTGCAAAAACTGGTAGCAGCCGCTTCCGCACTGATGCTGGTGTCGCACTTTGAAGGTTTCGGCATACCGATCATCGAGGCCATGCAGTGCGATGTGCCGGTTATTGCCTCCAATGTAACAAGTATGCCGGAAGTTGCCGGAGATGCTGCCTTACTTGTGGATCCCTCCTCCGTTGAGCAGATCACGGATGCCATGCGGCATATAACCCGGGATGAAAAGCTTCGGGAAACCTTGATCGAAAAAGGACGCAAACAAAAACAAAAGTTCTCCTGGGAAAAAACCGCCGACCGTTTGTGGAACAGCATAGAGAAATGCCTGCGGTAAGGCTTGCTTTCAAAAATTGATTGTATTTTTGTGTGATCAACTTCGCGTCATGATAAGCAGACGCATAACCAGCAAACATGCAGATGTTTGCTTTTGTACTAATGGTAAATAATAGAAACATGATTTCATTAAAACGGCACAGGATCGCTGACCTGCTGAAAGAGGATGTCGGACATCTCCTTGACAAAGAGATTAATGTAAAAGGTTGGGTCAGGACCAGGCGGGGTAATAAGAATGTCGCTTTTATAGCACTCAATGATGGTTCCATCATCCATCACATCCAGGTAGTGGTTGATGTACAATCTTTTCAAAATGATGCATTGTTGCGTAATATCACCACCGGTTCTTGCATATCGGTAAACGGCAAACTTGTTGAATCACAAGGCAAGGGTCAGGCCGTGGAGATACAGGCTTCTGAGATTCAACTTTATGGAAGCGCCGACCCCGATAAGTATCCGTTGCAAAAGAAGGGGCACAGCCTTGAGTTCTTACGGGAGATTGCCCACCTGAGGCCGCGTACCAATACGTTTGGCGCCATATTTCGTCTCCGGCATGCCATGGCGTTTGCCATCAATAAATTTTTCAACGATAACGGATTCTATTACCTGCATACACCCATCATTACCGGCTCTGATGCAGAAGGTGCCGGTGCCATGTTTCGCGTCACCACCCTCGACCTGACAAATGTACCGCTCACAGCAGATGGGAAGGTCGACTTTAGTAAAGACTTTTTTGGGAAGGAAACAAACCTCACGGTATCCGGACAGCTTGAAGGAGAACTTGGTGCACTGGCTTTGTCCAACATATATACCTTTGGCCCCACCTTCAGGGCTGAAAATTCCAATACCTCCAGACATCTCTCCGAGTTTTGGATGGTCGAACCTGAAATGGCCTTTTATGATATCCATGACAACATGGATCTGGCCGAAGTATTCCTCAAATATATATGCAGGTATCTGCTGGAACACTGCGAAGATGATCTGGCCTTCCTGCAGGAGATGTATGACAAAGAACTCATGGACCGGCTTCACTTTGTTGTAGATAATCAGTTTGAACGCCTGACCTACTCCGATGCCGTTGAGATACTGGAAACATCCGGTCAGACTTTTGAATATCCGGTAAAGTGGGGGGTAGACCTGCAGTCGGAGCATGAACGCTACCTGGTGGAACAGGAGTTTAAGAAGCCGGTAATCCTGACCAATTATCCCAAAGACATTAAAGCTTTCTATATGAAGCAGAATGATGATGACAAGACTGTGAGGGCCATGGATGTTTTGTTTCCCAAGATTGGAGAGATCATTGGCGGCTCGCAGCGGGAGGATGATTATGATAAGCTTTTTGCCAGGATCAAAGAATTGGGCATATACGAGGAGGATGTATGGTGGTATCTTGAAACCCGGCAGTTTGGAACCGCTCCCCATAGTGGTTTTGGCCTTGGCTTTGAGCGGCTCATGCTTTTTGCTACAGGAATGGGGAATATCCGCGATGTGATCCCGTTTCCCCGCACACCCCAGAATGCTGAATTTTAATATGGCTGTTATTTGTCATAGTTTTTTGTTAAATTTGATTTGGCTTGAAAATGGTTTGAAAAACAGACTTTTCCGGCTAATCATAACATGTAAATCCAACTATTATCATGCTTAAACAGCAGCTACAACAGAAGCTTCTGCAAAAGTTATCACCTCAGCAAATACAGCTGATGAAGCTGTTGCAGGTGCCTGCGCTTCTGCTTGATCAGCGAATTAAGCAAGAAATTGAGGAAAATCCGGCCCTGGAAGAAGGCGAGGAGTTGACGGAAGAAGCTGAGCTTGAAACTGAGGATTACGAAGAAGAAAGTGTCATGGAGACCGGTGAAGAATCCGAGTCTGATGATTATGAATCAACAGCGGAGGATGAGTTTGACCTTAATGATTATGTTGACGATGATGAAACCCCCGATTATCAGCTGACCGCCAACAATGTTTCACCGGATGATGAAACCAAAGAGATGCCCTATGTCTCCGGAGCAAGCTCACAGGAGGCATTGATGACGCAACTCGGCATGCGTGACCTTTCCGACCGCGATTACCTGATCGCTTCCCACATCATCGGCAACATTGATGAATCCGGATATCTGCAACGCGACATCCATTCGCTGGTTGATGATCTGGCATTTAACCATAATATCAAAACCGACTTTACTGAAGTTGTTGGGCTTTTACGGCTTATACAGGAATTTGACCCGGCAGGCGTGGGCGCCAGGGACCTCCAGGAGTGCCTTCTGCTGCAAATCAAGCGAAGGGAGCCAAAGACAAAGGCGGTGGAACATGCAAAACTGATATTGGATAAAAATTTTAATGATTTTACAAAAAAGCATTACGAAAAGATTAAAAAGAAGCATGGCCTGACCGAAGAAGAACTGAAGGAGGCCATCAATGAGATCCTGAACTTAAACCCCAAGCCGGGAAACTCTCTTCAGGACGCCGGTAAGGGTTCCCAGTACGTGGTTCCGGACTTTATCATTACCCATAATAATGGCGATCTCGAACTGAATCTCAACGCCTACAACGCACCCGACCTGCATATTAACCGCACCTACGCAGAGATGTTTAAGGAGATGGCCAAATCGAAAGGCAAAGGAGACAAACGACAGAAAGAAGCCCTCCAGTTTGTGAAGCAAAAGCTCGATAACGCGAAATGGTTTATCGATGCCATCAAACAGCGCCAACAAACCCTGCTGATGACCATGCAGGCCATCATGGAGATGCAACGGGAATATTTCCTGACCGGGGATGAGACACAACTCAAACCCATGATCCTTAAAGATGTCGCTGAAATGGTGAGCCTTGACATATCAACCATATCAAGAGTTGCCAGCAGCAAATACGTCCAAACCCCTTTTGGTACATTTTTGCTCAAAGACTTTTTCTCTGAATCATTACAAACCGATACAGGGGAAGAGGTTTCAACACGTGAGGTAAAAAAGATCCTTCATGACTGTATAGATGGCGAAGACAAGAAAAAACCCATCACAGATGAGGAACTGGCCGGCATTTTGAAAGAAAAGGGATATAACATCGCCCGCAGAACGGTGGCCAAATACCGCGAACAACTGGATATACCGGTCGCAAGGCTACGAAAGGAACTGTAAATTTATGAAGCCGGCAGATACGATTGCACGTCTATTTTCCATAGTGCTCCACCCACTGCTCATTCCTACACTGGGAATATTTATCCTCTTTCAGCTCAACACCTACCTGTCTTTCTCTGTTACTGCAGAGGCCAGGCGTTTCATTTTACTCGTTATTTTTATTAACACGGCTATAATTCCTGTATTGTCCGTTCTTATTTTGAGACAGACCAGGGTTATCAAAGATTTGACCCTGGCCGAACGTCATGAACGCATTCTTCCACTGCTGATCGCCACGGTCATGTTATTTTTGACGTTCTACCTGTTACGGCAGATCACGCTGCCCACGCTGATCTATTATTATGTGACAGGTGCAGCGCTGCTGGTACTCTTATCACTGCTGATAACCTTTTACTGGAAAATCAGTGTGCACATGATGTCATTGGGTGGATTAACAGGTTTCCTGATTGTCGTATCCCTGCTCCTACGTGCAGATATCTCTTATTTGATTATCGCCGCCTTCCTGGTTTCCGGCATAACAGCCGCCGCCCGTATTCAACTGCAGTCACATACCCCGGCGCAGGTGTATACAGGATACCTGCTTGGCGTCTTCATTATGCTGATGCTGTTTGTGTATCTTCGTGTTTAAAACACAATCACCGATAAACCCAGTGAGATGGGAAGCATCTCCTCTACCGAGTTATCCTTAAACATGTTATTCAGTGGATAGTACATCTGGAAGTTAACCCTGCCATAACCAATCATGGCGGTGAGGCTGATGTGCCAATCATATAGGTTATTCAAATCATGCTCTTTGAACTTTCTTGTTCTGGTGCCCCAAAGTAAATCCAACTCTCCATCACAGATGGTGTCAAAATTAGGATACCTCATTTCACCATCATATTTCGTGTGTGCATTGATGAGATAGCCCACCTTGATGCCTGCATAAAGACGAAATGTGTTATTCAATTCACGTGAACGGAAACGAATCTGTACGGGGACATTCAGGTAGTTCAGACTGAGCTTGTTTTTGTCATAGTCCGCGGTGATTGGGAAGAAATCATATTGTTCATTAGCTGGATCAAAGAGATAAAAGTGGTCACTGTAGAGGTTGTGGCTTGTAAATCCGAGTCCGGCGGCTATGCTAAAATTGCTGCGGCCCAATGACATATCTTGTAGCAAACTGATATTGACCCCCCTTTGTATGGTTCTCAGGTCCATGTTATCAGGGCTGTTTTGCCACAGGTCGGTGAAAGGTGTTACGATGAAACGGTCTGTGGGGTGCATCCTGGGTGGCTCAAAGGCCTGCAGGGAAGTGGTCACCAGTAGAAAAACAGTCAAGAACAGGATGTTGCGCTTCATACTTGGTATTATATTGATGGTAAATGATATATGTAAAGTTATGAAAAATCCATATACTTCTCAAAAGAAGTCCAGTAAGGTATGGACAATCTTTCTTTTTTCCCGGCTTGCAGCACGTTGTAATATTGTTTCTTTTTTTCTTCGGTGCCGTGTTTCATGTGGGCGTCAAGTGCAGCCTGAACTTCAGGTGTAAAGGTGCGTTTTACCAGCCACGTAATGACAAACAGTGGCAAAAAAGAAAGGTTAAAGGGAAACTGTGGTGCCGGTTTAACACCTCTTTTCCGGAGAACCCGCAGCCCTTCTCTGAAAGCACACAAGTATTGCTTAACCAGGAGGTTGTTTTTCACAAACAGGCCAGCCCCGCCTGCTTTACTGATAAGCCCGGGAAGGATTGCATGATGCAGAAAGCAAACAGGCAACAATTGCTTCATGCTACTGCTTATTTTGGGCCTAAGGTCTGCTGATGCCAGCAAGTCCGCCAGCTTGTTCAGTCGCTCCGTTTTTTTACCGTCAGGTTCACCCAGGTAGGTGTGTTTGTGTCGGAAGAGATACGTGTTGATGCTGTTGCCGGTATAACCCCCGGCGACCATCTCTGGGTAAGCAAGCAGATAACGCCCTTTTGGGAAGTGTTTCTCTATCATATCGTACTCATCCCATAAGTTGCCAAGGAAAACAATGTGGGCATTGCCTGAATATTTCGACAGGTAGGGAATGGCATCATTCCACTGGTTGCTGCGGAGGGTAACCAGGATGAAGTCGAACTGATCTTCTTGGGTTAAGCGATCAATAACCTCAGGCCGAAATACGGTGTGTCCGTAGTCCTTTTGCCCTTTGCGGGTGTCGGTATACGTAATCGGAACACCCGAATGTTCGTATCTTACTTTCCGTTGTTTGCGCACCAGCAAGCTTACATCTGCTCCCGCCTCGTGCAGCTGCCATGCGTAAGTAGTGCCTATCAGACCGGCACCGAATACCAGTACCTTCATTTGTGTTTGTATTTTATCGAAAGTCTAAATGTCAAAAATAATAACAGTTACGCATTTTTTGCATTATTTTTATACATTGTTAAAAATAGTTGACTATAAAAAGGCCGGTTTATAAAGCCAGTGCAATGCAAAAGTCGGATTACCTGGACACGCCGATAGAGTTTTTGAAGGGGGTCGGACCCAAACGGGCTGATTTGCTTAAAAGTGAGCTGGAGATATTTACGTTCAATGACCTGCTCACACTGTTTCCCTTCCGGTATATTGACCGAAGCCGGTTTCATCAAATAAGGGAAATAACGGATGATTTGCCATATGTTCAGATAAGGGGCAAGATTTCCGGTGTGGAGTTGCATGGCCACCGGCGTACCACCAGGATGACAGCCTTTTTAAGTGATGGTACCGGAATTGTTGAGCTGGTGTGGTTCAGGGGGTTTCAGTGGCTGAAGGACCGTTTTAAACCGGGGGTGGAGTATATTGTGTTCGGAAAGCCGCAGATATTTGGCGGGCGCTATAATATTGCACATCCGGAAGTGGAACCGGTCACACCGGGTGCGATCAATCAACAATCAACCATGCAACCTGTGTACCCATCTACGGAGAAATTGCGCTCCAGGGGGTTGGATAGCAAGGGTATCGGAAAGCTATTGAAGACATTATTGCCTCAGGCCCGCCCCCATATCCGGGAAACACTTCCGACACATTTACTGGAACCGTTGCGGTTATTGCCGCGCGATGAAACGCTGACAAACATCCACTTCCCGGAAGATCCGGAAACGTTAAAAAAGGCAGTAGCCAGGCTAAAGTTTGAAGAGCTGTTCTATATACAGCTTAATCTGCTACGCCATAAACTTTTGCGCACAGAGCAGACACCGGGACACATATTTTCTGAGATCGGCAGCTACTTCAATGATTTTTATCACAAAGGGCTTTCCTTTTCACTTACCGGAGCCCAGAAGCGGGTGCTTCGGGAAATCCGCAACGATACCTTGTCCGGGAAGCAAATGAACCGGTTGTTGCAGGGAGATGTGGGTAGTGGTAAAACCATTGTGGCCGTCATGAGCATGCTCATGGCCCTCGATAATGGCTGTCAGGCATGTCTGATGGCGCCGACGGAAGTGCTGGCTTTCCAGCATTATGAGTCCATCAGTGCCATGCTGCAGGATTTTGGTATTCACGTCGGTATATTGACCGGATCCACCAAAGCAGGGGAACGCAAGAAGATCCTGCAGAACCTTCAAACCGGGAACCTAAAGATATTAATCGGCACCCATGCCCTGATAGAAGATGAGGTTTCCTTTGACAAGCCGGGCATGGTGATCGTTGATGAGCAGCACCGTTTTGGGGTTGCTCAGCGGGCGCGGTTGTGGTCGAAAGGTGAGGTGCCACCACATGTCCTGGTCATGACGGCCACCCCCATCCCCCGCACACTGGCCATGACATTGTATGGGGACCTCGACGTTTCCGTAATAGATGAATTACCACCCGGTCGAAAGCCCATCAAAACGGTTCATCAGACCGACAGAAACCGCCTGAAAGTGTTTGGTTTTATGCGTGAGCAGATCAAAAAAGGGCGGCAGATATATGTGGTATATCCGCTGATAAAAGAATCCGAAAAACTGGATCTAAAGGATTTGAATGATGGCTATGAAAGCATTATCAGGGAGTTTCCGCCGCCCCGCTATGCTGTTAGCATTGTTCACGGACAAATGAAACCCGGTGATAAAGAATATGAGATGCAGCGGTTTGTCAGTGGCCAGACACAGATCATGGTTGCCACTACCGTGATTGAAGTGGGTATTGATGTGTCTAATGCGTCTGTGATGATCATCGAGAGTGCCGAACGTTTTGGTCTGTCGCAGCTTCATCAGCTCAGGGGGCGGGTTGGGCGTGGTGCCGAGCAGTCGTTCTGCATCCTGATGACAAAAGAAGATCTGGGGAATGATGCCCGCAAGCGCATGAAGGTAATGGTGGCCACCAATGATGGTTTCCGGATTGCCGAACAGGACCTGGAACTTCGTGGTCCCGGCGATATCCAGGGTACCCAGCAAAGTGGTATTTTAGACCTTAAAATGGCGGATCTTGCCAAAGATGAGGGGATTCTGAAGTATGCCAGAAATCAGGCCCGGCAGTTACTCGAGGATGATCCGGATATCAGTAAGCCCGAAAACCAGATTATACGCCGACGGATAAAAGAACTGTACAGCGATCAGCTTTTCTGGAGCAAAATCAGCTGAGGAGTTATGAGCATAAAAAAAGCCGCCTGCGCATGATTGATACGTAAGCGGCTTTTTATGGGATATAAAATAGTATCTAGTTAAGCCTGAAGCGTATGGGCATATTAAACTGTACCCTTACCGCCTGACCTCTCTGACGGCCTGGTTCCCAACTCGGCATTTGTCTCACAACCCTTATGGCTTCCTCGTCACATCCGCCACCGATGCCACGTAATATTTCTACATTGGTAACGCGGCCGTCGGGTTCTACAACAAATGTGACAAACACGGTACCTTGTATACCGGCTTCTCTTGCCATCTGGGGATACCTTAAATTCTCTTCGAGAAAGCGCTGCCGGGCTTCTTCACCGCCAGGAAACTGAGGCTGATCCTCCACAACCATGAAAATCTCCTCTTCTTCTTCCTCCTCATCTTCCCGGTCGATTTGGATGGGTTCATATTCCTGAACCTCAGTAAACACATCGGCGTCTGCGTCAATGGTGAACTCTTCTTCAAGATCCACGTCGTCGTCAACGATGATCAGCTCTTCCGATGGTTCAGGTGGTGGAGGTGGTGGTGGTTCCTCCGGGCGGGTGATTGGAATATCCTCCTCCTCAATGAAGTCAACTTCAAGCGTGCCCAGGTCAAACTGCGTCCGCTCGTATTGCCTCCATTCAAAAGCAACCAATGCCGCTCCAAGCGCAATGATTATACCTATCTGCAAAAAGATGCGCTTCTTGCTTTCAAGGTCTGCTTTGGGTGATTTTTTTTCTTCCATAATAATGTTGAATCTGGTTGGTTTTTCCCTGTTTAGGGCTTATCTTTCTGAGAAATTTCTGAAAAACATTGTAAAAAATTGGGTTGCTAAGATACAAAGTATTTTATAAAAATCAACCGTTCGTTTTTTCTGTTCCTGGATTTTATCTTTTCCTGTGCAAGATTCTATATAACACAACTCCAAAAACCGTTCCAAAACCATTGGCTAAAAAATCCAAAAAGGAGCCATGTCGGTCAGGGAAACAACAGAACTGTAACCATTCTGTCAGCGCGCCATATATGATACCTGTCAGCAAACAAACAATAAGATGGTTGTTTTTTAGTCCGGAATGCTTGCTTTCTCTAACAAATCCAATGCATAGCAGCCATGCCAATACGGCAAAAAGGGCGAAATGAACAAGTTTGTCAAACTGTGGTATTTCGTGTAAACCTGTCTCCGGGATGCTTCTGCCGGGAAGGCTGATAATAAGAAAAATAAATAGCCCCCACAGGATAGCTGGCCAGAAAAAGCGCAAACAGGATAATGTTATCTTTAGCCTGCCAAACATGTTTTTACGCACCGGTTAATTCTTTGTATTCTCCGGCGCTCAGCAGATCATCAGCTTCTGACGAATCCGCAATGGTTATTTTGATAATCCAGCCCTTCTCATATGGGTCCTGATTGATAATGTCCGGACTGTCTTCAAGTTCTTCATTAAACTCGGTTATTTCTCCGCCAAGGGGCATAAACAGGTCGGAAACGGTCTTAACAGCTTCGATACTGCCAAATGTTTCTTCTTTATCCAGGCTCTCACCAGCCGTGTCAACTTCTACAAAGACAATGTCACCAAGTTCATTTTGTGCAAAGTCGGTAATGCCGATAGTTGCGGTATTGCCTTCGATTTTGACCCATTCATGATCTTTTGTGTACTTCAGGTTTTCAGGAATATTCATGTTCGTGCGGGTTTTAAGTGATACAGAATATTTTGTATATATGAATGCCCAAAAATACAATCTTTTTTTCGCACGAACAACAAAGGCTTTTTTACATTTCCCTGTATTAGCCCTTAATGGTTGTGCCGTTCGATTGATTATGTTTCTGTTGCTTTTGCTTCAGAAAAGACCAAGCTCCAGCTTGGCCGCATCCGATATGTTGTCCTGTGACCACGGGGGGTCAAATACCAGGTTGACATTCACCTGATTAACCCCTTCAACGGCTTTTACGGCATCGGCTACCTCCCCCGGCATCTGATCTGCTACCGGACAGTTTGGGTTGGTCAGCGTCATGGTAATGTCAACATTTCCTTCCTGGCTGATGTCAATGCCATAAATTAACCCCAGGTCGTATACATTGACCGGTATTTCCGGATCAAAAACGTTTTTCAGGGCTTCAATGATGGTTGATTCCTCTGGTTGAGCAGCTTTTTCTGTCATGTTTGTTGTGATTTATCAATTACAGCCGCCACTTCTATTACTTCACCCGGTCACCAGACATATTATTATTTGTTGTCATGATGGGAAAAGAAGAGACGAAGCGGCTGATGATGCCGGGTGTTTCGACCTCTTATGCTTCTTCTTTTTTCTGAAATGCCAGGGCGTAGAGTTTTATCTGCTTGATCATGTTCACCAGTCCGTTGGAACGGGTTTGTGACAGATGTTCTTTGAGGCCGATCTCATCGATGAAAGCCATATCGGCCTCCGCAATATCTTTAGGTGGCTGATGCGACAGCACCCGTATCAGCAAGGCAATAATTCCTTTGGTGATCAGGGCATCGCTGTCAGCCCTGTATATCACTATCCCGTCGCGGTATTCGGCGTGAAGCCAGACACGTGCCTGACATCCTTTGATCAGGTATTTCTCAGTTTTATATTCTTCAGCAATGGCAGGGACCGACTTGCCAAGGTCGATGAGATAGTTGTACTTATCCATCCAGTCATCAAAAAGTTCAAATTCGTTGATGATCTCTTGTTCTTTTTCTTTGATTGTTGACATCCCTGTTGATTTTGTTATGTTAAACCGGCTATTCTTTGTTGTAACGCTCTCAGACCTGCAATATATGAAATCTTTGCATTAAATAATACAAGAGGTAGCCGGAAGTTGTTTATTCATGCTTGTCTTGTTGATTATCTGAAGGTTTTTGAAACAAAAACTGTTTTTCTTCTTCGGTTAATCGCAGGTCAGTAGCGGTTTTAAATGGTGTCGGACGTGCCATGATCAGTAAAAGGATGATGATAGCAAGGACCATCATCAGGTTTGTATCACCGGTGAGCGTAAAGAAGAGGCAGGTAAAAACACCTGCGGCGAAAATCAAAAGCAGCCGGTGTGTGATCAATGTCCTGAACTGCTTCATCTTATCTGACAGGTCCAGATCATCCGACATTTTGCGCATCCTTCCCTGGGGGTATACATAGGCGACAACCAGCAGGAGGCCTGCCACTGCAATGGCAATTGTTTTGATGGTTGCCTGAAGCCGGGGCTCGTGTATAACCCATGCACCATACTGACTAACAGCGACTGATGAAACTAACAACAACAATATCAGGGTAAAAAAAACCCTTCCGTATATTTTATTAAGTGCCCGGAGTTGACGTATAACCTGTTCCTGCTGCATGGTTTTCATATTAGCGGTTTATGCAAACATCTCTCTGACTTTCCTGAGTCCCTCAATCAGGGTATCTATCTCTTCCCGGGTGTTATACACTGCCAGTGAAACCCTGACCGTTCCTGGAATCTGATAGAAATCCATAATGGGCTGTGCACAATGATGTCCGGTACGAACGGCAATACCCATTTTGTCAAGGATGGTTCCGGTGTCAAACGGATGAATGTCATCAAACAAAAAGGATACCACATTGGCACGTCGCTTCGCGCTACCAAAGAAGCGGATCTTGTCAAGCTTGCCGAGCTCCTCCCGGGTATAGTCCAGAAGCTTTTCTTCATGCCCGGCAATGTTCTCATAGCCCAGGTCCCTGATAAAGTGTATGGCAGCATCCAGTCCGATCACGTCTGCCACATTCGGTGTGCCGGCTTCAAACTTGAAAGGCAATTCATTGTAGGTTGTGCTTGAAAAGCTTACCTCTTTGATCATCTCTCCGCCACTTTGGTATGGCGGTATCCGTGTGAGCCACTCTTCCTTTCCGTAAAGAACCCCCGCACCCATGGGTCCATACATTTTGTGAGCGGAAAAACAGTAAAAGTCACAGTCGAGCTCCTGTACGTCAACAGCCATGTGTGGTGTGGCCTGTGCCCCATCCACCAGCACCGGTATGTCTTGCTGATGAGCAAGATCAATAATCTCCTTTACCGGATTGATGGTTCCCAGGACATTACTTACATGGGTGATAGCCACCAGTCTGGTTTTGTCGGTGAGCTTGTTCTTGAAATCTGTCATGTCAAGCTCTCCCTCCTGGTTCATGTCAATAACCCGAAGGGATGCCTGGTGCTCCTGGCAGGCAACTTGCCAGGGAACAATGTTTGAATGGTGTTCCATGGCGGATATGAGTATCTCGTCGCCGGCCTTGAGGAATTTTTTGCAAAATGAATGGGCCACCAGGTTGATGGATTCCGTTGTGCCGCGGGTAAAAATGATTTCATGCTGTTGCCGTGCATGAATCAACGAACGTACATTTTCCCTTGCCTGTTCATATGCATCGGTAGCCTGTTGGCTTAAAAAGTGAGCCCCGCGGTGAATATTGCTGTTTTCCTGCTCATAATAAGCCTTCAGCCGCTCAATGACCCTGGCCGGCTTCTGCGTGGTGGCGGCATTGTCCAGATAAACCAGCGGCCGGTTGTTTACTTCCCGTTCCAGAATGGGAAAAGATTTACGCAGTGTGTCGGTATCTAGAGGCATGTTTTGTTATTTTACAATTGGCTTAAGTCAATATTGAATGTTGTCGGCTCTTTGCTGTTACAATGCAAAACGCATTGTTCGCATATGGATAGTTCGCCCTTCAGGCGTTTTTCCACCATGTTATGGATACGATCACGCAGCGGTTCTATGCTGATTTTCCCGACCACCTCATCGGCAAAGGCAATCATCATCAGTTGCCGGGCGGTTCGCTCACTAAGGCCGCGGGAACGCATATAGAACATGGCCTCCTGATCCAGTTGTCCGACCGTTGCACCATGTGAGCACTTTACGTCATCGGCATATATTTCCAGGTGCGGCTGTGTGTTGGCCCGTGCATCATCTGTCAGCAGAATGTTTTTGTTATTCTGATGGGCAATCGTTTCCTGCGCGTGTCTTCTTACCAGCACCTTGCCCGAAAAGACCGCCGTGGCCTCTTCATCAAGGATCCCCTTATATAACTGGTTGCTGTGACTCTTTGGCGCGCGGTGGTCAAGGTATACCTGGTTGTCTACATGCTGATTGCTGTCTACCAGATAAAGACCATAATGCTCAGACTGGCTGTCGGTGCCTGTAATGGTGGCATCTACCGTGTTTTTGGTAAAACCGCCATTCAATGTGATGATGTTGCTGAATACCCGGCTTGATGTCTTCTGATGAAAGAAGTTATTGGTGATAAGGGCCGAATTCCTGCCCTTATTCTGAATCTTATAATGATCAACCCGCGCATTCTCTTCCGCAATAACCTCCATGACGGTGTTGGTGAAACTCACATTGTGTGTCAGGGAATGGTCACAATGTACCAGGGTCAGGTTTGATCCTTTATCTGCGACGATCAGGTGGCGTGGCTGAATAAACAAAGGCTCTTCTGCGTGGACAATATTGATGAGTTGTATTGGCTTTTCCGTTTTAACACCTTCCGGGACATAAATAAACAGGCCATCCTGCACAAAAGCCGTGTTCAGGGCTGTCAGCTCGTTTCCCTCCGTTTTGGCAGCCTTCCCGAAATATTGGTCAACAAGCTCGGGATACACCTCCATGGCTTTTGCCAGGCTGCCGGTGATGATGCCATTGGATAATTTGGTCAGCGGCGCATTTTTATAAACAAACCAGCCGTTAAGCAAAGTGATGCTATAGGTGTCCAGGTCCTGTACATCGCAGGTAAAGATCTTGTCAATGTCGATGTTTCTGCTTTTGTTTTGAAAGTCAAAAGCATATTCTGTATCCAGAAGGGGCGAGAGGTCGGTAAAACGCCAGCTTTCCTTTTTGGTAGTGGGGAATCCGTGTTTCTTAAATTGTGAGAAAGCGTTATGACGGATCCTGTTTACCAGGGGGGAGGCTTGCCCGCGGATCTTATTCTGTTCCTGCTGGTAAAGCTCAACAAGCTTATCTTTCAGGTATGTGGTTTTTGTTGTTTCCATAGTTTTATGTCACTGATACATACTAGGTTATCAGCCTTCCTGGCTGTCTGCTGTTTCCTGCCTGAGCCAGTCGTACCCCTTCTCTTCCAGTTCCAGGGCCAGCTCCTTGCCACCGCTTTTAATAATATGGCCATCATAAAGCACATGAACATAGTCGGGTATAATGTAATCAAGAAGCCGTTGGTAGTGGGTGATGACCACGGTGGCGTTATCCTTGCGCTTCAGTTTGTTAACACCGTTGGCTACGACTTTAAGGGCGTCGATATCAAGGCCGGAGTCAGTTTCGTCCAGGATGGCCAATCGTGGCTCCAGCATCGCCATCTGAAAGATCTCGTTCTTTTTCTTTTCACCGCCCGAAAATCCTTCATTGACAGACCGGTTGGTCAGTTTTGAATGAATATCAACCAGCTTTTTCTTTTCTTCCATCAGCTTCATGAACTCTGCACCTGATAACGGGTTCAGGCCGAGGTGTTTGCGCTTTTCGTTGATGGCCGTGCGCATGAAATTGGCCATGCTCACCCCGGGAATTTCCACCGGGTATTGAAAGCCCAGGAAAAGCCCCTCACGGGCACGCATTTCTGCCGGCATCTCCAGGATATTCTGCCCCATATAGGTTACTTCCCCTTCCTCGACATCAAACATGTCCCGGCCGGCGATGACCGAAGCCAGGGTGCTTTTGCCGGAACCGTTTGGACCCATGATCGCATGTACCTCGCCTTCCTTGACCTCCAGGTTCAAAGACTTCAGAATGGTTTTTCCCTGAATGGAAACAGTAAGATTATGTATTTGTAACATGTTATTGTGTTTAGATGAATGTATTCATTATGTCTTACCCGACGCTGCCTTCCAGGCTTACAGACAACAGCTTTTGTGCTTCTACCGCGAACTCCATGGGAAGCTTGGACAGCACCTCCTTGGCGTACCCGTTTACGATAAGCCCAATTGCACCTTCCATGTCGATGCCCCGCTGCAGACAATAAAACAACTGGTCTTCTGAGATTTTGCTGGTGGTGGCCTCATGTTCCACGATGGATGACCTGTTCCCGACATCCACGTAGGGGAAGGTGTGCGCACCGCATTGGTCCCCGAGCAACAGGGAATCACACTGGGAAAAGTTGCGGGCATTTTCCGCATTGCGGCTGGTTTTTACCAGTCCACGGTAGCTGTTATTGCTCTCCCCGCCGGATATGCCTTTGCTGATGATCGTGCTGCGGGTGTTTTTACCCAGGTGGATCATCTTGGTGCCGGTGTCGGCCTGCTGCCTGTTGTTGGTCACCGCCACCGAATAAAATTCCCCCGCCGAATCATTTCCTTTCAGGATCAGACTGGGATATTTCCATGTAATGGCCGAGCCTGTTTCTACTTGTGTCCAGGAGATCCTGGAACGATCCCCTTCGCAAATGCCACGTTTGGTTACGAAGTTATACACACCGCCTTTGCCCTCTTTGTCACCCGGCCACCAGTTTTGTACCGTTGAATATTTGACTTCTGCATCTGCGTGGGCAATAATCTCCACGATGGCAGCGTGCAACTGGTTTTCATCCCGTATGGGTGCCGTGCAGCCCTCCATATAGCTGACATAGCTGCTTTCTTCAGCCACGATCAGGGTTCGTTCGAACTGACCGGTGTTGGCGGCGTTAATCCGGAAATACGTAGACAGCTCCATGGGGCATTTTACCCCTTTGGGAATGTAGGCGAAAGAGCCGTCACTGAAAACAGCCGAATTAAGCGCGGCAAAAAAGTTATCTGTATAGGGCACAACGCTGCCAATGTATTTTTTGATCAGTTCCGGGTAATTATGCACGGCTTCACTGAACGAGCAGAAAATGATTCCCTGCTCGGCAAGGCTTTCTTTGAAGGTAGAGCCTACCGAGACGCTGTCCATGACGGCATCGACGGCTACGCCGGCAAGCTGTTTTTGCTCCTCCAGCGGGATCCCGAGTTTTTCAAATGTTTCAAGCAATTCGGGATCAACCTCATCCATGCTGTTGTATTTGGGCTTATTACGTGGCGCCGAATAATAGATAAGATCCTGGTAATTGATGGGCGGATAATCAACATGAGCCCATTCAGGCTCCTTAAGCGTCTGCCAGTGGCGAAAAGCCTTCAGACGAAAATCGAGCATAAAGTCGGGCTCATTCTTTTTGGCGGATATGAAACGGATGGTGTCCTCGGTAAGACCACGGGGCGCCTGGTCCATTTCTATATCAGTGTAAAAACCATATTTATAGTCTGCACCGGTAACTTCATCAAGTATTTTGTTATTGTTGTCTTCCATTATCCTTTCACCGTTTGGCTTATTTGGATTAATTATAAATTAAACCGCAAAGGTAACAAACCTCCCCGTCATATTCAACAGGTTGCGGTTAAGTCATGCTATAGGAAAAACAAGGTATAAGCCAATATGTTTAGGTGGCTTGAAGCTTGATGTCCCCAATCATTTCCAGTCCGGCGTGCTTTCCGGTCCCTTCAAAAACGGTATTGCCGGACCTGTCACGCATGGTGAGGGACAGACGGGCATCGATGCTTTCGTGGATCATCCTGTCCATGTTGCCGGTCCTGGGTGCTTTGAGAGCGCCTTGTTGTTTTTTTGCAGCTCCTTTTTCCCCTTTAACTTCGAGCGTGAAGTCCCTGCCTTTGATGAGCAGCCTGACATGCTTGTCTGTTTTTTCTTTGACAGTGATTTCTGAGTTGAGATAAGTGGCAAAATCGGTTCTTTTGCCATCTAACAGGAAAAACCCCAAAAAACCAGGAAATGATTTTCCGAGCCAGGGTATTTTGGCAACCGAAAGCATGAAAGCGGTTTTGTTGCGACCAAAATGGTTGGATTGCATCCATATCCAGGATTCGGGCATGGAAGAGCCCCAGTCTTTTTCAATATACCCTTTGCCCGCATTGAAGTCCATGGTTCTGTTATTGACATGCAAGATGCCGTCTGTATGGTGGTCCAGGCTAACAACACCGTGATAGCACTCCATGAAGGGTGCGTAACGGTACCACCCCATGATACCTGGTCTTTTGATACTTACAGGGAACAACTGCGGTTCTGAAAATGTCAGGTTTCCGGCAATATGGTCTGTGTCTGATTGCAGGTCGAGTTCGATCCCGGAGCTTGAAAAATAGTTACCATCGATCCTGACGGCAAATCCCTTTCGGCTAAACCGGAAGGATTCAACGGGGTAGCTGAAATACCATGTCTCACCTGAAATCCCGTTGATTACCTGGACGAATGCATGGGATCCTTCCCTGCTCAGGGATATACCCGGGATAAAAGCCATGACGTTGTCGCCCCCTTTGCTGACACATTTGATATACCAGCCTTCAAAGTAATTGTTGCGCTTCCTGTTACCCTGAAACCATGCGGGGTGCCAGATCTTTTGCAGGTCGTAGAGGCCCGGCAGCCATTTTTTATGTGTCGTCCTGTGCGACCAGAAGCTTGAATCCTTTTCCATGTACGTTGAGAAGTTCTACATTGGGGTCATCTTTCAGGTATTTCCGGAGCTTGGCAATATATACATCCATGCTGCGTGCGTTGAAGTAGTTGTCGTCTAACCAGATTTTGTTGAGCGCATCTGATCTGTCGAGCACATCATTCATTCTGTCGCAAAGCATTTTCAGGAGTTGTGCTTCTTTGGATGTAAGCTTTTGTTCCTCTTCCTCTTTTTTAAGGATCTGCCTTGCGAAGTCGAAGGTATAGCTGCCTATCCGGAAAAAGGTTTTGTCGGTATCTGCGTCTTCACCGGTAAATGTCCGGCGATAGATGGCATTGATACGCAGAAGCAGTTCTTCCATGCTGAAAGGCTTTGTAAGGTAGTCGTCTGCACCTATCTTCAGGCCTTCGAGAATGTCTTCCTGCATGTTTTTGGCGGTAAGAAAAAGGATGGGTATCTTTTTGTCGATTTGCCTTATCTCTTTGGCAAGTGTAAAGCCGTCTTTGACGGGCATCATCACGTCCAGGACACAAAAGTTGAACTTGTTTTTCAGAAAGGCATCGTAGGCTTCCTGTCCATCTGCACAAAGGGTTGTGGGAAATCCTTTGGCTTCGAGGTAGGCTTTCAGAATGGTGCCGAGGTTGGCGTCATCTTCCGCAAGCAGGATGCTGAAATTGGCTTCTTCCATGGATTTTTGTTTTGGTTATGACTGCTTTGGCGGGCTTTCACCATTATAACCGAAAGGGATGTAAACGGTAAACCTGGAGCCTTTGTTGGGTTCACTTTCCAGCGAAACGTTGCCGCCATGCTTTTCCACAATGGCTTTTACATAACTCAGACCCAGCCCAAAGCCTTTAATGTCGTGAATATTTCCAGTTGAAATACGGTACAAGTTATCAAAAATTTTCTTTTGATTTACACGACTGATTCCGATTCCTTTATCTTTTACGTGAACAAGCACGCCATCGCTGGTGTTTTCGGTGATTACGGTAATATGTGGTGAGTGGGGTGAATATTTATTGGCGTTGTCAAGCAGGTTGCTGAACACATTGGTCATATGGACCTTATCGGCTTTCACTGAGCTTTGGGTAGCATTAAGCCGGGTGATGATTTGTCCGTCCTTTTCTTTCACCGCCAGCCCTATTTTTTCGATGGCATTTTCTATGAGGGTATGAAGATCCAGCGTTGTTTTGTTGAGCCGGATCCTGGCTTTTTCGATCAGTGCAGTTTGCAACACCTTTTCGGTAAGCAGCCCCAGGCGTTCATTCTCTTCGTTGATAACGTTAATATAACTCTGATACAGGTTCTCGGATTTTTGTACATCCTGATCGCTCAATGCCTGACAAGCCAGTGATATGGTGGATATGGGGGTTTTAAGTTCGTGGGTCATGTTATTGATGAAATCGTTCTTCATCACCGAAAGCTTTTTCTGCCTGATGATGGTAAATATGGTAAAGGCGAATGAGGAGATAATCACCAGGATCAGTATGATAGAGGTGCTAAGCATGAACCCCATTTGTGCCAGGATGTAGCTTTCCTGTTGCGGAAAATGAAGCAGCAGGTATTCGGGATTCACAAAAATGTCATTGGGAAAGAGGT
This sequence comes from uncultured Bacteroidales bacterium, assembly GCA_964389125.1. Taxonomy (GTDB): domain Bacteria; phylum Bacteroidota; class Bacteroidia; order Bacteroidales; family UBA7960; genus PUPG01. The sequence goes on from CAYMDX010000005.1 coordinate 38,893, forward strand.
GGTAGGCAAAACGGCTTTCAAGCAGATCCTCCGTGTAGGTCCCCGTTTTTTCCTGAATCAGGGTATGACGTGCCGGGTTATACACACCAAATTCGTACGTTGTTTTTATACCCTGGCTTTGAAGCTCCTGGTTGATCAGGGAGTCGAGGTTGGCTACGCTTTCTTCATCTGAATGCTGAAAGGTGTAGTTGCCTGAAAACAGGTCGTTCAACAGGTCACTGATGATCTTGCTTCTGTCAAAAAAGGCGTGAAGCGGGTCTTGTTCTTGTAGCGGGTCATTATCTGGAAGGTATCCGCCATCTATGTGTGGTTGTTCATCATCGGGCAGCACCATGCTTGTATCGATGGGTTTTACCATTTGTCCCATCATTTGCTCTTCGCGGAGCTGGACATTCAACTCCTGCTGCATACTTTCCGGTCTGTCGCCGTAACGATAATTTTCCCCTGATTCCCTGGATATGATACGATTATAGTAAGCGCGGTTGAGGGAGTCAAGCATGTGACTGAGCTGATGCAGGTTTTGGCTCCTCTCGCGTTGGCGCATGACCTTGCGTGCCAATTCCTGCTTGTTGAATTTATAGATAGCTCTGGAGGCGGCCTCACTGACCCCTTGTTCAAAGTTGGCCTCTTTTACGGCAACGGCATTGCTAATCCAATACAATTGGATGCCTACCAATCCTACCAGGGAGATGGTGATGGCTACAATAACCAGTGTAATAAACCTCTTTTTCATTATCAATGCGTTAACACAAAACCGCTCAAATGTCAGGCAACGGATGTCCTTGAGGCCTGTTTTCAGCTTAGGGGTACCTATACAAAAGTAAAAGGGAAATGATGAATACATGCACCATTAACACATTTTAACAGCAGCTTAACGTTTTTTAGTGTATTGAAAAAGAGGGCAGTCTGAAACTACATTCTGCTTTCAACCTTCTTCCAGTCGACAATTTTCCAGAAAGCTGCCAGATATTCGGGCTTTCGGTTTTGGTAGTCGAGGTAAAAGGCGTGTTCCCACATGTCGCAGGTCAGCAGAGGTGTTTTGTGATACCGCAGGGGGTTGTCAGCATTGCTGGTTTGCATAATTTCCAGCTTACCGGTATCGTCTTTCACCAGCCAGGTCCATCCGGAGCCAAAAAGGGTGGTGGCGGCATTGGTGAATTCTTCCTTAAATTTTTCAAACGACCCATAATGGTCATTTATGGCTTCCATAAGTTTTCCTTCGGGCTCGCCACCTCCGTTAGGTGAGAAGCCCTCCCAGTAAAATGTATGGTTCCACACCTGGGCACCATTGTTGAATATGCCACCATCCGCTTTTTTGATAATTTCCTCAAGGCTGGTATTTTCAAACTCCGTTCCGGGTATCAGGTCGTTCAGCTTTTTCACATAGGTGTTGTGGTGCTTCCCGTAATGATATTCGATTGTCTTTTTGGAGATGTGCGGCTCAAGCGCTTCCGGTGAGTAAGGCAATTTGGGTAAAGAATGTGCCATATCAGTAAATTTTTTGGGTTAATAAATGATTTATCGCTAAGATATGAAAATTATGGCTTTTCTGCAACCCGGGGTGTACATGTGTTTATTTATGCATGCTTATTACTATTGTATCTGTTTTTCTGCTGCAAACAAGAGGGGTTTAGCCATGTACGGGTTCTAAAAAGTAACCCCCCTGAAACAAATTCTTTCCAGGGGGGCGCTGTACCCGGGGTCGGGATCGAACCGACACGGTATTGCTACCATTGGTGTTTGAGACCAACGCGTCTACCAATTCCGCCACCCGGGCTCACTTGTTATCGTAGATAATATATCGGCTTCCGCCGTTTGATCTGCAAAAATAACCTTTTTAGCACTTATGACAAAAAAATCCTGAAATCCTGGTATAATTAATAGGGTCGTTTCCCTTATTATTTATAATTTTGCCTTATAAAACATCATTCTGACACACCAAAAAACCCTCTGTTCATGGCTTCTGTCGTAAAAATTTTCTCCGGTTCCAATTCCCGGGTATTGGCTGAAAAAATTGCCGAAAGTTACGGAAAGCCATTGGGTAAAGAATTGATGCAGCATTTTGCAGATGGTGAATTTCAACCTTCTTTTGAAGAAACCCTTCGCGGCAACGATGTTTTTATTATCCAGAGTACCTGCCCGCCATCCGATAACCTGATGGAAATGCTCCTGATGATTGATGCTGCCCGTCGTGCATCTGCCAAGCAGGTGGTAGCCGTAATTCCTTACTTTGGATTTGCCCGGCAAGATCGCAAGGACAAGCCGCGGGTGTCAATCGGCGCCAAGCTGATGGCCAACCTGCTTATGGCTGCAGGCATCAACCGTTTGATCACCATGGACCTGCACGCCGATCAGATTCAGGGCTTTTTTGATGTTCCTGTCGATCATATGTATGGATCAGCCATATTTGTCCCTTACCTGAAAAAACTTAATCTGCCTAACCTCGTGATGGCATCCCCCGATACCGGCGGTACACGACGTGCCGGCGCTTATGCCAAGTTTCTTAACAGCGAACTGGTAATTTGTTATAAACAACGTGTAAAAGCCAATGAAGTGGATCAAATGACCCTTATCGGGGATGTGAAAAACAAAGATGTGGTGCTGGTTGACGACATTATTGACACCGCAGGCTCCATTACAAGAGCAGGCGCCATGATGCTTGAAAAAGGGGCAAACAGCGTCCGGGCGGTTTGTACCCACCCGGTATTCAGCAATAAAGCTTTTGACAGGATCAGTAATAGCGTCTTTGAAGAAGTGATCGTATCCGATACCATACCACTTAAACAGGAATGTCCGAAAGTAACTGTGCTGACAGCCTCAAAGCTGTTTGCCGATGTGATTCAGCGGGTGCATAACCATGAATCTATCAGCTCACATTTTGAATTTTCAACCATTCTGTAATTTTTTGCCTTGTCAACTACCAGTTTTTTTACGCAAAGTGTTATCTTTGCAAGCCGTTTTTATGGGTAGATTCCATATAAACGTTTAATTTTCAAACATTTTAATCCGTAAATCATGAAAAAAGTATCTGTGAGCGGTTCTCCAAGAGAGGACGTAGGGAAAAAAGATGCCAAAAAACTGCGCAGGGAAGGCAATGTCCCTTGCGTTATTTACGGGGGAAAAGAACAAATCCAGTTTTTTGCTTCTGAGAAAAGTTTTAAGGATATTGTTTACACTCCCGATGCCTGTATTGTTCAACTCGACATCGATGGAAAAAAGAAGGAAGCAGTCCTGCAGGATATCCAGTTTCATCCGGTAACCGAGCGCATCCTGCATGCCGACTTTCTGGAAATATTCCCCGATAAACCGGTAAAAATACAGATCCCCATCAACATTAAGGGTGATAGTCCCGGCGTCATGGCAGGTGGGAAAATGCTTGTCAAGCGCAGACGTCTTGAGATTATGGCGCTGCCTGACCAGTTGCCTGCTGAAATTGATGTTGACATCTCCGGGATTGAGATCGGCGACTCCGTAGTTGTCGGTGATCTGAGCGTTGACAATATTCACTTTATGGATCCGGACAATGCCGTGGTTGTACTGGTTAAATCAGCCAGGGCCGCTATGATGGCACCCGTTGAAAGTGAGGAGGAAGAAGAAGGCGAAGGCGAAGGTGAAGAAGGTGAAGGCGAAGAAGGTGAAAGCGCCGGAGAAGGCGAAGAAGGAGGTGAGTCGGGCAAGGAATAACCCCTCCCCGGATCATCGCCAAATAACTATTTCCCCCGAAGGCATATGGTCACTCATGACCCTGTGCCTTTATTTTTTTACTTTTGATGGTGTATCGTCCCGAAAC
>CAYMDX010000006.1:0-30188 GCA_964389125.1 uncultured Bacteroidales bacterium
ACTGTTTACTGTTCACTGTTTACCGTTCACCGAACAAATGACAGCGAAGGAACAACAGCGCTGGTCTGACCAGTTTGAATCATTTATTTTTTGCATTCATCGGCTGTGCATACTGTTTTACATCTTCTCCGGTGATCTCCCTGTCGCAGAGGATGGCCAGTCTTTCTACCACATTCCTTAATTCACGGATATTCCCGGTCCAGTTGATACCCTTTAACGCTTCAAAGGCATCATTAGAAAAGTGTTTTGGGGGCATGTTCTGTTCTGCCAGTATTTCTTCCAGAAAATGTTCTGCCAGCAACGGGATATCGTCCAATCGCTCATTCAGCGAAGGAACATCGATCAGAATAACACTGAGGCGGTGATACAGGTCTTCCCGGAAGTTTCCTTCATTAATTTCTTTCTGGATATCTTTATTGGTGGCAGCGATAACCCGTACGTCTACCGGTATCTTTTTTTCTCCGCCTACCCTGATAATCTGTTTCTCCTCCAGTGTTCGTAACACCTTTGCTTGTGCAGCAAAGCTCATGTCGCCGATCTCATCCAAAAAGATGGTTCCACCGTCGGCAAGTTCAAAGTTCCCTTTCTTTTGTTTGATGGCGCTGGTGAAAGATCCTTTTTCATGACCAAAAAGCTCACTCTCTATCAGTTCGGAAGGTATGGCTGCACAGTTCACCTCGATGAAAGGACCTTTTGCGCGATTGCTTAGTTCATGAAGCCATCTGGCAACCAGCTCTTTGCCTGTCCCGCTCCCGCCGGTGATAAAAACCCTGGCATCGGTGGTTGCCACCCTTTCTATCATCTCTTTGATGCGGCTGATGGGTTCTGATTCACCAACCATGTCATAGGTTTTGCTCACCTTGCGTTTTAGTGCCCGGGTTTCATTAACGAGCCTGGTTTTGTCCATGGCATTCCGAATGGTAATTAACAGGCGATTCAGATCCAGGGGTTTGGAAATGAAATCAAAGGCTCCTTTTTTGATGGCTTCAACGGCTGTGTCGATGGTGCCATGTCCGGAAATCATGACAAATGTGGCGTCGGGATCTATTTCACGGAACCTGTCAAGCACTTCGATGCCATCCATGCCCGGCATTTTTACGTCACAGAGGACGACATCAAATTTTTGCTGATCGGCTTTTTCGATGGCCTCCTGACCGTCCTCCGCGAGCACTACTTCATAGTTTTCGTGTGTGAGGATGTCCTGCAGGGTGTTGCGGATGCTCTTTTCATCATCTATAACCAGAATTTTTGGCATGGCGGTAGTTTTTGGCAAATATATGAGAAAAACAGGTTACAGGCAGGTTTGGATTATTGATGGCGTATCCATTTCCATAGTTCCTTGTAGTTCACTTTCTTTCCGTACATGAGGATACCTGTTCGGTAGATGCGTGCGGCCAGCCAGGTTGTGGCCAGAAAACCCAAAATGAGTAACCCCGCCGAGAGTGCCAGCTCGATAAAAGGAACGCCAAAAGGGATTCGTACCATCATCACGATAGGGGAGGTTAAGGGAATGATGGACAGCCAGAAGGCGACCGGTCCGGCCGGATTATTGATCACCATCTGACTCATAACCAGCGCCAGGATAAGCGGAACTGTTACCGGAAGCATAAACTGTTGGGTGTCGGCTTCATTGTCAACGGCAGAGCCGATGGCTGCAAACAGGGCCGCATAGAGCAGAAAGCCTCCCAGGAAAAAGAAGATGAAGGATGTGATCATGACAGGGAAATTAATAGCTGCCAAGCCTTCCAGTAATTGACTGGCTCTGGTGTTTTGTTCTTGCAGAAGTTCCTGTTGTGACGCTATCTCCTCTATGTTCAATAACTGGCCTCCCGAAACATAGGCATTCTCCGGGGAGGTAAACTGAAACATCTCAGGCATGGCTACCTGGAAAATACCAACAATGGTGAAAGTCAGCACTACCCATATCAGGAACTGAGTCAGACCGACAAGGCCCACACCGGCAATTTTGCCGATCATCAGCTGGAAAGGCTTAACGGAAGACACAATGATCTCAACAATCCGGCTGGTTTTTTCCTCCAAAACACCCCGCAGTACCTGTGACCCGAAAAGAAATATGAAAATATAGATTAATAGGCCGCTGATAATGCCCAACCCCATACTGATCTCCGGGTAATCTGTAATCAGCTCCCCGTCATCCTCGATGCGCAAGGCAGCTATATTGATATTTGTTTCGATGGAACGCAGCACCTCCGGGTCAATATTTGCGGCGCCCAGCTTCAGGCTCTCGAACTCATGCTTTAAGGTATTCTCAATATGCATTTTTGCATTGAGGTTGACCGCCCTTGCCGAGAACAGACGAAGGGTTGCCGGAGCCTGGAAAGCGGATTCTGGAATATGCAGTATGGCATCGAACCTGTCGTCATGCATGAGATCCAGTGCCTGGTCAATGCTGGTACCCAGAGGTGTATATGTAAATTCGTCCGTATCATCAAAGCTGTCTACGAACAGACTGCTGTCATCCACAATGCCAACGGCATAATCACTATCGGAGATCTGGGTAACCACCACGGGAACAATGATGATGGCAGCCATCAAAACAGGCCCCAGCAAAGTCATTACCAGGAAAGTCTTTTTTTTGACCCTGCTCAGGAATTCACGTCTTACAATGGTTGCGGTCTTGCTCATCGCTTTCAGTATGATTGGTAGTCTGCATCTAAGCCATTTGTCATGACAGGTTCTCCGTTCCCCTCCATCGGGAATTTTCCAGTCACATTTTTAATGAAGATATCATTCATTGTTGGTGTCAACTCTTTAAAAGACAAGATCCTGCCCTCTGCCAGCAATTGGTTCATGAGATCATTGGTCGTTGCTGCCCCCCGGATTTTGATGCGGAGCGTGGTGGTGTCTTCCTGTTGCTGATTGCTGATCAGCTCAAAGCGCTGATCAAGGATTGTTTCAGGTGACCGGTTCAGATCGGCAACCGTTGTTTCATAAACATGGCTGGCATGATCTCTTTTTACCTGTTGCACATTGCCTTCCAGTATCTTACGTGACTTATTGATGAGGGCCATATGGTCGCAGAGTTCTTCTACCGAAGCCATATTATGGGTCGAAAATATTATGGTTGCCCCTTCGTTGCGAATTTTCAGTATCTCTTCCTTGAGGAGGTTGACATTGATCGGGTCAAAACCGCTGAAAGGCTCATCAAAGATTAACAGGTTGGGTTTGTGGAGTACCGTGATGATAAATTGGACCTTTTGCTGCATGCCTTTTGACAGCTCTTCCACCTTTTTGTCCCACCAAGGCATCAGCTCGAATTTTTCGAACCAGCTTTGAAGCATTTTCCTCGCTTCGGTCCGTTTAATCCCTTTGAGGCGTGCCAGGTATATTGCCTGTTCGCCAAGTTCCATTTTTTTGTATAGCCCGCGTTCTTCAGGCAGGTACCCTATCTGGTAGACATGGCGGGGCTTTAAGGGATTCTCACCAAAATAGATGCGCCCTTTATCGGGGGCGATAATCTGATTAATGATACGTATAAGGGTTGTTTTGCCGGCCCCGTTGGGCCCCAGCATGCCAAAAATGCTTTGTCGGGGAATGTGCATGCTCACCTGGTCTAACGCCCTGTGATTGGCGTACTCCTTGGTGACATGCTCTGCCCGGAGAAGATATTGGTCCATGCTGGTGCCTTTTTAGTTAAATGCACTTTTCATGCGTTCGAAGAAATTTTTATCCCCTTTTTTGGGGTCCGGCTTAAAATGTTCGGATTGCTCCATCTGTGTGAGCATCTCTTTTTCTTCGGGGCTTACTTTCTGGGGTGTCCATACATTGATGTTTATAAGCAGATCACCACGTCCATAGCCGTTTACCGAAGGCAGGCCTTTGCCTTTCAGGCGAAGTACTTTACCTGCTTGTGTGCCGGGTTCAATCTTGATACGGGCTTTCCCTTCAAGGGTGGGGACTTCGATCGTTGTTCCCAGCACTGCCTGTGGAAAGCTGATATGATGGTCATACAAAAGGTTCTGGCCGTCCCTTACAAGATCGCTGTGAGGTATTTCCTCCACGAGTATGATAAGGTCGCCCGGGATGCCACCCCTGGGTGCGGCATTTCCTTTGCCGCTAAGGGCCAGCTGCATACCTTCTTCAACACCGGCCGGAATTTTCACACTGATGACCTCTTCGCTTTTTACGATGCCATTTCCATAGCAGGAAGGACATTTGTGTTCAATGGTCTGGCCTTCTCCACCACAACTAGGACAGGCAGATGCCGTTTGCATCTGTCCAAGGAAGGTGTTTGTGACACGGGTCACCCTGCCGGCACCATTACATGTGGAGCAGGTATTGAACGCCGATCCGTTTTTCGCGCCGGTGCCCTCACAAGCCTTGCAGGATACATATTTATTGACTTTGAGCTTTTTCTCTGCGCCATGCAGGACATCTTCAAGGGTGACCTTTACTTTAATCCTGAGGTTTGATCCCTTATGGGCGCGCCTGCCGCCGCGTCTGCCTGTTTCGCCAAATCCACTGAAGCCACCGCCAAAAGCGCCTCCGAATATGTCACCAAACTGGCTGAAGATGTCTTCCATAGACATACCACCGCCAAAGCCGCCGCCACCAAAGTCGCTTCCGGGGCCTGCATGACCGTATTGGTCATAACGGGATCGTTTTTCAGGATTGCCCAGGACCTCATAGGCCTCAGCGGCTTCCTTGAAACGCGCTTCTGCCGTTTCATCTCCGGGATTCTTGTCAGGATGATACTTCAAAGCCATCTTCCGGTATGCCTTTTTGATCTCTTCCGGAGAAGCATCCCGCGAAACACCTAATATCTCGTAATAATCTTTTTTTGCCATAGAAAACTATTAGTTGGCTACTACCACCCTGGCGTAGCGAATCACTTTTCCGTTTAAGATATACCCCTTTTGCATCTCATCAACCACCTTGCCTTTTTGGTCTTTGCTTTCAGCCGGCTGGTGGCTTACTGCCTCATGCAAATCGGTGTCAAAATCGTGTCCGACAGCAGGGATCTCCTCCACCCCCTTTTGCTTAAGGATAGATTTGAATTTATTATAGATAAGGACCACGCCTTCCTCCTCGCCGTGGGCTTCTTTTCCTGTTTTCTCTTTTGCCACCAGGCTTGCCCTTTCCAGGTCATCAAGTACGGGAAGCAGGGAACTTATGATACCTTCTGCAGCCGTCTTTGACAACTCCTGTCGTTCTTTGGTAACCCGCTTACGATAATTGTCAAACTCTGAAAAGAGGCGCAGGAATTTGTCATTGGTCTCGTCAAGCGTCTTTTGCAACTCTTCAATTTTGCGCTTGTATTCAGTAATGTCGCCAATCTCACCGGACGTTTCTGTTGCTTCGTCATCACGGTCAGATTCTTCAGCTGCAGCCTCCTGATTTTCGGCCTGATGCTGATCCTGTCCGTTTTTCTGCTGCTCCTGCTGCTTTTGGTTGTTTTTCTGTTGCTCCTGTGTGCTATCTTTTTTTTCTTTTTGATTCATTCCCATGTGTATAATATATTATTGTATACGACTCAATATAAACCGGTCATAGCTCTGCAAAAGCTTTGCCATAACCGGAAAAAAGCCATTTTGTCAGTTTATATTCTTTGAATGTTCGCACCCAGCTGTTTAAGGCGTGTGTCAATATGCTGATAGCCCCTGTCGATCTGCTCGATATTGTGAATGATGCTTTTGCCTTTGGCACTGAGTGCGGCTATAAGCAAAGCTACACCTGCCCGTATGTCAGGTGAGGTCATCTCCAGTGGTTTTAGTGGGTATTTTCTGTCAAGACCGATCACCGTGGCACGGTGCGGGTCGCAGAGGATGATCTGGGCGCCCATGTCGATAAGCTTATCCACAAAGAAAAGCCTGCTTTCAAACATTTTCTGGTGCACCAGTACGCTGCCTTTGGCCTGGGTGGCAAGCACGAGTATTACACTCAGCAGGTCAGGAGAAAAGCCGGGCCAGGGTGCATCACTGATGGTTAGTATGCTTCCGTCGATATAGGTTTCCACTTCGTAAGAGTCAATGGAAGGAATGTACAGGTCATCATCGCGTTTTTCCATCATGACACCCAGTTTCCTGAAAACATCCGGAATAAGACCCAGCTGGTCATAACTAACATTTTTAATCGTTATTTCAGACCTTGTCATGGCAGCCATGGCAATGAAACTGCCAATTTCGATCATGTCGGGCAGCATGGTGTGACTGCATCCTTTCAGGTTATCTACACCCTCGATGGTTAACAGGTTTGACCCGACACCTGAAATATTGGCACCCATACGGTTGAGCATCCGGCAAAGCTGCTGAATATATGGTTCACAGGCTGCATTATAAAGGGTGGTTGTGCCCTCGGCCAGGGCTGCTGCCATTACCACATTCGCCGTACCTGTTACAGAAGCCTCATTCAATAAAATATGGCAGCCTTTCAGGTTTTTCCCTTCAATATGATATACATATTTTTCGCTGTCGTAATGAAACCTGGCACCCAACTTCTCCAGTCCCAGAAAATGGGTGTCCAGACGGCGCCTTCCTATCTTGTCGCCACCCGGTTTCGGAATGGATGCCCGGCGAAACCTCGCCAGCAGCGGCCCGACGATCATTACCGACCCCCTGAGCTGAGCCACCTTCTTCTGAAAATACTCGGTATGCAAAAGGTCCGGTTCAACATTACTGGCCGTAAAGGCATAAGTGCTTTCATCGATTTTGTTTACGTTAACACCAAAATCCGATAACAGCTCTATGAGCTTCAACACATCACGAATCTGTGGGATATTATGGATCACAATCTCTTCATCGGTAAGCAATGTTGCACAAATTACCTGAAGGGCTTCATTTTTGGCACCCTGGGGCACAATTTCTCCCTGTAGTTGTTTGCCTCCATGTATTTCAAAAGCATCCATAATTATTTCTTTTTGCAATAAAAACTTCGAAATGAGGTTGTCAGGGCGTCTGTTTTTTGTTCAGCCCGTGCCCGTTAATGGTTATTGGTTCTTTCTGCCTTTGTGATTATGGTATCTGCCGCTACTCTGTTTGCTGCCCTGGTATTTCTTCTTTTTGCCCTTGGACAAGATGTCATTGGTCTCGCTTAACTTTACATTCTCCTGCAGGGTGAGTTTCCCTTTTGACATGACAGACAGGTGCTCGGCGATTTCTTCGTCGCTTACCGCCTCCCGGTTCCAGGTCAGGTAGGATTTTTTCATATGATTGGCAATCAGCTTGATAAGGGTTTCCCTCATTGGCCCGTCTTCCAACTCCGACGCTTTTTCAATCATGTTTTCAATGTGCCGCCCATAATGTTTAAAGATGATATCGTTACTGGCATATTCAAGTGGCTCGGGTTTTCGGGTCAGGGTTTCACGTGAAGGTAATGGGTAGGGGGAGTCTACATCAAGATTAAAATCAGACATGATGAACAGATGGTCCCACAGCTTGTGTTTGAAATCATTTACATCACGCAGGTGCGGGTTTAGTTGCCCCATTACATTGATGGTGGCCCGTGCCAGCTTGTTTCTTCTTTCACGGTCTTCTACCGACCGGATATATTCTATCATTTTCTGAATATTCCGACCATATTCGGTAATATTCATTTTAGAACGGGTTGTGTTATATTCCATAGGTGGATGTTGTGTTGTGGCATTGGATGCCCGATCATCATTTAAAGTTGTTTCGTTCTTATTGTAAGCGGGAGCCGTGGCTGAAAAAGTATAAAAAACCGGATATCAACAAGTTGTTCGAAACAGGGGAAAGTAAACGGATTGTTTTAATTGGCTCGTTTTTTTGCAAAAGTAATGAATTCTAATGACATACCAGTGTTTTGATCATTCTAAAATGATAAGCCTTGCATATTTTAGCAATAATTGTTTTTTCCCTGCCCCGGCAAAAGCAACTGTGGCTTTGGCGTTCTGCCCTTCTCCTTCAAGGGCTGTCACACGACCTTTACCAAAGCGCTGGTGTTTCACCTCCATGTCCACCTGTAAAGCTCCCGGGTCCAGGATGGCATAGCCACTACTATTATCCGTTTCGGCTGATTTTTTTGTTACGGAGTGGTTATCCGATGTAACTTTTTTGAAGCGCTGAAGGCTCTCTTTAAAGCTTTCCTGCTGACCCGCCGGTCTTTTGCGCATATTTTCAGGCGTGGAGAGGTAATGTACATATTCCGGATCCAGCTCATCAATAAACCGGCTGGGTTCGCACATATTGAAGTTGCCAAAGCGAAAGCGTGTTTCTGCATAACTGACAGTTGCCTGCACCATGGATCTTGTCAGACCAACATAAAACAGTCTCCTTTCCTCTTCAAGCTCAGCCTTGCTGTTCATCGACAATTGTGATGGAAAAAGGTTTTCTTCCACACCGGTAATAAACACATAGGGAAACTCCAGCCCTTTTGCCGCGTGGAGGGTCATCAGCGACACTTTATTGGTATCATCGGGCGTATCCTGTTTGGTATCTGCATCCGTAAGCAGGGCAATATCCTGCATAAATTCATCCAAAGTGCGCAAAGGCGGTTGTTCTTCACCCTCGTCAGGTGTTGTCACAAAATCTTTCAGACCACTCAGCAACTCTTCAATGTTCTCCCGGCGGTTCTGGCTTTCTGGTGTGCCATCTTCAAAATACAACTTCCGGATCCCTGTCTGGTTCACGATATGCTCCCCCAGCGCATATGCGTCCATCTTAAACAATCGGGCATAAAAACTCCTGATCATCATAATGAACTCCGACAATTTGCGGATCACCCCACTATGAACCTTTACACCGTGATTCAGAGGAGCTTCTGCCACATTCCATAATGGACTGCCCGCCTCATTGGCGGCCACCAACAGCTTGTTAACCGTGGTAGTGCCGATGCCCCTTGCCGGAAAGTTTATCGTCCGCAACAGGGCATCCTCATCCATGGGGTTGATCACCAGACGGAAATAAGCCAAAAGGTCTTTAATCTCTTTTCGCTGGTAAAAGGATACCCCGCCAAATATGCGATATGGAATATTGATACGCCGGAGAGCCTCTTCCAGAGCCCTTGATTGGGCGTTGGTACGGTACAGAATCGCAAAATTGCTGTTGGGGAGCTGCTTCTGTTGAATGACCTCAAAAATCCGTCCCGCGATCCAGGTGGCTTCTTCTCCCTCATTGGCGGTTTTTATGATGTGAATCTTTTCTCCGTGCTGGTTTTCTGTCCACACTTTTTTGTGCAACTGATCTTCATTATGTGCAATCAGGCTGTTTGCAGCGGATACGATATGTTTTGTCGAACGGTAATTTTGTTCCAGTTTGTAGAGTGCATAATCCGGATAATCATTTTTGAAATTCAGGATGTTTTGTATGTTGGCGCCACGAAAGGCATAAATGCTCTGTGCATCGTCGCCCACCACACAAAGGTTTTCATTGTTTGCGGCCAGCTTCTTGACAATTAAATACTGGGAGAAGTTGGTGTCCTGGTACTCATCGACCAGGATGTACTGAAAACGGTTCTGGTATTTGTATAAGACATCCGGGAAGTCGCGCAGCAACACATTGGTGTTGAACAACAGATCGTCGAAGTCCATGGCTGAGGCTTTGTGCAGCCTTTGCTGGTAGAGACTGTAGATCAGGCCCAGCTTTGGTTTCCGGCTTTGGGTATCATGGCTCTGTATCTCAACATCTTCGTTGTAGTCAGCAGCTGAGATCAAATTGTTTTTGGCATTTGAAATGCGGTTCAGCACAAAAGATGGCTGGTAGGTTTTGTCATCCAGGTTCTGTTCTTTAATGATTTTTCGGATAACACGTTTGGAATCATCCGTGTCATAAATGGTGAAGTGCGACGGATAGTTTAGTTTGTCAGCTTCGGCGCGCAGTATTCTTGCAAAGGTACTATGAAAAGTACCCATCCAAAGGCCTTTTGCGCTGGAGGCATCCACCAGGCCGGCCACCCGTTCACGCATTTCCCGGGCCGCTTTGTTGGTGAAGGTCAGTGCCAGAATATGATAAGGGGCAACGCCCAGGCTGAGCAGATAGGCAACCTTGTATGTCAGTACCCGTGTTTTTCCACTGCCCGCGCCGGCAATCACCATCACGGGACCCTCCTTCTTCTTTACTGCCTGCTGTTGTGGCTCATTAAGCGCTTTTAGAAAATCCGCCATAGATTTGATATATCGTTATAAAAGCTTTAGTGCTTTTTAGATTTGCAAAGATAGCAAAATTGTCCGCCGGGTATGTCCCATTCCAACCCTGGCCACATAGGTACCATTTGTGATACTGTCAGGGAAGGACTCATGTTTTAATGCCATTCCCAGGGGCTTCGGTGTGCCGGTTTAATACGGGTTTTAGGATAATTCTGTGCCAAAGCCATATTGCATAGTCGGTTTTTCAACATCCAGGACAAGTAACGCTTTTTTAGTTCTTTTTATATTCCGGTTGATTTCATATTTTTGGTGCATTAAAATCATAATGGTATGAACCTATAAAACATGTTGTCCTATGGATTATTTTACCCGTTTTTCAGTAATGTTGCTTGTTTGTGCGCTTCTGCTAACAGGTAGCAATGTAAAAGCACAGTTTCCTGAAGAGCAAATACTTCAGAATCAGGAAGCTTTGATGGAAGAGATAAAAGACCTCAGCTATCAGTTTGATGTGCTGGAGAAGGCTATTGATGATGTGATGTGGCATAAAGTGGTGGGCGATGTTGCTTACATCGACAAGCTTTTTATGGCCGGTGCGCGGCCCCGGGATGCCGGGGAGGCTACCACCCTTCGTGGAAAAAACCCTATTAAATTCTGGACTTATGTCTTTATCCCCAAAGACATAGACCCTTCAGGGGAGTATCCGTTGCTTGTATTCCCGCATGGTGGCGTGCATGGTGACTTCAACACGTATTATACACATATTATCCGTGAGTTGATGGCACAACAATATATTGTGGTGGCACCTGAATATCGCGGCAGTACGGGTTATGGGAAGGGCCATCACCAATTGATTGATTATGGTGGTCTGGAGAATGAAGATGTGTATAAAAGTATGGAACTGATGGTGGAGAATTATGATATGGTAGATTCTGACAGGGTTGGTTTGATAGGATGGAGTCATGGCGGGATGATCTCTCTCATGAACGCTTTCGAGAACCCGGATGATTTTGAGGCTGTCTTTGCCGGCGTTCCGGTAAGTGACCTGATAGCCCGGATGGGTTATAAAAGGCCGGCCTATGAAAATGACTGGTTTGCTGCTGACCACCATATCGGCAAAGGGGTTCATGAGGATATGGATGAGTACCGCCGGCGGTCTCCTGTATTTCATGCCCACAAATTGGATGTGCCCCTGCTCATTCATACCAATACCATCGATGAAGATGTGCATGTACTGGAGGTCGAAAACCTGATCAACACCCTTAAAGCACATGACAAAGATTTTGAGTATCGTATATATGAAGAGATTCCCGGCGGACATTCTTTTGACCGTATGGACCACCGGCGCGGACGGGAAATACGTTTCAAAATATATGAATTTATGGGGCAGTACCTGAATCCTCCCAGGCCATTTGATGAACTCGGGGATATGGAAAAAGCGGCATACAGGTTCTAACCATTGGCTGTTTTATGTAAACTGTCGCCAACTTCCCGTATATGGCGGCAGTTTTTATTATTTCTGGTCTGGAATAGAATTTTCTTAAAATTTTGTAAAAATTTTCTTATTTTTGTGCCCTTCAAAAAGGGGGTGGTGCCATCCTCCGATACAAGAAGATTTGGGCGAAAAGATAAAATATTTGCCAAACCATATTGGTTTTCAAAAAATAACTTCTACCTTTGCACTCCCAAAAAAACGGAAAGGGTTGATTTTAAAGTATTAAAACAGCAGAAACGCAATTTTTTATTAATCATTATAAAATAATCGTATGCCAACAATTCAGCAATTGGTTCGAAAGGGACGCCGGCAGATAACGTATAAGAGTAATTCGCCAGCTCTGGAGTCTTGTCCGCAGCGCAGAGGGGTTTGTGTTCGTGTTTATACCACAACGCCCAAAAAACCTAATTCTGCCATGCGTAAGGTTGCCAGGGTCAGGTTGACCAACGGACGTGAAGTGAATGCCTATATCCCTGGTGAGGGACATAACCTTCAGGAGCACTCCATTGTATTGTTGCGTGGTGGCAGGGTGAAAGACCTGCCTGGTGTGAGGTATCATATTGTAAGGGGTGCCCTTGACACGAGTGGTGTTGAAGGACGAAATCAGCGCCGGTCCAAATATGGAACCAAGAGGCCAAAGGCAAAAAAATAGTTTGATCCAGCAGATAAAATTCAATAGGACCCATGAGAAAAACAAAACCCAAAAAGCGCATCCTGCTTCCGGACCCCAGGTTTAATGACACACTGGTGACCCGTTTTGTGAATAATATGATGTTGCGGGGGAAGAAAAACCTGGCATACAACATTTTTTATGATGCCATTGATATTGTTTCCGAAAAAACAAATGAAGATGGCCTGGAGCTCTTTAAGAAAGCGTTGGCTAATGTAACACCTGCCGTTGAGGTTCGCAGCCGCCGTATCGGGGGTGCCACCTTTCAGATTCCGGCAGAAATACGTCCGGACAGAAAAATATCTGTTGGTATCAAAAACCTGATCAAATTCGCCCGCAAGCGTAATGAGAAGGGTATGGCTGCCAAACTGGGCGGCGAAATTATTGCTGCCAGCAAGGAAGAGGGCGCCGCTTTCAAACGTAAGGAAGATACGCATCGTATGGCCGATGCCAACAAAGCCTTCTCCCACTTCAGGTTTTAAAAAAGCGAAATCGTTTTAATCATAGATGGCAAGAGATTTAACACATACACGCAATATAGGTATCATGGCGCACATTGATGCCGGTAAAACAACCGCCACTGAGCGGATATTGTTTTACACCGGTATCAAGCACCGTCTGGGTGAAACCCATGATGGCTCCGCAACCATGGATTGGATGGTGCAGGAGCAGGAGCGTGGTATAACCATAACCTCTGCAGCCACAACAACGTATTGGAATTATCAGGATACTGATTATAAAGTAAACATTATCGACACCCCCGGGCACGTGGATTTTACCGTTGAGGTTGAAAGAAGCCTGCGTGTGCTCGATGGCGCGATTGCCCTGTTTTGTGCCGTCGGAGGTGTAGAGCCACAGTCAGAAACTGTCTGGCGCCAGGCCGATAAATATGGTGTGCCCCGTATTAGTTTCATCAACAAGATGGACCGTGCCGGAGCAGATTTTTTTGGTGTGGTGGATAAGATCAGGGAACGCCTCGGAATGAATGCGGTTCCGTTGCAGGTCCCAATTGGTTATGAGGATGAATTTAAAGGCGTTGTTGACCTTATTACCAATAAAGCCTTTGTATGGGAAGACCAGAGCCTCGGAGCGAAATTTGTTGAGGTGCCCATACCGGATGATCTGAAGGATACCGTTTCAGGGTACCGTGCCAGTCTGGTAGAAGGTTGCGCGGAGGAAAGTGAACAGCTCCTTGAAAAGTTTTTTGAAGACCCGGATTCAATCTCCGAAACGGAGATGATCTCCATTATTCGAAAAGCCACGATCGATCGCAGGATAACTCCTGTCCTGTGCGGATCTGCATTTAAAAATAAAGGAATACAGGCATTGCTGGATGCCGTCGTGAAGTTCCTGCCTTCCCCGATGGATGTGGAAGCCATTGAAGGTTATAATCCAAAGACCGAGGCTGTTGAGACGCTCAAGGCTGATGCCAAAGAGCCGTTTGCTGCACTGGCTTTTAAAATTGCTACAGACCCCTATGTTGGTCGTCTCTGCTTTTTCCGTGTATATAGTGGCTCACTCGATGCCGGTTCTTATGTCTGGAATGCCTCGACAAAAAAGAAGGAACGCATATCTCGTATCCTGCAAATGCATGCCAACAAGCAAAATCCGATCGAGAAGATAGAAGCTGGAGATATCGGAGCAGCCGTTGGCTTTAAAAATATACATACCGGTGATTCACTGTGTGATGAGAAGCACCCGATCCTGCTTGAATCCATGAATTTCCCGGAGCCTGTGGTCAGTGTTGCTATTGAACCCAAGACCCAGGCAGACCTGGATAAATTGAATGCTGCCCTGACAAAGCTTTCGGAGGAAGATCCGACTTTTATGGTACAGACAGACCCCGATAGTGGCCAGACCATCATCAGCGGGATGGGTGAGTTGCATCTTGATATCCTCCTTGACAGACTGCAGCGGGAGTTTAAAGTCTCTGCCAACCAGGGAGCTCCTCAGGTTGCCTATAAAGAAGCCATTACCGCTACGGTTAAACATCGTGAGATTTATAAGAAACAGACAGGCGGTAAAGGAAAATTTGCCGATCTTGAAGTTGAAGTGGGTCCGGCGGATGAAGGTGTCTCCGGACTTCAGTTTATCGATGAAGTAAAAGGCGGCAATATCCCCAAAGAATTTATACCGGCCATTGAGAAAGGATTTAAGAATGCCATGCAAAATGGGGTTTTGGCAGGCTATCCGTTGGATAACCTAAAGGTAAGGCTTCTGGATGGATCATATCACAGTGTTGACTCTGATGCCCTCTCATTTGAGCTTGCTGCTAAGATCGCCTACAAGAATACATGTAAAAAAGCCAAGTCTGTATTGCTTGAACCGGTGATGCAACTCGAAGTGGTTACCCCTGAAGAATACCTGGGGGATGTGGTTGGTGATATTAATCGCCGCCGGGGACATCTGAATGATATCGGCTCAAGGGCTAACCTGCAGGTGGTGAATGCGCAGGTACCATTGGCGGAAATGTTTGGTTATGTAACCTCATTGCGTACACTCACCAGTGGCCGAGCCATGTCGACAATGGAATTTGCAAAATTTCAGGAAGTTCCACAAGATATTGCAGATGAGGTTATTGAAAAACTATATGGCGTTAAATCGTAATTTTGTCAATAAAAAAGAATAAACCGTGAGTCACAAAATTCGAATAAAATTAAAATCCTACGATTACAATCTGGTAGATAAGTCTGCCGAAAAAATCGTAAAGACAGTAAAGACCACAGGAGCGGTTGTAAATGGGCCAATACCCTTGCCGACGAACAAGAAGAAGTTTACCGTGTTGCGGTCTCCTTTTGTGAACAAGAAGGCCAGGGAACAGTTCCAGCTGAGCTCTTACAAACGTTTGCTGGACATTTATTCAACTTCTTCCAAGACGGTGGATGCCCTTATGAAACTGGAGTTGCCCAGTGGTGTTGAAGTTGAGATTAAAGTCTAAAGAAGAGAGTAATTTACTATTGCGTAAAGTTTAAAACGACAAGCGATGTCAGGAATTATAGGTAAAAAAATTGGTATGACCAGCATATTTGATGCCTCTGGGAAGAATGTCCCATGCACGGTGATAGAAGCTGGTCCATGTGTTGTTACGCAGGTTAAGACAAGGAAAAGTGACGGGTACAATGCCATCCAGTTGGCGTATGAAGATCAGCGTGAAAAATTGACTTCCAAGCCTTTACGCGGTCATTTTGCCAAGGCGAAAACCACTCCCAAGAAAATCATCAGGGAGTTCACCCGTTTTGAAGAAGGGCACGAGAAGCAATTTGGTGATGAGATCAAAGTTGATATTTTCATTGAAGGTGAATATATTGATGTTGTTGGCACCAGTAAAGGAAAAGGTTTTCAGGGTGTTGTGAAACGTCATGGATTTTCCGGTGTTGGGCAAAAGACTCACGGCCAGCAGGACCGCCTCAGGGCTCCTGGTTCACTGGGTGCTTCATCCTGGCCCTCCCGTGTTTTTAAAGGAATGCGTATGGCCGGACGTACCGGCGGTAATCGGGTAAAAATGATCAACCTCCAGATCATGAAATTGATGCCCGAAAAAAATGTTGTTGTTGTAAAAGGCTCTGTACCAGGGCCAAATGGATCATATTTAATTCTTGAGAGATGGAGCTAGCAGTTTATAATATAGATGGAAGCAAAACGTCAAAGACCGTTGACCTGAACGAAGGTATCTTTGGTATTACCCCGAGCGATCATGCTATCTACCTGGATGTAAAACAGCATCTGGCAAATCGTCGTCAGGGGACACACAAAACCAAAGAGCGCGGTGAAGTAAAAGGCAGCACATCAAAGCTGCGCCGCCAGAAAGGTACCGGAGCCGCTCGTATCGGTGATATCAAAAACCCGCTGTTGCGTGGGGGTGGTACCATATTCGGGCCTAAACCAAGGGACTACTCTTTTAAAGTCAACAAAAAGGTTAAAACACTGGCCCGGAAATCGGCTTTGACGTATAAGCAAAAAGATGATAAACTGGTTGTGGTAGAGGACTTCTCATTGGAAGAACCTAAAACCAGGAAGTACAATGAAATACTGCAAAAGTTTGATCTGGACGGCAAAAAGTCTTTGCTAGTCATGCCCGGACCTGACCGCATGCTGCAGCTGTCCTCCAGGAATATACCCAATACCCAGGTTATGCAGGCAACGCAGTTAAGTACCTATACCATACTGCAGGCGGATCGGATATTGGTTATGGAAAGCGCCATTAAAGGTTTGGAAAACAATTTACTAAAAACAAAGGATGCATAACGGGTTTTTCGTTTATAAACCCGGTAAATAGATAAGGACATGGAAGTTTTAATTAAGCCACTAATAACCGAGAAGATGACGGCGGTAACCGAAAAGTTTCCAACCCGCTATGGATTCATCGTAAACAAGAAAGCCACCAAGTCTCAGATCAAACATGCTGTTGAGGAGATGTATGGTGTGGAAGTTGATTCGGTAAATACCATGGTATATCTGGGTAAGAGTCAGACCCGCTATACCCGTACCGGGATTCAGACCGGCCGGAAAAGTTCATTTAAAAAGGCCATCGTGACATTAAACGAAGGCGAAACAATTGATTTTTACAGCAATATATAAGGATTCATGGCTTTAAAAAAATTCAAACCCACGACACCCGGTCAGCGCAATAAAATGATTAGCGCGTTTGATGATTTAACTGTCGCCAAACCTGAGAAGAGTCTGGTGTCCGGGAAACATAAAACAGGCGGCAGGAACAGATGGGGCAAAATGACTACGCGCCATGTAGGTGGTGGTCATAAACGCAGGTACCGTTGTATTGACTTTAAACGTGATAAAGATGGAATACCTGCAACGGTAAAGACTGTTGAGTATGATCCGAACAGGTCTGGCCGTATTGCCCTTCTGTTTTATGCGGATGGTGAGAAACGGTATATAATAGCGCCGAACGGGATACAGGTTGGACAGACTGTGATGTCGGGTGAGAAGGCATCACCTGAGGTAGGCAATGCGTTGTTTTTGAAAAACATTCCGTTGGGTACGGTGGTCCATAATATTGAGCTTCGTCCCGCGCAGGGTGGCAAAATGGCCCGCAGTGCCGGTGGCCATGCCCAGCTTACTTCCCGCGAAGGGAAATATGCTACCTTAAAGATGCCCTCCGGTGAGGTTCGCATGGTGCTTGTCACTTGTAAAGCTACCATTGGCTCGGTTTCCAATCCTGACAAAATGCATGAAGTGTCAGGCAAGGCAGGCCGGCGTCGCTGGTTGGGACGGCGCCCGCGTACACGCCCCGTCGTGATGAACCCGATCGACCATCCCATGGGTGGTGGTGAAGGACGTGCCGCCGGTGGACATCCAAGAAGCCGTAAAGGATTGCCTGCGAAAGGTTATAAAACCCGCAACAAGAAAAAAGCTTCCAACAGGCTCATTTTGGAGAAAAGGAAAAAATAATCAGAATATAACAGGAAAAATTTACAGATATGAGTCGTTCACTGAAAAAAGGACCTTATATACATCACAAGCTTGAGAAAAAGGTGTTGGCCATGGCCGCCAGCAAAAAAAAGTCAGTGATTAAAACATGGTCACGCGCATCCATGATCTCTCCGGAGTTTGTCGGGCTGACGATTGCCGTTCATAATGGCAACAAATTCATCCCCGTCTACATTACCGAGAACATGGTTGGCCACAAGCTGGGAGAATTTGCACCTACCCGCATCTTTCGCGGACACGCAGGTAAAAAAGATAAAGGCAAAAAATAAATAGATCGTAGCAATGGGAGCAAGAAAACATATCAGGGCTGAACAATATAAGGAAGAAAAGAAGACCCAGTATTACGCCAGGTTGAAAAACTGTCCTACTTCCCCCAGGAAGATGCGTCTGGTAGCAGACATGATCCGGGGTGAGGACGTAAACCGGGCTTTGGCTATCCTTAAATATAGCAAAAAAGAAGCTGCCAAAAGAGTAGAAAAGCTTTTGCTTTCAGCCATTGCCAACTGGCAGAATAAAAATGAGGGCGTACGTCTTGAAGACAGCAATCTCTATGTGCAATCCATTCATGTTGACGTGGCCAGAATGCTGAAACGTTTACGGCCTGCGCCGCAGGGACGTGCACACCGCATCAGGAAACGTTCCAATCACGTCACCCTCTTTGTGGATAGTAAAAATACAAACGAATAAATATAGCTCAGATGGGACAAAAGACTAATCCAATCGGCCTTAGGCTTGGTATTATCAGGGGATGGGAGTCCAATTGGTATGGTGGCAACAAGTATGCTGCCAAGCTGGTAGAAGACGACAAGATCCGTAAATATTTGTATGTTCGCCTTTCCAAGGCAGGTGTTTCGAAAATCTTTATTGAACGGACCCTAAAGCTGGTAACGGTCAATATTCATACAGCCCGCCCCGGCATTATTATCGGTAAAGGTGGACAGGAAGTGGATAAGCTTAAGGAAGAGCTGAAGAAGCTTACCGGAAAGGAAATCCAGATCAATATCAGCGAGATCAAGCGTCCGGAGCTTGATGCCTTCCTGGTTGGCCAGAATGTAGCCAAACAGATTGAAGGAAGAATTTCTTTCCGTCGCGCTGTAAAGACGGCTATATCATCTACCATGCGACTGGGAGCTGAAGGAATAAAGGTGAAGGTTGCAGGACGTCTTGGCGGTGCTGAAATGGCGCGTAACGAAACTTATAAAGAAGGCCGGATTCCCCTGCACACCCTTCGTGCCGATATTGATTTTTCCAGTGTGGAAGCACATACTACCTATGGTCGTATCGGAACAAAGGTGTGGATCTGCAAAGGAGAGATTTACGGTAAACCTGAGCTGACACCTTTCGTTGAAGAGCCGGCAAAGGCTAAGCAGGGTGGTCGTACAGGTCGCCGGAAGAAGAAATAAACAGTGTTGATGTCAACTTTATAAAACGTCTAATAATGTTACAGCCTAAGAAAACCAAATTCAGGAAGATGCAGAAGGGCCGGATGAAAGGCAACACCAAGCGTGGTGCCGAATTGGCTTTTGGCTCTTTTGGTATGAAGTCTTTGGGTGCTACCTGGATTACTGCGCGTCAGATAGAGGCTGCCCGTCAGGCTATTACACGCCGTATGAAACGTCAGGGCCAGCTTTGGATCCGCATTTTTCCTGATAAACCTATTACCAAGAAACCGGCAGAGGTACGTATGGGTAAAGGTAAGGGTGCTCCCGAACTGTTTGTTGCCAGGGTCACTCCGGGCCGCATTATGTTTGAAGCAGATGGGGTACCGAAAGAGACCGCGATGGAAGCCATGCGACTTGGTTCCCAAAAATTGCCCATCACAACAAAATTTGTTGTAAGAAGAGATTATGTTGAATAATAATGAAGGCTTGTTTGCAAATTTTTTGTAAATTTGCAGCCTTTTTGCAGGGGATTAATCATACACGCAGCCGTTACCTGTCTGGATTTTTTACCCTTACCTGCCCGGAGATAAGCAAAAGGCAGGATAGCTGACAAACACTAAAACTAGCGTAAAGATGAAGCAGAGTGTAATTCGTGAAACGTCAACCGGTGAGCTCCAGGAACGTCTGGATGAAGAGCGTAAACAGTTGCGTAAGTTGAAGATGAACCATGCGGTATCTCCATTGGAAAATCCGCTTAAAATCAGAGACTACCGCAGGACCGTTGCCCGCATCCTGACAGAGCTACGGAAAAGGGAATTGGAAGAAAATAAAAAGTAACTGTTGAGATGGAAACCAGAAAACCCAGAAAAGAAAGGACAGGTCTTGTTGTAAGTAACAGGATGGACAAATCTATTGTTGTAGAGGTCCTCAGACGGATACGTCACCCCAAATACGGAAAATTTGTTAAGAAGACATCCCGCTTTTTGGCCCATGATGAGAATAATGATACCAATATCGGCGATTCAGTCCGTATCATGGAAACCAGGCCTTTGAGCAAGAGGAAATGTTGGAGATTAGTTGAAATTCTTGAAAGAGCGAAGTAATTATGATACAGCAGGAATCCAGACTTTCGGTAGCGGATAACAGTGGCGCTAAAGAAGTGCTTTGCATAAGGGTACTGGGTGGTACCCGCCGAAGATACGCCGGTATTGGCGATAAAATCATTGTTTCGGTGAAGAACGCGTTGCCCTCGGGCAACATCAAAAAAGGTACAGTATCCACGGCAGTGGTTGTACGTACCAAAAAAGATATCAGACGCGGTGATGGCAGCTATATCCGTTTTGACGATAATGCTGTTGTACTCCTGACAGGCCAGGAAGAGATGCGCGGGACACGTATTTTTGGTCCTGTAGCCAGGGAGTTGCGCGAAAAACAATTTATGAGAATCGTTTCTTTGGCACCTGAAGTGCTTTAAAAAAATAACTGATATGCAGTCCAAGATGCAGATAAAAAAGGGAGATACCGTTAAGCTGATTGCCGGCAACGAAAAAGGCGCTACAGGCAAGGTGCTTATGGTGGATCAGAAAAATCAAAGGGCCGTGGTTGAAGGTGTTAATTTGGTTTCTAAACATACCAAACCCAACGCCACAAATCCCCAGGGCGGTATTTTGAAAAAAGAATCCAGTATCCATATCTCCAACCTGATGGTTGTTGATGAGAAAGGGAATCCGACACGAACCGGAAGAAAGCTGGATGAGAATAATAAATACGTACGGTATTCCAAAAAGACAGGGGAGGTAATTAAGTAATGAGCTATAAACCAAGACTGAAAGACAAGTTCGATAACGAAATCGCTCCTGCATTGATGAAAGAGTTTGGTTATAAAAACCGGATGCAGGTGCCAAGGCTTATTAAGATAAGCCTTAATCAGGGTGTAGGTGAGGCTATTACCGACAAGAAGATTCTTGATACGGCCGTTGAAGAGATGACCTTGATTGCCGGACAAAAGGCTGTGCCGACAAAGTCCAGGAAAGACATCTCCAGCTTTAAGCTGAGAAAAGGCATGCCTGTCGGTGTCCGTGTTACCCTGCGCGGTAACAATATGTATGAATTCCTTGACAGGCTGATCGCTGTTTCCCTGCCCAGGATACGTGACTTTAAAGGTATCAGCGAAAAAGGCTTTGACGGACGTGGTAACTATACGTTTGGTATCCCGGAGCAGATTATTTTCCCGGAGATCAATATCGACAAGGTAAATAAGATCAATGGTATGGACATGACCTTCGTTACCACCGCCAACACCGATAAAGAAGCCTTTACCTTGCTAAAAGAATTTGGAATCCCATTTAAGAACCAGTAAATAGACGATAGCCATGGCAAAAGAATCCATGAAAGCCAGAGACCGGAAACGCGCCAAGCTGGTGGAAAAATACGCAGCGAAGAGAGCCGAACTGAAGGCGAAAGGTGACTGGGAAGCCCTTCAAAAGCTTCCGCGGAATGCCTCTCCCGTGCGGCAGCACAACCGTTGCCAGTTAACCGGCAGACCAAAAGGATACATGCGGCAGTTTGGTGTTTCCCGTATCAATTTCCGGGAAATGGCCAATAAAGGACTGATTCCGGGTGTTACAAAGGCTAGTTGGTAAGATTATTTACAATAATAAGTTTAAAAGAAGATGATAACCGATCCCATTGCAGATTATCTGACAAGAATTAGGAACGCCATCAAGGCCAATCACCGGGTGGTCGAGATCCCTGCATCCAATCTCAAAAAAGAGATCACCAAGATTCTTTTTGACAAAGGATACATTCTCAATTATAAGTTTGAAGATGACAAAGTACCAGGGGTAATCAAAATCGCTCTGAAATATCATCCGGTCTCCAAGATCCCGGCGATTAACGACCTTGAGCGTGTCAGCCGTCCCGGTCTGAGACGCTTTTGCAACAGCAAGGAGATCCCCCGGGTATTAAATGGACTTGGAATAGCCATTATTTCAACCTCCAATGGCCTTATAACCGACAAGGAAGCCCACAAGCTGAATGTTGGTGGCGAAATTATTTGTTACGTAAGCTAAATATAGGAAATATGTCACGTATAGGAAGTTATCCAATCAATATACCTCAGGGAGTGTCCATATCCGTCACTGATGAAAATCTTGTTACGGTTAAGGGCCCCAAAGGAGAGCTTACCCAGCCCATTGACAAGGACATAAAAGTTGTTATTAATGAGGAAGAGGTACACGTAGACCGGCCTTCAGACAACAAAGAACACAAGGCTATGCACGGCCTCTACAGGTCACTGATAAGAAACATGGTCGTTGGTGTCTCTGAAGGGTATAAAATCGAGATGGAGCTTGTAGGTGTGGGTTACAAAGCCAGTAATAATGGACAGCTACTGGATCTTGCACTTGGTTATTCCCATTCTATCTTTTTTGAAATACCGGAAGAGGTCAAGGTAGAGACGGTTACCCAGCGAGGTAAGAACCCCACAATCACGCTTGAATCAATAGATAAGCAGTTACTTGGCCAGGTTGCAGCAAAGATCCGTTCGTTGCGTAAACCGGAGCCCTACAAAGGTAAGGGTGTGCTCTTCAAAGGCGAAGAGATACGCAGAAAAGCCGGTAAAGCTGCTGCTAAGTAATCGTAACCATATAAAATTCCTTTATCAGGATGGCAAGAATAGTAAAAAAACTCGACAGAAGAACGAAGGTAAAGTACCGTGTACGCAAAAGGGTGCGTGGTACCCAGGAAAAGCCCAGGCTTTCCGTTTTCAGAAGCAACAAAGCCATTTATGCCCAGCTGATCGATGATGATGGAGGCAGGACGCTTGCTTCCACCTCTTCATTGTCAAAAGAAGCCGGGGAAAAGAAAGGCACCAAAACGGAAGTCGCCCGGGAAGTAGGCAAGGTGATCGCCGAAAGGGCAAAAGAGGCAGGTATCGATAATATCGTGTTCGACCGTAATGGTTATTTGTATCACGGAAGAGTTAAATCATTGGCAGAAGGAGCCCGGGAAGGAGGCTTAAATTTCTAAATTATGGCAAACGTAAACATTAAAAAGGTAAAGTCAAGCGAGATCGAACTCAAAGACAGGTTGGTCGGCATACAGCGGGTAACCAAAGTGACCAAAGGTGGTCGGACCTTCAGCTTTTCCGCCATTGTGGTGGTTGGCAATGAAAATGGTGTGGTCGGTTACGGTCTTGGTAAAGCCAAAGAGGTAACCACTGCCATCAGTAAAGGGATTGATGATGCCAAAAAGCATCTGATCCAGGTCCCGATCCTGAAAGGAACCATTCCCCACTATCAGGAAGGGAAATACAGTGGTGGACGTGTCCTGCTGAAACCTGCTGCCCACGGTACCGGTGTTATTGCCGGAGGCGCCATGCGTGCGGTGCTTGAAAGTGTTGGTGTAACGGACGTGCTAGCCAAATCGCAGGGCTCTGCCAACCCGCACAGTGTTGTTAAGGCTACCATTGATGCCCTTACCAAGCTTCGTGATCCGCATGCCGTTGCACAACAGCGCGGTGTAAACCTCGATAAAGTATTTAACGGCTAATTTTTATAAAGAACCGGAAATGAAAAAGTATAAAATCGTTCAGACAAGAAGCAGAATCGGCCGTTCCGCACGCCAGAAAAAGACACTGGATGCACTTGGTTTAAAACGGATGAACCGGCCGGTGTATCTCAACATATCACCTCAGATAAACGGGATGATTGAGAAGGTAAAGCATCTGGTTTCCGTTGAAGAAGTGAATGAATGATGTCGTTTTGTTCAATATTTTTAAATTTGTAATAGACAATGGATTTAAGTAGACTAAAACCTGCAAAAGGATCTGTCAAACGCCGTAAACGTATTGCCCGTGGTGAAGGATCTGGAGCCGGTGGTACCGCTACACGCGGTCACAAAGGTGCTCAGTCACGTTCAGGCTACAGCCGTAAAGCCGGTTTTGAAGGTGGACAGATGCCCCTGGGAAGACGGGTCCCAAAGTTTGGTTTTAAAAATCGCAACAGGGTTGCATATCGGGGTATAAACCTTGACAGGCTGCAAAAGTTTGTTGATGAGAAAGGTGTGGACACCGTTGACCTCGATACGATGATCCAAAACAGGCTTGTCTCCAAAAATGATAAGGTAAAGATTCTTGGAAATGGCAAGCTTGATGCCAAAATTAATATAACCGCCCATGCCTTCTCGAAAACTGCCGTTGAAGCCATTGAAGGCAAAGGTGGAACTGTAAACCGGATATAAACGTCAGGAATGAAACGATTTATTCAAACCTTAATTAACATCTTTAACATCGAGGACCTTCGTGTAAGGATCCTTAATACCCTGGGTATCATCCTGATTTATCGCCTTGGATCTTATGTGGTCCTGCCGGGCGTTGATCCGGGACAGCTTCAGGAATTACAGGCACAAACCCAGGAGGGTTTGCTGGGATTGTTGAATATGTTCTCCGGTGGTGCGTTTTCTAACGCTTCTATCTTTGCACTTGGGATCATGCCCTATATCAGTGCATCGATTGTGATACAGCTCCTCGGTGTGGCCGTTCCCTATTTCCAGCGTCTGCAGAAAGAAGGGGAGAGCGGACGTAAAAAGATCAATCAGATTACAAGATACCTGACAGTATTTATTACCGGTGCCCAGGCACCCGCCTATCTGGCGAATCTTGTCTCCCAGCTGCCGCCCCAGGCCATTTCCCCGTTTGACCCCGGTGCCACCAGCCCGTCAATGTTTTTTATGATCTCTTCGGTGATCATCCTGGTATCCGGGACAATGTTTGTTATGTGGCTTGGTGAGCGTATCACCGAAAGAGGTATTGGTAACGGTATTTCGCTGTTGATTATGATCGGGATCATTGCCCAGCTGCCATTTGCACTTTTTGCCGAATTTATCGCGCGTATGGAGGCCGCCGGAGGTGGTTTGGTCATCTTCCTGCTGGAACTTGTTATTCTGATGGGTGTCGTGGTCCTGGTTATTTTGCTTGTTCAGGGACAGCGGCGAATCCCGGTGCAGTTTGCCAAACGCGTCGTGGGTAACCGTCAGTATGGGGGTGTCCGCCAGTATATCCCACTTAAAGTAAATGCCGCAGGTGTTATGCCGATTATCTTTGCCCAGGCAATTATGTTTATTCCAATTACCCTCGCCGGTTTTTCTGACGCATTGAGCGGTTTTGCCGCCACCATGTCTGATTTTACCGGTTTCTGGTACAACTTTACATTTGCGGTACTCGTTATATTGTTTACCTACTTTTATACTGCCATTACCGTGAATCCAAATCAAATGGCAGAAGATATGAAAAAGAACGGCGGTTTTATACCCGGTGTGAAGCCCGGTAAAAAGACAGCTGAGTTTATTGATAATGTTATGTCCAGGATAACCCTTCCAGGATCATTTTTCCTGGCCTTTGTGGCTATTATGCCCGCGCTGGTCAGCCTGGTAGGTGTCACCGGACAGTTTGCACAGTTCTTTGGCGGTACGTCCCTGTTAATCATGGTCGGGGTTGTGTTAGATACCCTTCAGCAAATCGAAAGCCATTTGTTGATGCGTCACTATGACGGACTTACCAAAACGGGTCGGATCAAAGGCCGCTCTTCGCCAATCGGCATGACCGGCTAAAATACTGATGCCCATGATTCAATACAAGACCCGTGAGGAAATTGAATTAATACGCGAAAGCTCTTTACTTGTTGCAAAAACCCATGCCGAGGTCGCTAAGCATATCAGGCCCGGTGTCACGACCAGGGAACTGGATCAACGGGCCGAGACGTATATTCGTGACCATGGTGCCGTACCGGCCTTTAAGGGTTACCACGGTTTTCCGTTCTCACTGTGTATGTCGCCCAATGAGGTTGTGGTACACGGCTTTGCCAATGATAAGCCATTAAAGGAAGGAATGATTCTGTCGGTGGATTGTGGAGTGCTGAAAAACGGCTACTATGGAGACTCAGCTTATACGTATGCCATCGGTGAGATTGGCAATGAGGTAAAACACCTGCTGAAGACAACCTTGCAGTGCTTATGGCATGGCATTGAAAAAACAGCCGTTGGCAATACCCTGGGAGATGTTTCTGCCAGCATACAAAAACATGCCGAAAAAGCTGGATATACTGTTGTGAGAGAGCTTGTCGGACATGGTGTGGGCAAACAGCTTCACGAACCTCCTGAGCTTCCGAATTATGGAAGGAGGGGGACAGGAACACCTGTTAAAGAAGGGCTGGTCGTCGCCATTGAACCCATGATCAATATGGGGCAGCGTTTTGTAGTGCAGGAAAAGGATGGCTGGACAATCAGAACAGCCGACCGAAAGCCTTCAGGACATTATGAGCATACGGTAGCGGTTATAAATGGTAAAGCTGAGCCGCTTTCTACTTTTGAGTTCCTGGAAGAAGCGTTAAAAGAAAATAAAGAAAACACAGTCATTATTAGTTGATTATGGCAAAACAAGCATCAATAGAACAAGACGGCACGGTTATTGAATCACTTGGGAATGCCATGTTTCGTATAGAACTGGAAAATGGCCATGTGATTACCGGCCATATTTCCGGGAAAATGCGCATGCATTACATCAAGATACTTCCCGGCGACAGGGTCAAGGTTGAAATGTCGCCTTATGACCTGACCAAAGGGCGTATCACATTTAGATACAAATAATGATCTGCAACTATATAATAAATTTACAATAAAATGAAAGTCAGGACGTCAATTAAGAAAAGGAGCTCTGAGTGTAAAATAATACGCAGGAAGGGCAAAGTGTATGTGATCAACAAGAAAAACCCGAAATTTAAGCAACGTCAGGGATAGATTACTAATTTATACAAAGGATATAAGAATATGGCACGTATAGCTGGAGTTGATATTCCAAGAAACAAAAAAGGGGTAGTAAGCCTCACCTACATTTACGGTATCGGACACAGTCTGGCCCGGCAGGTGATGGAAACCGCCAAGGTGGATCCCAATAAGACTGTCGAGGACTGGGAAGACCATGAATTGACTCAGATCCGTAATGTCATTAATGATCATTACAAGGTGGAAGGATCGTTAAGGTCTGAGACGCAGATGAACATCAAACGTTTGATGGACATAGGCTGCTACCGCGGTATTCGCCACCGTATTGGCCTGCCTTTGAACGGGCAAAAAACCAAAAATAACGCCCGTACACGAAAAGGGAAGAAGAAAACCGTTGCCAACAAGAAAAAGGCAGTGAAATAATTCCGATTGTTATTGATGCGGGTGTTGAACACCCCTTGATCAGAAAAAACCGTTAATAAATTATTATGGCAAAATCAGGTAAAGGCAGAAGTGCCAAAAAAAGAGTTGCAAAGGTTGAACCCACCGGCCAGGCCCATATTTTTGCTTCTTTCAATAATATCATTGTTACATTGACAAACCAGCAGGGGCAGGTGATCTCCTGGTCTTCAGCAGGTAAGAACGGATTTAGGGGCTCAAAAAAGAATACCCCTTATGCCGGTCAGCTGTCAGCAGGTGATGCTGCAAAAACTGCATATGATCTGGGTATGCGTAAGGTTAAGGTTTACGTAAAGGGCCCTGGTTCGGGCAGAGAGTCGGCTATACGTACATTACACGCAACAGGGCTTGAAGTAACTGAGATCCAGGATGTGACACCGTTGCCACACAACGGCTGTCGTCCTCCCAAGCGCAGGAGAGTGTAACATCGAATTTGTTTGTTAAACACCAAAGATTTATAAAGAATAAGCATGGCAAGATATTTAGGACCTAAAACCAAGGTAGCCCGTAAGTTTGGAGATCCCATTTTCGGTGCAGACAGATCATTTGAAAAGAAAAATTATCCGCCGGGACAGCATGGTCAGATGCGGAAAAGACGTAAAAAATCAGAATATGGCATACAGCTGCTTGAAAAACAAAAGGCCAGGTTTACCTATGGCTTGATGGAGAAGCAGTTTGCCAATACATTTAAGAGAGCTGTTCGCCAAAAAGGGGTTACCGGGGAGATACTACTCCAGCTTCTGGAAGCCCGCCTCGACAATGTTGTCTTCAGGCTTGGAGTTGCCCCGACACGCAACGCAGCCCGCCAGCTTGTCGGCCATCGCCATATTACTGTTAACGAGCAGATAGTAAATATTCCATCGTATACAGTAAAGCCCGGTGACATCATCGGTGTACGTGAACGCTCACGTAGCCTTGAGGTGATCGTTGACTCATTGTCTTCACGGTCGGGCAACTATTCATGGTTGGAATGGGATCAGGACATGTCAAAAGGTAAATTTCTGAACTACCCAGAAAGAGAAGAGATCCCTGAAAATATCAAAGAGCAGCTCATCGTGGAATTGTATTCCAAGTAATGTTTGTTCCCCTTTTTATCACAAAAAACAAGTATCAATGGCAATATTAGCATTTCAAAAACCGGACAAAGTAATCATGCTTGAGTCCGATGACCGGCTGGGGAAGTTTGAATTTCGCCCGTTGGAACCAGGCTATGGCATTACGATAGGCAATGCTCTCAGAAGAATTTTACTCTCGTCGCTGGAAGGTTATGCCATTACTTCAGTAAAAATTGAGGGCGTGGACCATGAGTTTTCAACCATCGAAGGCGTTGTACAAGATGTCACGGAGATTATCCTGAATCTGAAACAGGTACGCTTTAAAAAGCAGGTGGAGGATGCCGAGTCAGAAAAATTCAGTGTGTCCATCAAAGGGCAGGAACAGTTTATGGCAGGTGACCTGAATGATGCCCTGTCGAATTTCTATGTGCTGAACCCTGACGTGGTTATCTGCGAGATGGAACCATCCGTTAACCTGAATGTTGAGTTTACGATTGAAAAAGGCCGTGGTTATGTGCCCGCTGAAGAAAATAAAGGCCTCAACCCGGTTATCGGATCAATCGCCGTCGATTCCATTTTTACCCCGATTAAAAATGTGACCTATCACGTTGACAACTACCGTGTTGAACAGAAGACCGACTACGAAAAGCTGGTTATTGAGATTTTGACTGACGGTTCTGTGGAGCCCAAAGAGGCACTGAAGGAAGCCGCACATATTCTGATACAACACTTTATGTTGTTCTCCAATGAGAAAATCACCCTGGATACTGAAGAAAAAGCATCCAGCGAGGAGTTTGATGAGAATTCATTGCATATGCGTCAGCTCCTGAAAACAAAACTGGTGGATCTTGACCTTTCGGTAAGGGCATTGAATTGTCTGAAAGCAGCAGATGTTGAGACATTGGCAGATCTGGTTGCGCTTAATAAACATGACCTGCTGAAATTCAGAAATTTTGGAAAAAAGTCGCTTACCGAGCTGGAAGAGCTTATCAAGTCAAAGAACCTCCATTTTGGAATGAACCTTTCGAAGTACAAATTAGATAAGGAATAATTTAGTAATGAGACATAGGAAGAAGATTAGTAATTTAGGGAGAAAAGCAGCGCACAGGCAGGAAACCTTGTCGAGTCTGGCCACAGCATTAATTCTCAACAAAAGGATCACTACAACGGTAGCCAAAGCCAAGGCGTTGCGTTCGTATGTCGAGCCACTGATTACACGTTCAAAGACGGATTCGACACATTCGCGCCGCATGGTTTTTTCTTATCTGAAAAACAAATATGCTGTCAGTGAACTGTATCGGGAAGTCGCACAAAAAGTAGCGGATCGTCCGGGTGGTTATACCCGTATCCTGAAAACAGGTTTTCGTCAGGGTGATGCGGCTGAAATGTGCTTCATCGAGTTGGTTGATTACAACACGGCCATGCTGAAAACTGAAGAAGAAACGACGGCCAGGCGTACCAGGAGAGGAAGACGCCGTGGTAAGAAGGGAGCCAAAGATACTGAGGCAACTGAGCAGGCCGCTCCGGCTACTGCCCGGGATGCTGTCGGCGACACCACTCCACAGGAAGAGCCTGCTGAAAAACCGGCCGAACCAGCCGATGACAGTCAGGAAGCACCTGCAGAGGCCTCCGCAGAAGCGGCAACCGACACCGAAGAAACCGCTCCGGCCGCTGAGGAAACTGCTGAGCCAACGGATAAAAAAACCGAACCTGAAGCAGAAACTGCGGATAAGCCTGAGGCGGAGGCAGAACCTGCCGGGGATGATAAAAAAGCCGCCGAAGAGCAACCCGCTGCAGAAAAGAAACAGGACCAGCCGGCTGATGATTCTGAAGAAGAAAAATC
>CAYMDX010000006.1:30288-36590 GCA_964389125.1 uncultured Bacteroidales bacterium
CCGCTGCAGAAAAGAAACAGGACCAGCCGGCTGATGATTCTGAAGAAGAAAAATCCTCGGATGAAAACACAGAAGATACATCGGAAGATACATCGGAAGATAAGCAATAATTCATTCACGCAATGTGCTATGAAAAGAGTAAGGGATGAAGTGACCAGGTCGCTTTATCCTTTTTTATTTCTGCGTATATGCTTATCTTTACGCTGAATTCAAGCACGTAAACATTAAAACACATAGACTTATGAGCGCAATTTTAAACATTCATGCAAGACAGATCCTCGACTCACGTGGAAATCCCACAATAGAGGTTGATGTGATCACAGAAAACGGTATTCTCGGACGTGCAGCAGTACCTTCTGGTGCCTCTACCGGTGTTCATGAAGCGGTGGAGCTGAGAGACGACGACAAAGGAAAATTCCTTGGCAAAGGCGTATTGAAAGCGGTTGATAATGTTAATACCGTCCTTAATAATGAGCTTCAGGGCTTCCATGTGACCGATCAGGCTTTGGTGGACAAGGTCATGCTTGAGGTCGACGGTACAGAGAATAAAGCCAAACTTGGGGCGAATGCCATTCTGGGAGTTTCTTTGGCGGCCGCCAATGCTGCTGCGCAGGAAACCGGTCAGCCATTGTTTCGCTATATTGGCGGTGTAAATGCCAACACGTTGCCTATGCCCATGATGAACATCCTGAATGGTGGTT
Source organism: uncultured Bacteroidales bacterium (assembly GCA_964389125.1). GTDB lineage: Bacteria > Bacteroidota > Bacteroidia > Bacteroidales > UBA7960 > PUPG01. The sequence goes on from CAYMDX010000006.1 coordinate 30,990, forward strand.
CGCATGCTGACAACTCCGTCGATTTTCAGGAGTTTATGATTATGCCCGTCGGAGCAACCTGCTTCAGCCAGGCGATTCAGATGGGGGCTGAAATTTTCCAAAACCTGAAAGCGGTTCTGAAGAAAAAGGGGTATTCTACAAATGTTGGTGATGAGGGTGGCTTTGCCCCTAACCTGAAATCAAATGAGGAAGCGGTGCAACTTATTCTGCAGGCTATTGAAAAAGCCGGATACAAACCGGGCGACGATATCGGTTTAACACTGGACCCCGCTGCCAGTGAATATTATCTTAAAGACGAAAATGTATACCACCTTCACAAATCCACCGGCGACAAGCTTACGCCTGCTCAGATGGTGGATTACTGGGCCGATTGGGTGAAAAATTACCCCATTATCTCCATTGAAGACGGTATGGATGAAGATGACTGGGAAGGCTGGGAGTTAATGACCCAAAAACTTGGCAAGGATGTTCAGCTCGTTGGAGATGACCTGTTTGTCACCAATGTGAACCGTTTGCAGAAAGGTATCGACTCCAATGTGGCCAACTCCATCCTCGTAAAAGTAAATCAGATCGGCACGCTGTCTGAAACCATTGACGCTGTTAATCTGGCTTTCCGGAACAACTATACGGCAGTGATCAGTCACCGCTCGGGCGAAACGGAAGATACTTCCATTGCCGACCTGGCGGTCGCTTTGGGTACCGGTCAGATAAAGACAGGATCAGCCTGCCGGTCTGAACGGATAGCCAAGTACAATCAGCTGCTTCGTATCGAAGAGATGATGGGCGAAACGGCTAAATACCCGGGGAAGGCTTTTCGTTTTACCAAATAAGTAATAGATGATGCAGTAATAAAAATGCCTTTCAGGACCATTTTGGCCGGAGAGGCATTTTTACTTTCCCTTAATGAGCGCATTACATAAAAACCGCCAGGATACTCCCCTTTACGTGCTTATTTTCAGAGCCCGTTAATCAGGATCGTATCTTTTTAACATAAAAAATGTTGATATTTCAGCTTGTTTGAATTTTACTTTTGACTACTTTTGAGTTTCCAATAACTAAATTATGGGTTTTGGTTTTTTCGATTTCCTCACGCTATTCGGATCACTGAGTTTGTTCCTTTATGGGATGAAAACCATGAGTGAGGGCATTCAGAAGTTTGCCGGGGATAAGATGCGGTCTGTTCTGGCTGCTATGACCTCCAATCGATTCGCAGGGGTTTTTACCGGCTTTTTGTTGACGACACTTGTGCAATCCTCTTCGGCATCCACGGTGATGGTTGTCAGCTTTGTGAATGCCGGTCTGTTGACACTCATACAGTCTGTGGGGGTGATCATGGGCGCCAATATTGGTACCACTACCACCGCCTGGCTAATCTCCCTGCTGGGTTTTAAGGTCAATATTGCGGCTTTGTCCATTCCGCTGATAGGAATAAGCTTCCCTTTGTTGCTCAATTCAAGGGAGCGTCTGAACTCTGCCGGTCAGATACTGCTGGGTTTTGCCTTATTGTTTTTGGGGTTGAACTACCTGAAAGATGCTGTTCCGGATCTGGAACACAACCCGGAGATGTTCAGGTTTATCCAAAACATGACTGATTACGGGATTTACAGCACCTTTTTATTCCTGGGGTTAGGTACCTTGCTTACGATTGTCCTGCAGTCGTCCAGTGCCACGATGGCGCTTACCCTGGTGATGTGTAACTTTGGCTGGATTGGCTATGAACATGGTGCGGCTATCGTGCTGGGTGAAAATATCGGTACCACCATTACAGCCAACGTGGCCGCCCTGGTCGGGAATGTATATGCCAAACGAACAGCCCTTGCCCATACCGTTTTCAATGTGATAGGGATTATATGGATGCTCCTTTTGTTCAAGTTCTTCCTGAGTCGAATTGACCATTTTATGGTTCATTTCGGACTTGGGTCCCCCATGGAGACAGCAACTTGGATACCTGTCGGCCTGTCTATTTTTCATACCATATTTAATGTTACCAATACCCTGCTACTGATCGGACTCAGCCGATATATTGTCCAATTTGTTGAGTATTTAATACCCTCCAGAGGCAAAAAGTTTGAACGACCGCAACTCGAATATTTTAGCAGCGGATTCCTTCATATGGCTGAGTTATCTGTTTTTCAGGCCAAAAAGGAGGTTCGCAAATATGCGGAACTCTCTCAAAGGATGTTCAATTTTATTCCGGCACTTATCATAGAAACCGATAAAAAGGAGTATCAGAATCTCCTGGGAAAGGTGAGTAAGTATGAAGAAATAACCGACAGGGTGGAGGTAGAGATTACCACATTCCTGATCAAGATATCAAGGAGACAGTTAAGCGGGCATGCAGCAGAAGAATTACGCCGGATGCGCCTTATCAGCAGTGAAGTTGAAAAGATTGGGGATGTCTGCTTTAAGATGTCCTCTGTCTTATCGGATAAGAAAAAGGAAAAGGTTTACTTCACCCCGGAGCAGCGTAGTGATCTGTTTGAGATGTTTAAGCTTGTTAATAGTGGTTTCGAGCTGATGCTTGAGAATATGCAGACCAGTACGCACGAGGCGCGCCAATCTCTGCCGAAAGCCATGGAGCTTGAAAAGAAAATTAATGCTTTCCGGGACCAGGTCAAAGATGCCGTGATCGATGATATTGAAAAAGACCCCACCCATGCCAAGAGTGCTTTTTATTTTAATAAGCTCATCACTTCATGTGAGAAAATTGGGGATACCATATTGAATATAAATGAAGCAATTGCCGGTGTGAATGTTGAATAAATGGTTTGTAATCACGACAATGGCGTGGTATTTGATGTGGTGCAATGGCTGAGGTTGTTTTTCTCCATCAGTTCTCCTTATAATTTTGTCAACCAAATAAGGTTTTTTATCGAAAGTAAAAACTATTTTGTTTATCTTTACGATGGGATTTGTTATCGTCAATATTGATTCATGATGAAAAAGTATCTCTGTCTTCTAATCGTTTTGCTCTGGTCGGGTATATTTCAGGCTCCTGTGTATGCCGGCTTTTCCAATGACCAATATGATACGGAGGTTGACAGTCTGAAGAACCTGGTAGACAGTCCTGCGGTTGCAGATTCTGTTCGCATGGAAGCGCTTATCGATCTTGCCTGGTCTATTCGATCATTAGAGCAGGAATTGGCGAAGGAGCATGTTATGAAGGCGCTTGAAATCGCCAGAGACCTTGATGATCAGGAATATATCGGCAGAAGTTTAACTGATCTCGGCTTGTTATATTGGCGAAAAGGAGATTTCAAACAAGCTTATGATTACATGTTTAAGGCCCGCCAGTTGTTTGAGGACATTGAAGATGATGCCGGTTATGCACGTGTGCTTATCAGCCTCGGTATCATTTCTCACGGCCAGGGCTATTACGACAATGCATTGGAGTATTATCTTGAGGGACTTCAAATGTTTGAGGACAAAGATGATGACTCTTCCCCGTTTACAGTATTAAATAATATCGGATATCTGTATCAGGAACAGGAAAGATATGATAAAGCTGAGGAATACCATCGACGTGCTTTGAACATTGCAGAGGAGTATGAGATGGAACAGTCTAAGGCGTACTCATTGAATAATTTTGGCGTCCTAAACCAGAAAAACGGTAACTATGAGGCAGCCCATGCGTATTTTAGTGAAGCTCTTGCTATACGACTGGAATACAATGATATACGTGAAATAGCCATAACCCAAAAAGCTATTGGCAATTTGCATATTGAAGAGAATAGATATGATGATGCCATCGACATCTTGCGTGAGGCGCAAGCTCATTTTGAACTGGCGCAAGTCGAAAGAGGGAAAGCACAGGTGGCTCGTGACTTAGGAAATGCATATATGGCCTCGGGAGAATTGGAACGCGCAAAAGGTTTTTTTGATAAAAGCATAGAACTTGCCGATGAGGCGGGTATGCACTCTGTTTTGGCAGAGAATTATGATCTTTTGAGCCAGGTAATGCATCAGCAGCAACAGTATAGGAATGCGTATGAGTATCAGCAAAAACATATTAGTCTGAAGGACAGTATTTATGATGAAGAAAGCAGGAGGCGCGTGATGGAAATGCAGCTGATGTATGACCGTGAACGGAAGCAGGATGAGATTGATCTTCTTCAGAAAAATAATCAGATTCAGCAACTTAATCTGGAGAAGCAACGGCAGTCAAGGAATTACCTGTTGTTGTTTGTGGTTTTAATTTTGATATTGCTGATTGTTATATATTATCGTTTCATTGAATCGCGTCGGACGAATAAAAAGCTGGAATACCAGAAAAAGGAAATCAGCCGGAACAACGAGAAATTAAAAGAACTGAATGACTCGCTCATACGTGAAAAGAAAAAGGTAGACAGGCTAAACAAACAGTTGCAGGAAAATGAGAAGAACCTCATAGAAAGCAACCAGACGAAGGACAAGTTTTTCTCTATCATATCTCATGACCTTCGGAATCCGTTTGCTTCTGTGCTGAGCTTTTCAAGGATATTAAAAAGGGATATTGATCATTTGTCAAAAGAAGAGTTAAAGGAATTGGCATCTGAGCTGGACAATTCGGTTCTCAAAATTAATAACCTGCTGGAAAATCTATTGCAATGGTCAAGGGCCCAAACCGGTAAGATTCAATATAATCCGGAACGCTTCAACATCAAGGATGTTATTCGTGACAATGTGAGGCTTTTTGAAGGGAACGCCATTGAAAAGAACATTGATATATTTGACAAGGTGCATGATGGTATGCAGGTTTGGGGTGATGTAAACATGACCGATGCGATCGTTCGTAATCTCTTGTCCAATGCGCTTAAATATACCTATCCTGGCGGGTATGTTGAGATTCGTTCTCATAAGCACCCTGACATGATTGAAATAGCGATTGCCGATAATGGAGTAGGTATTTCGGAGGAGGATCAGGAAAAGCTCTTTCGTGTTGATTCTTTGTATAGCAGTTTTGGCACGTCGGATGAGAAGGGTAGTGGACTTGGCTTGTTGTTATGTAAGGAATTTGCCAAAAAGCAGGGAGGCGACATATATATTAACAGTAAGGAAGGGAAAGGATCTGTTGTTTCCTTTACCATTCCGTTGGAAGCGCCATCTGATGGTGAGTAGTTTTTCTCGGGCAATATGTGGGCAGGTTTTTAAATTTATTGTACTTTTGCACTAAATAATCAGGGTAGATTATTATGCGGATGTGGCGTAATTGGTAGCCGCGCCAGACTTAGGATCTGGTGCCGCAAGGCGTGGGGGTTCGAATCCCTCCATCCGCACTTTTGAGCAGCTAAAGCTCTAATAAACAGACAGTTAACCTTCCGAAAACAGGTACCATTTTTGTATCTTTTGTCCCGCTTTGTATCCTCACTTAACCATGTGATAATCAAATCATTATAGGGGTTTCCAGAAAACCCCCGATAATGTAAAAAAAGATAATCAGGTTAATATAGAAATACAAAATGTACAAAAAACGAAAAAACCTTGTAAGGGGTTTTATCCTACCAAAAATTTACACTTGCAATAAAGATATATGTCGAACTCAGTTATTCGGGCAAACCTGCCGATAGATGACAATCCAATGTCAACATCTCCATAATTAATCGTATATTTGTGCCCCTGAAA
>CAYMDX010000007.1:0-31948 GCA_964389125.1 uncultured Bacteroidales bacterium
TTCACTGTTCACTGTTTACTGTTCACTGTTTACTGTCCATGGACTCAAACCCATTAGTGCCCAACTCACAACTGGCCCGAAATCAATCGGTTTATAAGGCTAACATAGACCTGAATGCCTTTTTCAAGGCCTTCTACCGGCATTCTTTCATCAAAATAATGAATGGATTCCATAAGTTCCTCCGACATGATGGCCGGCAACAAACCATAGGCCGGGATGCCCTGGCGCCTGAAAAAGCGGTTGTCGTTAATGGCCATAAACATAAAAGGGACAGCGATAACATCCTGATCAAAAGTCTGCACTACTGCCTGATCCAAAGCTTCAAAATAGGAACCCCGTTCTGAGGTGGGTGCGGCCGGGCTTGACTGAATTACATTTATTGTAACATCATAATCTTCAACAATTTTTTCCACACGGGCGATAAATGTTTCCTCATCTGTTTCGGGAAGCAGGCGGCAGTCAAACACCGCCCGGGCATCTGTGGGTATTTGATTGTAAGCGCCATCTGCACTGGTAATCCTGGTGAGCGCTGTTGTATTGGTCAGCATGGAGATGATGAGGGGGTCGGCACGAAGGAAACGACCGAACAGGGGGGCAAGAAAATCAACATTTTTCAGGATACTGCGCCTTATGCTACTTTCATATAGGGCAATTTCATTCAATGCCTCTTTAACAACGGGCGACACAACGATTCGTGGTTTGGCATCCAACAGGGCTTTTGTTGCCCCGACCACTTCCTTGGTGGAGTAGCTGTCGCGCGGCACGGACCCATGTCCGGATGCTAGCACTGAGGACTCAACAGCCATAAACATCCTGCGTTTCTGGGCAACACCAACGCCAAAGACCGGCATATCGGGATCTGTGCTTATAAGCCCGGTAATCCCGGCACCTCCTTCCCCATAAACAACCGCAGGGTTCAGCTCATCCAGATACTCATTGGCAATGATACGAGCACCTTTGTCACCGCCTGTTTCTTCACCTGAAACAGCCAACACGCTGACATTATATGGCAGATCCTCTTCCTGCGCCCGCTCCACAAACTGTAGAGCAGCCATCACCTGCATCACGCCCAGGGCTTTATTATCGATAGCCCCGCGTCCCCATACTTTTCCATCGGCAATCGTGCCGCTAAACGGCGGATAAGTCCAGCCTTCCGGGTCGCCCGGAGGCACAACGTCGATGTGTGTCAACAATACAATATTAGGTTTCCTTTCTTCCAGCGGATATAAAGAAGCTGCAAAGTTATAGCTGTCAGGTTCGTCCGTAAAAACATGCACATGCAAGCCGTGATCCCGGCAAAAGCCTGACAGGAACTCACCGGCCTCTTTTTCTTCACCCGAAACAGAAGGAATCTGCACGTAACTGCTCAACAGACGGGCCGGATCAAGGCTATCAGCAGGCTGCAGGCTATCCCCTGCCGAACTGGCAGCGGGGAAAGGCAACATCATCAGGAAGGAAGAAACAACAAGGGATAAAATAACAGTCATCATAAAAAAACAAATCGAAGAGCAAAACTATTCTCGTTTCCAACCATAAAAATACAACAATTTTGCCACTATTTTATTACGCTGTCCCAGCCGGTCTTCGAAAGCTGCCGGTAAACAATAAAAGCTGCAATGGCTGCCACACCTAGATACATCCCAGCTGACAGCCAGGAGGCAAAAAGCAGTCTCCCAATACCAAAGAGGGCAAACATGACCATCACACAGCTACTGATATAGCTCAGGAAAAGGTATCTGTAACCACGATCTCCCTCCACATCCGGCATCTCACCGGCAATCCTTGTCCAACCGGGACCGCCCGGATGAACCCTTCTGTAGAAGGATTGTAGTGTGTGCTTATCCGTTGGCGCTGTCAGGAACGTGACGGTCAACCAAACCAATGTTGACCAGGCCACAATGATCAGCAAGATGCTTTCATAGCTCAGGTCAAACCGGTAAATCAGGATTGGATAGATGAAGTAAGGTGCAACCATGGCAGCGATTTCCGACCAGGCATTGATGCGCCACCAGAACCACCGTAGCAGCAGCACCAGCCCGATGCCACCACTGCAGGCAAGGATGAAGCGCCAGGCATCACTGATCATGTCAAACTGTGTGGTAACGATCAGGGAGAAGACCATCAACAGAACGGTTGTCCAGCGGGAGACGCTGACATAATATTTTTCGGTAGCACCCGGCCGGATAAAAGGCCGAAAGAGATCATTGACCACATAAGAGGCGCCCCATACCGTTTGCGATGACATGGTCGACATATAAGCAGCCAGAAATGCTGCCAATAGCAGTCCCAGCAATCCGGAAGGCAGCAGGTCACGAATGACCATCACATAGGTAGCTCCTTTATCCGGTTCTTCGGGATAGAGTACCAGCGCGGTGAGCGCTACAATAATCCAGGGCCAGGGTCTGATGGCGAAATGCGCCACCTGAAACCACAGCGTTGCCAGCAATGCGTGCTTCTCATCTTTGGCCGACATCATACGCTGGGCAACATAGCCCCCACCACCGGGCTCAGAGCCGGGATACCAGCTGGCCCACCATTGCACCCCCAGATAAGCAACCAGGGCAACGATACTCATTTTCAACATACCTGACCCCGACACACTATCCTCTCCGGCCTCCACCACCGGGAAAAAGTCAAACACCCATTGTTTATCGGCCAGCTGTGTCTGAAGCCCTGTCATACCACCAACGTGGTCGAGAGCTATGATGGCAAGCACAATACTCCCGCCCATGGCCAGGAAAAACTGTAAGGTATCCGTGATTGTCACGCCCCAGAGACCTGAGATGGCTGAATAGAGCGCCACGAATGCCATCATGGCGCCAACCACCAGTAGGTGGGCACTAAAGTGTATCCCGGCTAACGTAATACCTGCGTACCCAAAGAGGGTAAGGTCGGGAAACATCACTTGCAGGATCTTGACCATCGCCAGATTCACCCAGGCCATCACAATGGCATTCATGAAAATCCCAATATAAACGGCCCTGAAACCTCGCAAAAACCGGGCTGACCGACCCGAATAGCGTATAGACACAAATTCAGTGTCGGTCAGGATGTTGGAACGTCGCCACAAACGTGCAAAAAAGAATACGGTCAGCATGCCACCCAGCAGCATATTCCACCAAAGCCAGTTACCACTGATGCCCCGCTCTGCAACCAGCTCCGTGATCGCCAGCGGTGTATCGGCAGCAAAGGTGGTTGCCACCATACTGGTGCCCGCAATGTACCAGGGCAACTTACGCCCGCTTAGGAAAAACTCACTGGTGCTTCGTGAAGCCCGCCCCGACAAATAGATGCTGATGCCCATACTGATCAGCAAAAAAGCGCCGATAACAAGCCAATCAATAGTATGAATATACATAGGAGAAGAAATACCGTTTTGTCAGTGCAGGAAAATCACTTTGCCTTATTACCGCACCAAATATAGCGAATTATTGAAACCGCAATCAGGCTCTTCGCGAGAAAATGTATTCAAACAATGGTATCCGCCACAAAAAAATATTTTTATACATTTATACAGGCAAATTCATGTTCACAGATAACCAAACCTTTATAAGCCATTATAATCTAACAACGTATAACGATGGAAAATTTCCAAAATCAGTTCAATATCGAAAGTCTTCTGGAAGCCCTTGGCGGCTTCGTTATCCATTACGGTCTCCGAATCGTCGTAGCCATAATTATCCTCATCGTGGGCTTCTGGATTATTAGGAGAATCAGCAATATCCTTAATAATCTCATGGAAAAACGCGGGTTTGAACCATCTCTCAGGGGAGTTTTGAGAGTTTTAACCAGTGTTATCCTAAAGATCCTGGTGATGATCAGCATTTTGTCCATGATTGGTGTCCCCATGACCGCTTTCATTGCCATTCTGGGTTTTGCGGGTCTGGCTATCGGTCTGGCGCTTTCGGGCACCCTGCAGAATTTCGCTGGTGGTGTGCTGATCCTGATGATAAAGCCGTTCAAAACCGATGATTTTATTGAGGCACAAAATTTCATGGGGACGGTTAAGGATATTCAGATCTTTAATACCATCCTGCATACCATCGACAATGTGGAGGTCATCCTGCCAAATGGGAATCTGGCCACCGGAAATATCACCAATTATTCGACCAATGAAGCCAGGCGCAGCCAGTGGGTTTTCAGAATTCCTTACGGTGAAAGCTACGACAAAGCAAAAGCCGTTCTCAAGAACCTTTTAGAGAATGATCCACGGGTATTAAAAGACCCGGAGCCCATGATCTTCCTCTCCGAATTGAATGACAGCTCTGTGGATATTTCCGTCAGGGCCTGGGCCAAATCAGTCGATTTCTGGCCGCTGAGCTTTGAGATCCGGGAGAAGGTGTATAAAGCCTTTGCTGATGAAGGCATCAGTATTCCGTTCCCGCAGCTGGATGTGCATCTGCCGGAACAGCAATCACAGGTTGCAGATTAGCCCGGCATAAATATTGTTTAGAAATGATAAAAATACAGGCTATACATGACCTCATTTATCCTTAACAACCAAACCATAAGCACCCAAGCCAGGTCAGGCACCACATTGCTCGACTTTATCCGTTACGGAGAGCGCCTGACCGGCACCAAGATCGGCTGCCGCGAGGGAGACTGCGGCGCTTGCACGGTTCTCGAAGGAAGGCTGGTGGGCAACAAGATGGAGTACCAGACCATCGTCTCCTGTCTGACACCACTGGGAAACGCGGCCGGAAAACATATCGTCACCATTGAAGGCCTGAACAGTAACCGCCTCAACCCGGCGCAAAAGGCTTTTGTCGACCATGGTGGCACCCAATGCGGATTTTGCACGCCGGGGTTTATCGTGTCACTCACAGGACATACCATGGAAAAAGAACCCTCCAGCCTTGAAAAAGCCATTGATTCCATGAATGGCAATATATGCCGTTGCACGGGCTACCGGTCCATCAGGGATGCGGCCAAAACGGTATCTGCCATGCTGGAACACAAAGACACGGATGACCCGATAGGCTGGCTGGTGGAACAGAGATACCTCCCCGCCTACTTCACCGGTATCCCCGGACGTCTTTCTGAGCTTCAGCCTACAGATAGCAAGCAGACCGACAGCCCTATGATGGTAGCCGGGGGCACCGACCTGATGGTGCAACGTCCGGAAGAGGCAGCAGAAACGGACCCTGTCCTGCTCTATGATCGTCAGGAGCTCAAAGGCATCACCACCAGGGATGGCCATTGCATCGTCGGCGCCGGTACCACCGCCACCGACATCATGGAGTCGGACATCATGAACGCCTATTTTCCCAATCTGAAAAAATACTTTAAACTAATCTCATCAGAACCCATCCGGAATATGGGCACCCTGGGAGGCAACATGGGTAATGCCTCCCCCATCGCTGACCTGGTGATCTTCTTCCTGGCCCTGAACGCCAGACTAAAGCTAAAAAACCTGAAAAATGACAACGAGCGTGAAGTCGATCTCAAATCTTTCTTCCTCGATTACAAAAAGCTCGATCTCCAGTTAGGTGAAATAATCTTCGAGGTCTCCTTTCCACTACCCGGGAAAAACAGCTTTTTTAATTTTGAGAAAGTCAGTAAACGCAACACCCTCGACATTGCCAGTGTGAACAGCGCCATATCGCTGGAGCTGGATAACGACAAGATCACACGGGCGCATCTCTCGCTCGGCGGTGTAGCTCCTGTTCCGAAATACCTGCATCAGACCGGCCGCTTCCTGACTGGCCGCAAGCCCGATACGGAAACGGTCAGGGAAGCCGGCAAACTGTTGATGCAGGAAATATCACCCATCTCCGATATCAGGGGCAGCAAAGAATATAAAAAGCTGCTCGCCCGGCAACTGTTGTACGCGCACTTCCTGACATTGTTCCCGGAACAGATTAATGAAGACGCACTATTGAAGCATCCTGCCCAAAAAAGTCAGAAACAGTTATGAAAAATATTGATTCCATAGCCCATGTTACCGGCCGGTCCCTTTACGTTGATGATGTTCCCGTCCTTGAGGGAACACTCTTCGGTGCGGTATTTTCCTCCCCGGTTGCCCATGGCCGGATAAACAGGCTGGACACATCCGGAGCAACTGCCACGGCCGGGGTGAAGGCAGTCTATACGGCAAGCGATATCCCGGGCGAAAACCAAATCGGCGGTATTGTGGGTGACGAAGTCCTGTTTGCTGATGACCTGGTGAGTTTCCAGGGGCAGCCGATTGCCCTGGTAGTGGCAGAAGATGAGCACACAGCACGCAGGGCGGCCGCGAAAATCCAGGTGGATATCGAAGCGTATGACCCGGTGACAGATGCCCGGGAGGCTTTTACAAAGGGCATGTTCCTGATCAGTCCGTCGACATTTCAATCCGGCGATATTGACCATGCCTGGTCTCAATGCGATCATATCATTGAAGGGAAAGCTGAATCGGGGGCGCAGGAGCATCTGTATATTGAGACCCAGGGCAGCTATGCCGGATTAAAGGAGAACGGAAGCATAAAGATACTATCATCCACACAAGGGCCTACCCATGTGCAAAAAACAGCCTCACGCGTATTGGGCTTACCCATGCATCGTTTTGAGGTGGATGTTACCCGCCTGGGTGGCGGATTTGGCGGTAAGGAGGACCAGGCCACAGCCTATGCCTGCATGGCATCACTGGCGACGTATCATTTGGAGCGCCCTGTCAAGATCATCCTGCACCGTATGGATGACATGAAGATGACCGGGAAACGTCATCCCTACAGTGCCGACTATAAGATCGGGCTGGATAAAAACCTGAAGATCATTGCCTATCAGGCCAGCTTTTACCAAAACGGAGGAGCTGCAGCTGACCTGTCTCCGGCTATCCTGGCGCGCAGCCTGTTCCATTCCACAAACTGCTATTTTATACCCAACACAAAGGTAACAGCCTACAGCTGCAAAACACACCTGCCACCCAACACAGCCTTCCGGGGTTTTGGCGGCCCACAGGGGATGTTCATCATCGAGTCGGCCATCGCAAAGGCCGCCGGGGAACTGAACCTGCCGGCAAGGGACATTCAACGGGCAAATTTCCTAAAGGAAGGAGATTATTTTCAATATGGGCAGCAGGCAAAAGATGTTAACATCGGGAAATGTTACAAACTGGCCGATAAATCATTTGGCATTGAAAAAATTGCCGGAGAGGTACAGGCATTCAATGAGCAAAACAGCCTTTTCAAGAAAGGGATGGCGATGATGCCAATCTGTTTTGGCATCTCTTTCACCAACAAACACATGAACCAGGCCCGGGCGCTTGTTCATATCTATCAGGATGGCAGCGTGGGCGTCAGCACAGGTGCGGTGGAAATGGGTCAGGGAGTGAACACGAAGATTTTACAGGTCGTGGCTGATACACTCGCCATCCATCACGAACGTGTAAAACTGGAAACCACGAATACCACCCGTGTCAGCAACACCTCCCCCACCGCCGCCAGCTCCGGCGCAGACCTGAACGGGAATGCTGCCCGGATCGCCTGCCGCGAGCTTAAAAACAGGCTCAGACAGGTAGCTGCAAACCTGCTGGATACCAATATCAAACAAATCACGCTGGAGGATGAGCGGGTCCTTGTGGACGGAAAACCTTCTCAACTTTCATGGCCGGAGCTGGTCGCCAAAGCACATCAACAAAGGGTCAGCCTGACAGAAAACGGACACTATGCCACCCCAAAAGTTCATTTTGACAACCAGACGGCCAAAGGGCACCCTTTCGCCTATCACGTATACGGTACGGCACTAATCGTTGTTAAGCTCGACTGCCTGAGGGGGTATTACCATTTTGAAAAGGTTTTGATCGTGCACGATTTTGGTAACAGCATGAATACCGATATCGACACGGGACAGCTGGAGGGGGCTCTTGCACAGGGACTATCATGGATGACGCTCGAAGAGGTAGCCTACAATAATGAAGGGAAGCTTCTTTCAGACAATTTGTCCACCTACAAGGTGCCTGACATCTACTTTACGCCGGAGACCATTTCATGTATTCCACTGCCCGCAAAAGGGCCAAAACCGGCCATCATGCGCTCCAAAGCCATCGGGGAACCACCCCTGATGTATGGTATAGGAGGTTATTTTGCCCTGCAGGATGCCATCCGGGCATTTAACCCGTCTCACAAACCTGACTCGGATGCGCCCCTGACACCCGAGAAGGTATTATTACGTCTGTACCCCGAAAAATAATGGCGATAGTCATCAGAAGTGTTGATGTTTGCCAGGATCAGCTGATTGTCCGCTTCCACAAAATATTGGGAATACTTCGAAAGATAATTTCTAACATGGAGGTCACCGGACTCCTCGGAGAGCAAGTCATTGACAATATGAGGCGATACCAGGACCGGGTGACCGTATTCGCCATGATAAACCGGACGAACATAATCGGCTTTGCCTGCATGCTGCGCCAATGATTCCAATATTTCACCGGTGACAAACGGGCTGTCCACATTGTGCAGAAAAACCGGACAGCGTTGCGTCAATGCAATCAACCCTTTCTGTAAAGAACCGAAACGGCCTTTCCCGGGTGTGTGATTGGTAACGGCTTTTATGTTCGCCGGCCATTTCGGTAAGATGCTGCTTATATTATTCATGCCATGCTCGTTCACGACTATGATGATCTCAGCACACCCAAACGCAGCAAAGACGTCAACACACCTCTCAACAAAAGTGTGGCTTGCATCAAAAGGAAGCAATAACTTCTGCCGGCCCATTCGTTCGGATTCACCGGCCGCCAAAATAATCGCCGAGAAAGCTTTTCCCTCCATTTGAAAAACATTTTCTAATTTTGCTGCATTGTAACTTCCATTTCTATCATTGTCCAAACAAACAATGACCTGAAGTCAATACAATTCCGGTATTCTTAAACAAACAACCAGCTATGTCTGAGCATTTGATCCCAATCCCCTTAAACAAACTGTTGAAGCTTATTTTCAAGGAGCTTGACAATAAAGATAGTTATTTTGGTATTCCGTCCGCCTTGTTTTTTAATCCCTTTGGGCAAGAAAGCAAGGTCAATCCCGATTTGTTGCATACAACGGTATTCGGAAAAACCATGCAAACGCCTTTGGGTATAGCTGCCGGTCCACACAGCCAGATGGCCCAGAATATTGTAGCTTCCTGGCTGCTGGGTGCCCGCTATATTGAATTAAAGACTGTTCAGAACCTGGATGAACTGGATATTGACAAACCATGTATCGACATGGAAGATGAAGGATACAACTGCGAATGGTCCCAGGAATTAAACATCCAAAAAAGCTTTGAAGAATACCTGCACGCGTGGATCATCATTCACATCCTGAATCATCGTTTCGGACGTGGGTCAGATCCTGGCGTGCTTTTCAATATCAGTGTGGGATATGATATGGAAGGTATTCTTAAAGAGAAGGTTCAATGGTTTTTCAGGCAGATGGAAGATTGCCCGGCCACCTTACAGGAGAAAATCAACCAGGTACGCAACATCTATCCGGACATTGACAAGATTGACATACCGGCGAAACTCTCCAACAACGTGACCCTGTCAACCATGCACGGTTGTCCCGCAGGCGAGATAGAGGATATTGCCAGCTATCTTATGAAAGAAAAGGGGCTTCATACCTATGTGAAGCTTAACCCCACGCTTCTCGGTCCTGAAAAACTGCGCTCCATATTAAATGACAGGCTGGGATTTACGACCACAATATCAGATCAGGCTTTTGCACACGATCTGCAGTACGATGATGCATTGGGTATTATCGACAACCTGCTGGGAATCGCTGATCAGGAAGGACTGGAGTTTGGCTTAAAGATGACCAACACGCTGGAATCTGTTAACCACAAGTCATTTTTCAACGATAGTATCGAAAGCATGTATATGAGCGGCCGGGCGCTGCATCCTCTGGCTGTGAATCTTGCCGCCATACTTCAGGAACAGTTTGACGGCAGGCTGGCGCTATCCTTTTCCGGGGGAGCGGATGCGTTTAATAGCAGCAAGTTGCTTGCATGCGGATTCAAAACTGTCACCACTTGTACCGACCTGCTTAAACCCGGCGGCATGATGAGGTTGCCGCAGTACCTGGAACAAATAGCAGTAAACATGCATGCCTCCGGTGCTGAAACGATCGCCGGACTGATTGATGCAGAAGCCGAAAAGCATGGGGTTAGCAACGAGAATACTGATAAAGGAGCCCTTGGCAACCTGAAGCATTATGCAGATCAGGTGCTGAACGATCCGGCCTATAAAAGAAAGTACCTGATCCCGCCGGACATAAAGACCAAAAGACCGTTGGGCTATTTTGACTGCATCGCTGCCCCGTGCCGTGAGACCTGTGCAACAAACCAGGACATCCCTGAATACATGCACTTTACCGCTGAAAAGGACTACCAACAAGCACATGAGACGATCCTGCGAACCAATCCTTTCCCGGCCGTTACGGGTATGATATGCGATCACTTGTGCCAGGATAAGTGTACCCGGGTACATTATGATGACCCGCTGCTGATCCGTGAAGTTAAACGCTTCATATCCGGCCAGGAGGAGCCGGAACTTACGCCGGCACCTTCGAATAATAAACAAGTATCCATAATCGGTGCAGGTCCGGCCGGCTTATCATGCGCTTACTTCCTTGCGCTGTCAGGTTGCTCGGTTGATGTATATGAGAGCACTTCCAAAGCCGGTGGCATGATACGGTATGCGATACCCGGATTTCGCCTCACGGATGAGGCCATCGACAAAGACCTGCAACGTATAAAATCTCTTGGTGTTCGCATTCATTTCGACACCAAAGTGGATAAAGCGCTGTTTAAAAAGCTGCGCGAAACATCCGACCAGATCTTTATTGGAGCTGGTGCATCTTTGTCAGCGCCATTACCTATTGAGGGGAAAGATGCGGAAGGCGTCGTGGATCCGCTGGACTTCCTGTTCCGGGCCCGGGCAGGTGAGCCTATAAAGGTCGGTAATCATGTGGTTATTATCGGTGGTGGCAACACCGCCATGGATGCAGCCAGAACGGCCAACCGCCTGGTTGAAGAGGGTGGGCGCGTTACAATCGTATACCGGCGCACCATATACGAAATGCCGGCTGACCAGGGGGAGATAGAGGCAGCTATAGCTGAAGGAGTCAGATTCCTGCAAAAAACAGGCCCCGAACAAATCGAGACGGAAGATGGAAAAGTAAAAGCCCTTCAATGCACATGCATGGAATTGAAGGCAGAAGATCAGTCCGGAAGGCCAAAGCCGGTAAAAAAAGAGAACAGTGAGTTCAGTATTGCATGCGATACCGTAATTCCTGCTGTCGGGCAATCGGTGGATGTGGACTTCCTGACAGCGGACAACCTGGAGACAGGCAATAACAGCTACCTGGTAAAGGCGGATAATGTGTTTATCGGCGGAGACCTGATGCGGGGTGCTTCCACGGCGATCAATGCCATTGGAGACGGCAGAAAAGCCGCTCAGGAAATACTTCAGGCAGCTGGCGTACAACATGGCATCCCCACACTGCCAAAAACAGACCCTCCCAGCCATGAAGAGATCATGCTACAGAGAGCCAGAAGGGAATTTGCGCCGGTCCTGGAGGAATTGCCGCTCCATGACAGGAAAAACTTTAAACTGGTTCAGCACCCGGCCGGTGAAGAAGCGATTGTGAAAGAGACCCGGCGATGCCTGCAATGTGATGAGCTCTGCAACAGTTGTGTGACCGTTTGCCCAAACCTGGCAAACTATGCTTACACTATCAAACCACAGAATATACTGCTCCAGAAAGCAACAAAATCGGGCGATAATGGTGTCAGCATCTCGGATGATGATCGCTTTACTGTCACACAATCAACACAGATCCTGAACATTGCTAACTTCTGCAATGCATGCGGAAATTGTCACACCTTCTGCCCGACCGAAAGCGCTCCCTATAAAGAGAAGCCCTGTCTTCATCTCAGTATTGACTCGTTTTATGCTTCAGATGAAGGTTATTACCTTTCCCGTCTGAATAAGGCAAATAACCTTATAGGGAAAAAGGCCGGAGCGCTTTTCACCCTTTCGGAGAAGTTAGACACGTACACCTTTGAAACAAAAGATGCCATCGCAACACTGGATAAGAAGGATTTCCATATCCGGGATGTGCAATTTTTAAATGAAAAAGCGCAAGAGGTAAGCCTTTGGGAGGCAGCCGCCATGCTGATGATTATGGAGGGAGCCAAACAGGTTGCGCCATAACGAAACCGGTATGTCATCAAAAAAGAAAATAATAAAAACATCTAAACAATAATAAAAACACGATTATGATAAAACCTATTGATAATGTAGTGGATGAGAAGGCACGGCACAATGCCGTTGAACGTTTCAGGGAGAAAGGAATTATCCTGCCGACATTTGAACAACAACGCGATCCATCGCGTATCCCCGATAAGATCAAAGAGAAACTTAAAGGTATCGGACTATGGGACATGCATCCCCTCAATCTGTTCCGCATTACCTGGAAAAATGAACCCAGGGATCATGGTGGCCTGTTTGGAGATGCGAACTATATTGAGCTTCCAAAGTCTTTGACCGGTGTTGATGCCCGTATTGTGATGCTTGTCGGCAAATGGTTTCCCACGGGGGCCCATAAAGTGGGGGCGGCATACGGCTGTCTGGCACCCCGCATCATTACCGGTAGTTTTGATCCCACCTATCATAAAGCTGTGTGGCCTTCAACCGGCAATTACTGCCGCGGCGGTGCCTTCGACTGCAAGCTGATGGGGGCGAGTGCCGTGGCTATCCTGCCTGAGGAGATGAGCCAGGAACGCTTTTCCTGGTTGAAAGATTCTATCGGCTGCGAGGTAATAGCCACGCCGGGATGTGAGTCCAATGTGAAGGAGATCTATGATGCCTGCTGGGACATTCGCCGCACACGTCCGGATTGCGTCATTTTGAATCAATTCGAGGAATTTGGGAATCCCGCATGGCACTATAATATCACCGGCAGTGCCCTGGAAGAGGTATTCAACAAAGTAAAAACGCCCGACAGCACACTGGCAGCTTACGTATCAGCAACAGGGTCGGCCGGAACCATTGCCGGGGGAGACTACCTTAGAAACATGGCACCCCATGTTAAAGTGGTTGCATCAGAAGCCCTGCAGTGCCCTACCCTTCTCCGAAATGGCTTTGGCGGACACCGAATTGAGGGCATCGGCGATAAGCATGTGCCATGGGTACATAATGTCAAAAATACCGACATGGTAACCGCCATTGACGATGAGGATTGCATGCGCCTTTTCAGATTGTTCAATGAAAAAGAGGGCCACGCTTACCTGCGCTCCATCGGATTGGATGACAGTCAACTCGAAAAACTGCCCCTCCTTGGCATCTCCTGCATTGCCAATCTGCTCTCTGCCATCAAAACAGCCAAATATTATGAGATGACTGAGGATGATATTGTCCTCTCCATAGCTACCGACTCGGCTGATCTTTACCAGTCAAGGCTGCATGAACTGAATGAAAGCAAAGGCGCTTACACGGAAAAACAGGCGGTCAAAGACCTGGAGAAATGCATGATGGGTGCCACAACCGACCATATGAAGGAGCTAACCTATCCCGACAAGCAGGCAATCCACAACCTGAAATACTTTACCTGGATCGAGCAGCAGGAAAAACCACTGGAGGAATTAAATCAGCAATGGTATGACCGGAACGTGTGGCCAGCCATATTCAATCAGTCAGAACGCTGGGATGAACTCATTGAGGAATTCAATAAAGATACAGGCTTGCTGGATTCGATGTAATATAGGGGTAAGCTGACAGCGATGGTTAGGTAAGATAATTAGTTATCAGCCGGGCCTTCCAGGAAGGGGATCCATGCTTCTATCAATTGTTCGAAGTGGGTTTCCATGGGATTGTGTCCGACGCCTTCCAGCAGGATCAGTTCTGTCTCAGGCATCTTTTCAAGGCTGGGTTCACGGGACTCGACCGGCACCAACTCATCAACATCCCCCCAGATAGCTAATGACCTGGTTTCTAAATCAGCTGCATCAAGGCTGGCCGTATATTCATGATAGGCAGGAGCAGACAGGATCGCTTTTATGGTGCCGGGTATGGTCAGTGGTTCTAAATAGGCTTTCACCTGTTCTTCCGTTGGTTCCTGCCCATAGGCTGAAGTCAGCAACCTCTCAATGTTTGAATCTGTGAGCAGCCACTCCTCAGCAAACTCCCCAAGCAAAAAACGTACAGGGGATAAACGCAGCAAGGCATTGGTAGAAGATTCGGACCTTGGCAGCGATGAGAAAAGGGCGGCAGAAACAAATGTAACGGATTCAAGGTCATCCGGATATAACAAGGCGTATGCCTGAACCACAGCCCCTCCCATCGAATGGCCGGCAAGATGCCAGGATCTGCCGGGGAACTGCTCGTGAATGAAGGTTTGCAAACGTCCGGCATGTGCCGTCACCGCCTGATTTATATGTGGTGACTTGTCGCTGTACCCAAAGGGTGGTACATCAATAGCGATAACATCAAAACCCAGCTGCTGAAGGCTGTCGGCAACCTGTTCCCAGGAAAAGGTAGAACCCCCAAAACCATGGACCAGCAAACAACTGCCTTCCGGTTGCTCTGCATCTGCCTCCCAGTATCGATAATGGATCTTTAAACCGTCAATATTGGTTATATGACTGTTATCATACGGCAAATACCCATTCGCAGAAACGCTGAAGGAAATCAGGAAAAACAGAAAAATATATGCAATTCTGACCATAATCAAAGCTTATCTATCGATATGACAAATTATAATAATGTTCAGCACTGAAGAATTATAACAATGTTCAGCACTGAAGACAAGAGAATACATACCGAATCACCACCGGGCATCAGGGATGAGTAACCATCTTCAATAAGCACGGTTTACTAACAAAGATAACAAAATCGCGTGAAAATTATATCAAAAGGCAACTTTCCCCAGAAAAAGCATGCTTCGTGTCGCTAAAATTTAATAAATTGGTCATATACTTCGTTAAAATGGTTTTTGACAACACATATGAAAAAACACTTATTTACATGCATCACATGCAATCAATCACTGGAAACGTCTGACAGCGAGCAATACCTATGCCCGTCCTGCAGCAGGCATAACACAACTGTGGCTCCGCCGGCGGGTATCCTGAAAACCTTATATGATTATGAAAGTCTGCAAAAGAGGAACCTGACATTTCATGATTTACAAAACAGGGGATTTATTGACCTGCTACCCATAGAAGACCTGAAATCCCTGCCGCCCCTGCATATCGGAAAGACACCCCTCTATGTTTTTGATGAGTTGGACGGGAAGTCATTGCCTTTTCATTTGCATATTAAAGATGACACACAAAACCCGACCCTATCCTATAAAGACAGGGCCTCTGCCCTGGTATCGGCATACGCCAGGGAAAACGGCAAAGATACCATTGTAACCGCTTCCACCGGCAATGCAGGGTCCTCCCTTGCCGGCATATGTGCGTCACAGCGTCAACGTGCAGTCGTAATGGTACCTGCCACCGCTCCTCAGGCAAAGATAAGCCAGATCATGATGTACGGGGCACAGATCGTACCGGTTAAAGGCAGCTACGACGAGGCCTTTGACCTGAGTGTAGAGGCCACTGCCACATATGGCTGGTACAATCGCAATACAGGCTATAACCCGCTCACCGTTGAAGGCAAAAAGACGGCCGCTTTTGAACTGTATGACCAGATGAACGGCAATTTGCCGGATCGCATATTCATATCTGTAGGAGATGGCGTGATCATTTCCGGAATATACAAAGGCTTCGAAGATCTTTACAAATTGGGACTCATAGAAAAGCTGCCTGTCATGGTGGCTGTTCAGGCATCGACCAGTAGCAATCTTGTGAGAAATATCGGTCGTGATGATTTCAGGAGTGAGACAAGTGACACCATCGCAGACTCCATCTCGGTGGATATCCCCAGAAACTTTTTTATGGCCAAACAATACCTGCAATCATACGGCGGAGAATGGATCACTGTTACCGATGATGAAATATTGTCGGCTTCGGCTTCAATGGCCGCAAATACAGGTATCTTTGGAGAGCCGGCAGCAGCCGCTGCCTTTGCCGGCTTTCTGGCTTATCACCGGGAAGGGAAATGTCATGAAGGATCGCATAATGTGGTCATGGTCACAGGCAGCGGACTTAAAGACCTCAAGGCTATTGAAAAGACGGTTCAGCCACCCGAGCCCATATCCCCGGATCTCTCATCCCTGCACAAATTGTTGCAGAATGATAAAAAACGATAACCGGCATTACATGATCATGTTGACCTTCTTCACCGGAAAAAATAAAAAAACAAATAATGATAACATTCACCATTAACAAACAGGCACATAGTTGTACTGAGGATGATGACCGAAGTCTTCTGGAGTATCTGCGGGACAAGGGTAACTTCTCTGTCCGGGATGGCTGCTCCGGCGAGGGTAGTTGCGGCGCCTGCACCGTTGAGATCAACGGAAAAGCAAAGCTGGCCTGTCGTACCAGCCTATCAGGGCTGACAGGGGCTGACATCATTACGACAGAGGGGTTGCCGCAAGATTTCCGCGCCCTGATCGGGAAACTTTTTGCCGAAAAGGGAGCAGTGCAATGCGGGTTCTGCACCCCGGGCTTTATTATGCGGGCCAGGCAATTGTTCGACGGTGAGGAACGCCCATCGCGCGAAACGATCATCCGGGCAATCAACCCCAACCTCTGCCGCTGCACAGGCTACATAAAGATTGTTGACGCCATTGAGGAGGCTTTGCGGATCAACCTGACACAACAATCACCCAGGCAAAGCCATTCTTCGGCTAAGGTCGGAGCCCCCTATCCGAAATACCAGTCAGTGGAAACCGCTCTGGGTGAAAGGCCTTTTACAGACGATCTCCGTTTTGACGGCATGTTGCATGGTGCACTTGTATTCAGCGACCATCCGCGGGCTAAAATCAAGGACATCGATACCAGTGATGCCAGGGCGGTGGAAGGTGTTGCCGGGGTATTTACTGCCAAAGATATTCCGGGTGAACAAATGACCGGACTGATTTTCAAGGACTGGCCAATGATGATAGATGTTGGGGAGGTCACCAGGTACAGGGGTGATGTTATCGCCGGGATAGTTGCAGACTCTGACGCCATTGCCAGAAAGGCGGCTTCCCTGATCCGTGTTAGCTACGAAGTGCTTGATCCGGTTACCGATGTTTTCCAGGCTGCAAAAGACAGCAGTCCGCAGGTACACCCAGGCCGTTCAAATGTATTGGAGGATTGCAGGATTCAGCAGGGGGATGCAGACAAAGCCTTTCAGGAAGCCGCTTATATCTCTGCATCCCGGTATGAGACGCAACGCGTGGAGCATGCCTTCCTCGAAACAGAAGCCGCGGTGGCATTGCCTGAAAAGAAGGGCATCCGTCTTTACAGTCAGGGTCAGGGCGTGTATGTGGACCGTAAGCAGCTGGCAGCGATCCTCGACATACCGGAAGAGCATGTGGTCGTTCAGCTGGTACCCAACGGTGGTGGTTTTGGCGGCAAAGAAGATTTGAGTGTCCAGGGTCATGCCGGTCTTTTTGCCTGGTTGCTGCAAAAACCGGTAAAAGTACATCTCACCAGGCAGGAGTCGATCCGCATGCACCCCAAGCGCCATCCGGTATTTATGGATATGCAGGTAGCCTGCAACAAAGAAGGCCAATTGACGGCTATCCGCATGGATGCTTTTGGAGACACAGGGGCTTATGCCTCGGTTGGAACAAAGGTCATGGAACGGGTTGTCGGGCATGCTACCGGCGGATATATCATTCCTGCCGCCGACATCAGCGCCAAAACAATCTACACCAACAACATTCCTTCAGGCGCCATGAGGGGTTTTGGGGTCCCACAGGTCATCTTTGCCCTGGAAAGCTGTGTCGATGATTTATGCCGGCAGGGCGGATTCGATCGATGGGAATTCCGTTACAACAATGCCCTGGAAGATGGCGCAAAAACTGCGACAGGTCAGGCGCTCAAGGGCGTAGGTTTGAAGAAGACATTGCTGGCTGTAAAAGAAGATTTTCAAAAAGCCAGGTATGCAGGTATTGCCTGTGCCATCAAAAACAGCGGCGTGGGCAATGGTATGATCGATGATAGTGAGGTTAAAATTGAGATTACGAAGGATGGAAGGGTTTACATTCACCATGGCTGGACAGAGATGGGTCAGGGTGTACACACCGTGGCCATTCAAACGTTGCATCAGGAAACGGGCATCGATCCTGGTGTTATGGACGTTTTGGTTGATACCAGTGCGGGTGTACCCACAGGCATGACCACCTCTTCCAGGGGCACTGCTTTGCTGGGAAACGCCATCATCGATGCGGCCAAAAGTCTGAAAAAGGATATTGGAAGCAAGCCCGATGCGGAAAACCTGAAAAAACTGGCCGGACGCAGGTATAAAGGGAAATATGTGTGTGACTGGACGAGCAAACCCGGCGAAAACGTTGATGACCCTTACATTCATTTTTCCTATGGTTATGCCACCCAAGTAGTGGTTCTAAACGATGAAGGGAAGGTCAGCGAGGTGATCGCAGCACATGATGCCGGGAAGATCATGAATAAGATGTTGTTTGAAGGCCAGATAGAAGGTTCGGTCCATATGGGCCTGGGGTATGCACTGACAGAAGATCTGCCCATGAAGGATGGCGTGCTGGTAAAGGACAAATACAAAGACCTGGGCATCCTGCGAGCCAACAAAATGCCTCCCGTTAAGGTGATCGGCATAGAAGAAAAAGACCCAAACGGCCCTTATGGCGCCAAAGGTATTGGGGAGATCGGTATGGTACCTACAGCTGCCGCCACAGCCAATGCTTACATGGCCTTTGACGATAAAAAACGCACAAAACTGCCATTGATTATGTAATTTTGCCGGTAAAGATTAAATGTGTGGGTTGATTTTTCATCTAATCACCAATTATAATTATAAGGCGGGTTATTGAATCAGGACATCAGATCTGCTAAATCAAAAAGGGAACGATATGGGCATTTTACTAAAAAATGGAACCTTTATACAGTGGGACACACTCGAATTCACCAGGACGGATATCTTTGCTGAGGAGGGTGTAGACGGAGCAATCCGCTTTCTGGATGCGAATGCTGAACCTGTAAACGAGGAGGAGCATCATGTATTGGATTGTACGGGCAAACTGGTGACAAAATCATTCGGAAGTGGTCATCATCATGTGTATTCAGCCCTTGCGAGGGGTATGCCGCCACCCCCGAAAAAACCGGAAAATTTCCGTGAGATTCTGCAGTATATATGGTGGACACTGGATAAAAACCTCGATGAAGAGTCTATTCGCTACAGTGCGCTGGCTACTGCCATAAGCGCAGCCAAAGCGGGGACCACCTTTGTGACAGATCATCATGCTTCCCCTGAATGCATTGAGGGCTCACTCGATATCATCGCAGAAGCTTTTGATGAAGTGGGTGTCAATCACCTGTTGTGTTACGAAGCCACCGACCGGGGCGGTCCTGAAAAAGCATTAAAAGGCCTCCGGGAAACCGAGCGTTACCTGAAGCAGCGGCAGGGCCTGGTCGGATTGCATGCCTCCTTCACGGTAGGACCGGAAACCCTTGAAGGGGCGGCAGATCTTATGCAACGTTTCGATTCAGGCATCCATATGCACCTCGCCGAAGGGATATACGACCAGGAACACTGCCTTGAACACTATGGTAAACGTGTAACCAAAAGACTTGATGAGGCCGGCATCCTTGAATCGCCGAAGACAATCCTGGTACATGGTCTTCACCTTGATGAGCATGAACGCCAGGTCTTACAAAACAAACCATGCCGGATCACCGAAAACATGGAGAGCAACCTGAAAAACAAGGTAGGCAGTTTCAGCGGCGAAGGGCTTGGGGACAACATCATGCTGGGTACCGACGGGATGCACAGCGATATGATCAGAAGTGCCAGGGCCGCCTTCTTTACCGGTCAAATAAGCGACAATATCGACTTTATGACCGCTTACAAGCGTTTCCGAAACATCCATCGATACCTGGCGGAAAACAGTTTTTCCGGCGACGGTGATAACAATTTGGTCGTCATCGATTATGACGGCCCTACAGACATTAACACAGACAATTTTCCGGGACATTTTGTGTTTGGTCTCTCATCAGCCCATGTCAAAGATGTAATCGCCAATGGCAAGTTACTGGTCAAAGACAGACAACTTCAAACCATTGATGAAGATCAGGTGTTACATGAATCCAGGATACAGGCCCGGCGTCTATGGAAAAAAATGGGCAGGTTGTAATAGCTGTTCATCAACAGCAGCAGGATCATTTCTTACGCGTTTTACAAAATATATAACATAACATTTGGCACCTTGTATACCATTACATCAACCATAAAGACAGACAGTCCGGAATATCAGGAAAATCAGGAACATTACGTAAAGATTCTGGAGCGACATCGCCGTATCCTGGAGGATGTGATGCAGGGAGGTCCTCCACAGGCAATAGAGAAACACCGTTCCAGGGATAAACTGCTTGCCCGGGAGCGTATTGACCTGTTGATCGATCCGGGCACCCCTTTCCTGGAATTATCCACGCTGGCCGCTTACGGTCAGTATGACGACAGTTTCCCTGGCGCCGGGATCGTTACAGGCATAGGTATCATTCATGGACGGGAGGCCATTATCATTGCCAATGATGCCACGGTAAAAGGCGGCACCTATGTAAAGGAAACCATCCGCAAACACATCCGCGCACAGGAGATTGCGATGCAGAATAATCTTCCCTGCGTGTATATGGTAGACTCAGGCGGCGTATTTTTACCAAACCAGGCAGAGGTATTTCCCGACCGTGATGACTTTGGCCGTATCTTTTACAACCAGGCAAGGCTATCCGCGCAGGGATGCCCCCAGATTGCGATCGTCATGGGTTCCTGTACGGCAGGTGGCGCTTACATACCGGCCATGAGTGATGAAACCATTATTGTGAAAAACCAGGGTACCATCTTTATCGGTGGCCCGCCACTTGTGAAAGCAGCCACCGGGGAAGAAGTAACTCCGGAAGAGCTGGGCGGCGCAGAGGTACATACCACCAAATCCGGTGTAGCCGACCACTTTGCAGAAAATGATCAGCACGCCCTCTCTATCTGCCGCAGCATTTTTGAAACCTTACAGCCTGTTGAAAAACAGCAGCTTGATATCCGGCCGGTGGAAGCACCATTGTACGATCCACAGGAATTGCCGGGCATTCTTGAGAAAGATCCCAAAAGGCAAACAAACCCTTATGAAATCATTGCCCGCCTGACAGATGGCAGCCGTTTTCATGAGTTCAAAGCCAGATATGCCCCTTCCCTGGTGACCGGATTTTCCCATATAATGGGGTATCCGGTAGGGATCATCGCAAATAACGGGGTACTCTTTGCCGAATCATCCCTGAAAGGAACCCATTTCATTCAACTGTGTACCTTCCGGAAGGTGCCCATCCTCTTTTTACAGGACATCACCGGCTTTATGGTGGGCAAGGCATACGAAAACGCCGGTCTGGCCCGCGATGGTGCCAAACTTGTGCATGCAGTGGCGAATGCATCTGTACCCAAGTTCACAATCATCACCGGCGGGTCATATGGCGCAGGCAATTATGCCATGGCCGGCAGGGCATTTGACCCACGCTTTCTTTTCATGTGGCCTGACGCACGTATCTCTGTCATGGGTGGCAAACAGGCCGCCAATGTGCTGGCCCAGGTAAAAGTGGAACAGCTGCAGGCAAAAGGCCAGGAACCCGACCCTAAAGAAATTGAAGATATGAAAGCTGCTATTTTTGAAAAATACGAAAAAGAGGGATCGGCTTACTATAGTTCATCCAGAATATGGGATGATGGAATTATCGAACCTATGCAAACCAGGGAAGTGGTAGCGCTTTGTATCGCTACTTCGCTAAATCGCGTATTTGAACCACCCACCAGCGGGGTCTACCGAATGTAACAGCAGTCGCTATTTATCGGAAAAGCTGGAAGAAAGGAGAAAAAAAGCTCGAAGCTCGAAGCTGGAAGCTGGAAGAAGAGAAAAACTTCGTGTTTATGCCTTTGTGGTGAAAAAAAACCACTAAGGCAAGAAGAACACAAAGAAAAGACACGAAGATGCGGGAAATCCCGAAGGGATGAAACGATTATAGAAAATAAGGAAACACAAACGAAACACAACCCCCGAAGGGGTGACTTTTAGACATTTAGACATTTAGACATTTTTGCAAAATTATAAACAGATGACAGGCAGGACAAACATGGGTAACACACAATATATTGTTACGCAGATTGAGGATCATATCTGCACCATCTGGTTATCCAGACCCGAAAAGCGAAACGCGATCAACCACACCATGGCCGTGGAACTGATCGGACTGATGAAGCAATTGGAGAAGGATGAAATGCTTAGAGCTGTTATTATCAGGGGAAAGGGGAAAGCATTTTGTGCCGGGGCCGATCTGAGCTGGATGCATAACGACAACCTGAAACCAGAAGAAGAGCCTGATTCCGTGCTACCCAATCTGTTTCATACTTTCTATTCGTTTAATAAACCGCTGATAGCCGTTGTCCATGGCCATGTCATGGGGGGCGCTTTGGGGATAATGGCGGCTGCTGATTTTGTGATTGGCAGCAGCGCACTTTTTTCATTCAGCGAGGTGAAGCTGGGATTAATTCCTGCCACCATCTCGCCATACGTGATCAGACGTACGGGAGAATTTAACGCTCGCCGGCTCATGTTGTCAGGAAAACAGATTAATGCAGCAGAAGCTCAGCAGGCCGGCCTTGTGGATATCATTGCTGAAGACAATCGCCTTGAGGACGAAATAAATCATCTGACACAGGAACTTTTACAAAACAGCCCTATGGCCATGCAGGCCTGCAAACAACTGATCCTGCGTGTGGCCGGCAAGCCGTTATCAAAAGCGCTTTCAGACGAAAATGCCCGTGCCCTGAACGAGGTCAGGCAACACGAAGAAGCCAAAGAAGGCATGCAGGCATTTTTGGAAAAACGGAAACCAGCATGGACAAAAAGTGGAAAGGCATGAAACAGATCAACAAAGTATTGGTGGCCAATCGTGGTGAGATTGCTGTCCGTATTTTCAAAACACTGGAGCGGATGGGCATTGCGACGGTAGCTGTTCATACCAGCTATGACGCGGAAGCTTTACATGTAAAGATGGCGGATGAACATGTGCTGCTTGAAGGGAGCAGGTTATCTGATACCTATCTGGATCATGACCAGCTTATTGCGGCGGCCACCAGACATCAGGCAGATGCCATACATCCCGGTTACGGCTTTTTATCCGAAGACCCAAGCTTTGCAAAAGCCGTCAGAGAAGCGGGACTTATCTTTGTTGGTCCGTCAGATGAAGCCATCCGGCTGATGGGAAATAAAACAGAAGCCAGGGTAACGGCCCAGAAAATCGGCATCCCTGTGATTGAAGGCGCCACCGGCGATCTACAGACGTTAATGGATAAAGCCGGAGAAATAGGTTATCCTGTTATGGTTAAAGCAGCTGCCGGTGGTGGCGGAAAGGGGATGAAGATCATAGATTCATCATCCGGGCTTGAGGAAGCCCTGGAAGCGACACAGCGTGAGGCCAAAAACTATTTCGGTAACGGAGAAGTGTATATTGAAAAGTTTTTGCCAGGACCGCGTCATATTGAAGTACAGATCCTGGCCGACCACCATGGTCATATTGTCTCGCTCTATGAAAGAGACTGTTCCCTGCAACGCCGCCATCAAAAGATCATTGAAGAAGCCCCTGCCCCGGGTCTGACTGATAAAATGCGTGAGCAGCTCACGCACGCTGCCCGTCTGCTGGCCGGACAAATCGGATATACCAATGCGGGAACAATCGAATTCCTGGTACAGGATAACGATTTCTTCTTCCTGGAGATGAACACCCGCATACAGGTCGAACATGCTGTAACAGAGATGATAACCGGCATCGATATCGTTAAAGAACAGCTCTATATTGCCATGGACCGGTCACTGCCCTTTACGCAGGAGGACATCACCATATCGGGGCATGCCATAGAAGCCAGGATATATGCTGAAAACCCGTCCAAAAGCTTTGTGCCATCACCCGGAGAGGTATTGTTACACAAAGTACCTGAAGGCAACGGCCTGCGCGTTGACACCAGCCTGGGACTAAAAGGCGACATCCACGGAATGTTTGACCCGATGATCAGCAAGGTTATCTGTCACGCGGGCAACCGGGAGACAGCCCGGAAAAAGCTGATACGCCATCTGAAAGACTATGTGCTGCTGGGTGTCCATACCAACATCGCCTACCTTGCAGACCTTCTCAATTCAAAAGCTTTTATTGATGGCACAGCTCACACCAGGCTATCGATGGAAGAAACGTTCCTGGAGCGTGAAGAAAAGAACAAGGAAGCAACAAAAAACCTGCTTGCGATGGCCTTTTTGTTTGCCCACCCGGACAGTCATCATGATCCGGGAAACATCTGGCATCAGCTGGGCTGCTGGCGCTTGCTGCCCGTCACCAACCTATTGATCAATGGTCAACAGGTCCAGCAACGCTACTTTTATCACAAACCAGACGAAATGAGTATACGCGTTAATGACCGTCGCATGATCTTTCGTCTTTTAGAAAGGGACGCGCACCGCATACGAATGGGAAAAGACGGGCATATTTACACACTCTACTACCAGGCAGTCAATGGTGAAATACTTTTCCTGCACGATGGAATTAGCGCAAAAGTAAGTCCTGTCCGCCACCTGGGGAAGGAAACCCTGACAAGCCTCAATCAAAACCCGGAGCTGGAGGGTGAGACGCTGGTAAAAGCCCCGATGCAGGGTACCGTTATCAAGGTGAATGTCAAAGCAGGTGACGAAGTCAATAACGGTGACACCATGCTGGTACTTGAATCGATGAAGATGGAAAACCGCATCACGGCCAATGCCAAAGCATTTGTCAAACAGGTTTTGACACAACCGGGTAAAGCCGTTGCAGACAATGGCCCGCTTGTGCTCCTTTCAAATGGTTATGAATAACCTTTTCCCTGTTCGATACAAAAAAATTCATACTTTTACAGAACCGTATTAAAGAATGAATTGTTTTTTAATAGGAGATTTGTTTGTTTTAATTTACTGTTGTATTCATGTTAAATAATCCTTTTCTTACGAAAGCCCATGAGGAGCTCCGCCAAAAAGTTCGTGATTTTGCTGAGAAAGAGATCAAGCCTGTGGCAGCGCAACTGGATGAAGAAGAAGTTTTTTCTGAAGAGCTGATAAAAAAGATGGGCGACATGGGCTTCTTTGGTATACAGGTACCCAAAGAGCTTGGCGGCCAGGGGTTGGATACCTTATCGTACATAATTATTGTTGAAGAGCTTGCACGTATCGACAGCTCCCAGGCGGCTACAGTGGCATCCGTTAACTCCCTGGGTATTGCCCCCATCATGAAGTATGGTACGGAAGCGCAGAAGAAGCATCTGGTGCCACCGCTTTGCACGGGTGAAAAGACCTGGGCATTTGGTCTTACTGAGGAGAATGCAGGGTCGGACGCCATGGGGTCTGAGACAACGGCCAGGCTGGAAGATGGCTATTGGGTGATCAATGGATCCAAAACACATATCACGAACTCAGCCTCTCCCATATCCGGGGGGATAACACTCCAGGCCGTTACCGGTAAGAACAAGGGAAGGAAAAAACTTTCCGCCATCATTATTGAGAAAGGCACGCCGGGCTTTACTTCGGAACCCAGCCGTGGTAAAATGATGTGGCGGGCATCCGACACCGGCAAACTGTATTTCGACAACTGCAGGGTTCCCGAGGAAAACCTGCTTGGGCAGGAGGGCCAGGGAGGCCGAATCATGTTAAACACCCTGGATGCCGGCCGTTTATCCATAGCAGCCATCGGACTCGGGCTGGCACGCGGGGCAATGGAAGCCTCTATCGACCATGCCAAAAAGCGGGAACAGTTCGGACAACCTATCTATAAGTTTCAGGCGGTTGGCTTTAAACTGGCAGACATGGATATGAAGATTGAACTGGCCAGGAACACCCTGTACAATGCCTGCTGGCGGAAAGATAACAACATGCAGTATGCCAGGGAGGCAGCGATGTCCAAACTATACACCTCAGAAATTGCCCGTGAAATAGCGGATGAAGCCATCCAGATACATGGTGCAAAGGGCCTGTTCAAGCCCCACCCGATGGAACGTTTCTATCGTGACCAGCGCCTGTTGCAAATCGGAGAAGGCACATCCGAGATTCTCCGGATGGTGATATCCCGCTATCTCATGGTATAATAATATGGAAAACCGAAAGAAAGACCATATCGACCTTGCCATTGAATCGCAGATCGGGGTGCACGACCTTGACCGTCGTTTTATGTATGAGCCGGTGCTCAGTGCCCATCCAACCAATGCCATTCCTGAAACTGCCTTTTTGGGAAAGACACTGAGGTTGCCCCTCTGGGTATCCAGCATGACAGGCGGAACCAAAATGGCAGGAACCATCAACAGGAACCTTGCCCGGGCATGTAACGAGTTTGGAATGGGTATGGGACTAGGCTCATGCCGTATCATCCTGGATGACGACACCTACCTCCCGGATTTTGACATGCGGGACATTATAGGACCAGACCTTCCCTTATATGCAAACCTTGGTATTAATCAGGCGGAACTCCTGACCCTGAACAAACAGACTGACAAGATCCGGCGTCTGACAGACAAACTCAGGGCCGATGGTCTGATCATACACATCAACCCGCTCCAGGAGTGGTTTCAGCCTGAAGGTGACAGGCTGCAACGGCCGGCCCTCGAGACAATTGAAGAATTGCTAACGGTAACGGACTTGCCACTGGTCGTAAAGGAAGTCGGTCAGGGCATGGGCGCCGAAAGCCTCGCCGAGCTGATGAAGTTGCCGCTGGGTGCCATTGAGTTTGGTGCCTTCGGTGGCACTAACTTCGCAAAAGTAGAATTAATGAGGGATAAAGAACAGCCTCGGGAGTTGTTCAGCCCCCTGTCATACATCGGACACGATGCCGGCCAGATGGTGCAGATGATCAACCAGATCGCTGAACAGTCATCAGAAGAGATCCGCTGCCGGCAACTGATTGTATCCGGAGGCATTAAATCTTTTCTTGATGGATACTACCTGATCCACCAATCATCCATACCTGCCATCTACGGCCAGGCTTCCACCTTTTTAAGATACGCCCGGGAAGACTACGAACAATTGCGTAACTTTGTGTTGCATCAGATCAAAGGCCTGCAGATAGCCTACGCCTTTCTGCGGATCAGGCAATGATCTGCCAAGGATGAAAGAGACATCTGTACGACCAACACGAAGATTTACCATGGCAAAAAAAACGATCCTCAAAGGTTTCTCTAAACTATCCCAGGAAGAAAAAACAGAACTTGTTTCCCGGCATTTTGAGGAGCCCGAACGTGCAAAGTCCACCTTTCAGTCATTTAAACACCCCGGCAACCACATCCAGGAAGTGCTGTCGGACATTAGTGAAAACACCATTTCCAACTACCCGCTTCCCTACAATGTCGCCCCCAACTTCCTGATCAACGACAAGATGTATATCGTGCCGATGGTCATCGAGGAAAGCTCCGTCGTGGCCGCGGCTTCATCTGCTGCACGCTTCTGGGCAGAGAGAGGGGGATTCCGGGCCAGGGTGACAGGCACACGAAAGAACGGCCAGGTGCACTTCCTCTACCAAGGCGACAAAGCCATCCTGAAGAAAACATTTCCTGCCATGGAGACCTATTTAAGACAATACACTGAACCCGTTACCAGGAATATGGAGCAACGGGGTGGCGGCATCAGAGAAATGCAAATAAAAGACCTCACCCATCAGCTTGACAATTACTACCAGCTGCATGTGACGTTTGACACCAGGGATGCCATGGGGGCCAACTTTATCAACTCATGCCTGGAAGAACTCTCGCAAGGCGTAAATGATTTTTTTGAAACCACAGAAGGGTTTCACGCTGAAGACTACGATCCGCTCATGGCTATCTTATCCAACTATAATGAAGAATGTCTCTGCGAAGTAAGTGTCTCCTGCCCGGTCAGCTCACTGGAAGAGGCAACCAGGGACCTTCCGGCCGCCCTATTTGCTGACAGGTTTACCATGGCCGTTCGTATCGCCGAAGAAGATGTACACCGCGCCACTACACACAACAAAGGCATCATGAACGGTGTAGATGCGGTGATACTGGCCACAGGGAACGATTTCCGTGCCATTGAAGCCGGTGCCCATGCTTATGCAGCCCGTTCAGGCAGGTACCGTTCCCTCAGTCACGTTGATATCGCAGATGATACATTTACCTTTTCACTGACCATGCCCATTGCACTCGGGACCGTTGGCGGGCTCACCCGACTCCATCCCCTGGCAGCCAAATCTCTGGAGTTGCTGGATAACCCTTCTGCTGAAGAGCTTATGATGATTGCGGCAGCAGCAGGACTTGCAAACAACTTCGCAGCCGTCCGTTCGCTTACCACCACTGGCATACAGGCAGGCCACATGCGTATGCATCTGTCCAATATCATCAAACAACTCCAGGCTTCACCGGAAGAAACAGAACAGATCAAGGTGCATTTTCAGGATAAAAAAGTATCTTACCAGGCAGTTGCCGGTTTTCTGGAAAATCTGCGGGGTCGTATATAACCATCATATTATATTTCTACATCATATAACGGAAGCAAACAGGGAGTCTACACGCTGTCAACATATACAGAATGATCCAAAACAGGTCTGACAAGAAACAACAATATGCCTCGCATGGCAAATTGATGATCAGCGGCGAGTATCTGGTGCTGGCCGGTGCAAAAGCCCTGGCCATGCCTGTTTGTTACGGACAAACATTACGTATTGAACCCCTTAACAGCGATGCCCAAAAACTCACCTGGAAAACCCGGGTCAAAGGTCAGCCCTGGCTTGATATCGTTTTTCAGGGGGAGGAGCTGCTGCCTCATACAGATAAGCAACTATCAGAAGAACAGTCATCAGCACTACAGTTCCTGCAAGGTGTATTGCGGGAGGCTAAAAGTCTGAACCCGGCTTTCTTATCCGACAGACATCATATTAATGCGGAAGCGGATATTGATTTCGATCTTCGCTGGGGCCTTGGCAGCAGCTCTTCTTTGATAGCCAACATAGCCAGCTGGGCGGATATAAATCCTTTCGACCTTTTTTTCCGGGTATCTGCGGGTTCCGGATACGATGTCGCCTGTGCCGGCATTAATATCCCCATCTTATATCATCATCAGGGAAGATATCGTTACCCTGGTATAGAGCCCGTTTCTTTCAATCCTTCTTTCCGTGGACAGATTGTTTTCGTCTACCGGGGAAGGAAGCAAAACAGTGCCGACAGCGTAGCCCGTTTCGACAGTGGGAATTCCTCAGCGGACTCCGTCAGGGAGATATCCGGCATATCACAACAAATGGCAGCATCCGGCAGCCTGGATGATTTCATGGAGCTTATGCGAAGACATGAAGCAATCATTTCCGAAGTCCTTCAGCAACAGCCCGTCCGGGAAGAACTGTTTCCTAACTTCCCGGGAGCTGTTAAATCGCTGGGTGCCTGGGGAGGGGACTTCCTGATGGCCGCTGCTGACTTGCCAACAGACGATATTATCCGGTATTTTTCGACAATGGGGTATGGCATTGCGATTCCCTTTCAGGATATGCAGATTTCTCATACAAATACAACAAAGGATGCCTGATCAAAAAAGAGAGAAGCATATGATTCCCAAGACATCCGGGCAGGTGGGCTGGCAGAGCCCGGCGAACATTGCACTGGTAAAATACTGGGGCAAACATCCGGTTCAGTTACCCATGAATCCATCCCTCAGTTTTGTTTTGAAAGAAAGCGTGGTGAGGATAAGGATGGACTACTCTATAGACCCGGCCGATCAATTCAGCTTAAACACTTTCACATTAAATGGAAATGAGAATCCGGCATTTGCCGACAGGATAGCTGATTATCTGCGCAGTCTGGCCGGGTTTTTTCCGTTTCTGGCACATACCCGACTAAACATCACCAGCGAAAGCACCTTTCCGCATTCGGCTGGTATTGCTTCCTCGGCTGCCGCTTTCAGCGCCCTGGCGCTTTGTATCTGTCAGATAGATGCCATCATCCGGGAAGAGCCGATTGATGACGAAACCTTTTTCAGAAAAGCTTCTGAGATGGCCAGACTTGGTAGCGGTAGCGCCTGCCGGTCGGTCTATAACGGATTCACGCTTTGGGGAGAAACAACAGAGGTTCATGGATCTTCCGATGAATATGCCATCAGGCTGGACGATCAGTTCATCCATAAGGCGTTTTCCTCCATCCGGGATTCTGTTCTCATCGTAGACAACAGCACCAAAAAAGTATCCAGCTCGGCAGGTCACACTCTCATGGACCAACACCCATACAGGCTTGCCCGGATAAAGCAGGCGGAAATGAACCTTATCAAACTGCTCACAACACTTCGTAATGGCGACATTCAAACCTTTGGTGAAATCATTGAAAATGAAGCTTTAAGCCTGCATGGCCTGATGCTGTCATCAAACCCCGGATACATCCTGATGCATCCCCATACCATTAACATCCTCAATAAAATCCGGGCGTTCAGGAGAGATAATCAGAAGCAGATATATTTTACGATGGATGCAGGACCGAATATACATCTTATCTATCCTGAAAGAGAAACGGAAGCAGTAACCACGCTTATACAAAACGAACTGGCTGGTTATTGTCAGGACGGACGATGGATCGATGACGCCCTGGGTAATGGTCCTTGTATGATTTGAGCATGGCTTGCAGGGCGTTCGCAAGAAAGTATTTTAGACCGCACAAGAACGCATTCGGGAAACCCGAAAAATGACAACATAAGTGACAGCCTTATGCAGTATAGTATTCACCAAAACCGGATAATCCTATGGGTCTGAAGGAGAAACTATTTTATGCAAAAATATTGCTGTTTGGGGAATACAGCCTGATGTACGGTTCCGCTGCCCTTACCATTCCTTTTACCCGTTATAGGGCACAGCTGTTCCTTGATCCGCCGGTGATGGATAACAAGTCCCATATGACTGCCAGGGCATCGAATAAGCAATTAAAATCCTTCTATGCGCATCTACATAATCAACCGCCTACAAATAAGATTCATCAGGTCATGGATCTGCCTCACCTGAAGAATGACCTGGAACAGGGACTTTACCTGTCTTCAGCGATTCCCTCGGGCTACGGAATCGGTAGTTCGGGGGCACTTGTCGCAGCTTTGTTTTTTCATTATGCCCGCAGGGAATATCTCCCCGGGGATGTCACAAAACCGGATCATCTTGCATGGTTTACATCCATTTTTTCTGAAATGGAAGCTTTTTTCCACGGCCAAAGTTCCGGGATTGATCCCTTGAGCTGCTATCTGCAAACACCATTGCTGATCAAAGACGAGCAATTATCCACAGCTACACCTGATAAATCGGCATTGTCAGGGGAAGCTGGCTTCTTCCTGATCAACACCAGGATTCCCCGTAAGACATCCGCGTTAATCCGCATCTTTCAGGAGAAAATGAAACAACCGTGGTTTCGGCGTTGGTTTCATGAAGAATATATTCTATCGAATGATGCCTGTATTGAAGCGCTCCTGACCGGTGACCCGACCCTGAACGAAAAAACCGGCAGGCTATCGGCACAGCAGTTTACCCATTTTCAGGAAATGATCCCTGAGCGATTTCAGCGTACCTGGGAGGAAGGTCTCAACACAGGCAAGTACTTTTTAAAACTATGTGGTGCCGGTGGCGGAGGCTATCTTCTTGGTTATACAAAAAGCTATCAAACCACCATGCATAAACTGAACGCTCAGGGTATAGGATGTACTCAACTACCGCTTCCGTAAACTTCTGTTTTTACCTACCACTTCCGTAAATTACTTTTTTATTGGGCTAAAGCCCTCGAGGGTTAGGAGGCGTTTTGCTTTCCGTTGGCTAAAGCCAACGGTAATAGATACAGGGCATAGCTTCAGCTGAT
>CAYMDX010000007.1:32048-35459 GCA_964389125.1 uncultured Bacteroidales bacterium
GCAAAAGGTGCGAAGCCAACGGTAATAAACCCAGGGCAGCCTGAGATATCTTTTGCCGTCTGCTTCAGCTGATGGCAAAAAGATGTACTACTTTCCAAGGGGCTTTAGCCCCATATCAATATTATTTTTATCTTTGTTACAATATTTTATCTACTAATATTTTTTTAACGTAATTAAAATGAGCTATGTGAGAATATATGTTCACCTTGTGTTTTGCACAAAATACAGAGCCCCCTATTTATCTTCAAAAACCATCAGATTCAATGTTTGTAAGCATATAAAGGAGAATGCTAGAGAAAAAAACATCTGGCTGGATTGTGTAAATGGCTATCATGATCATCTGCATTGCCTGGTTTCATTGGGAGCCACACAGACAATTGGCTCCGTTGCCATGTTGATCAAGGGCGAATCATCATTCTGGATTAATAAACACAAGATGATTAATGAAACATTTAGCTGGCAGGATGATTATTGGGCTGTTGGTGTGAGTGAAAGCCATATAAAAAATGTTAGAAGGTATATTCATAATCAGGAAAGCAGGCATAAAAATATTCCTTTTTCTGAAGAAATAGAGGTATTTAGGAAAAATATGGCTGGAGAATGATCAAAGATTAGTTTTATAGGGCTAAAACCCCCTAAGTTTAGAGGGGGTTACTGTCCGTTGGCTGGAGCTAACGGTAACAGATACAGTGCAGCCTGATATATCCTTTGCCATCTGCTTCAGCTAATGGCAAGAGAATATGCAAAAGTTAAACCCTTGCACTGTCCCTAAATTTTGTCAAAAATTGCCAATGAGTGATTGTAAAATGCAGAAAAAAGACCATCCCATCCCGGGATATGTAAACACTTTTTGATTTCCAAGTCGTGAACAAAATCAAAAATTACTTTGACTTCAGGGAAATAGACGGCGTTGGGTTCAATAATCAGTAATACTTTCTTTATTTTTGTTTATTAAAGATAAAAACACAACGATATGCGAAAAGCAATTACATTTCTGTTCATACTTGGGCTTTTTACTTCTGTAACAGCCCAGGTTTCTTTGGATGGAGAGCTCCGTCCGCGTGCAGAGTTCCGGAATGGCTACCGTCAGTTACCTGCTGAAGATGCAAGCCCGGCCGCTCAGATCAACCAGCGCACCCGTCTCTCGTTGTCGTATACCTACGAGGATAACATCCGCACACGCGTAACTCTACAGGATGCACGTTTGTGGGGCCAGGAAACACAACGGGGCTATGAGCCATCTTTTACGCTTTACGAAGCCTGGCTGTCCATCGCTTTACTTGACAACTTCAGTATCCAGGCAGGGCGCCAGGAACTTACATACGACAACCAACGCCTGATGGCTGCCAACAACTGGTCGCTTACCGGCCGCACGCACGATGCCCTGGTGGCTAAGTACAATAGCGAACGTGGGGGGGAGGTTCACTTTGGGGCTGCATTTAACCAGAGTGCAAACAGGTTGTTCAATACCTATTATAACCTTGAGAATTATAAAACATTAAACTACCTGTGGTATAACAGAGACCTGACGCCTACCGTTGAAATGTCCCTGCTGGGGATAGCCGACGGCTACGAGCACCCTGATGATCCCGAAACGTTCAACCTCAGGGCTACCTGGTCTTCTTTCTTTACGATAGACCCCGGGCGCTTTCAGGTACGGGTTAACCCGGCCTATCAGCATGGAAAAACACCGTCAGGGGGAGATATCAGTGCTTACTATTTGATGGTTGAAGCCTCCACCAATCCGGCTGATAACCTAAGCACCACAATCGGTATGGAACTGTTCTCAGGTATTGACTGGCTGGATACCGGCGACTCCTTTAACGCCTTTGACGACCTCTTTGGTGTCGGACACGGCCGCAACGGCTACATGGACTATTTTACCAACTTCCCTGATCATACAGGTTTTGCCGGACTTATCAATCCATACCTGAGAAACACCATACAGGTAAATGCACAAACAAGCGTTTCCGCAGATATTCATCTGTTTTTCCTGGAAAACAACTTTCCCGATCCGGAGAATCCAGATATCGCTGTGGACAAATACCTGGGCACAGAAGTCGACCTGGTGCTGAATTACCAAATCAATGACTTTACAAACATTTTAGCCGGGTATGCGGTCATGTTTGGTTCGGCGTCGATGGCGGCCATCAAAGGAGGCAGTGAGGACGAATTCGCCCACTGGGGATTTGTCATGATACAGATGACACCAAGCTTTCTCTGATATACATTTTAAGACACGTTTATATATTCCCACAAACAGATGCAGCTACTCATAAAAAATGCGACCATTGTGAATGCAACAGACACAAAAGTTGCAGACATATTGATTAACGGGCGCCACATTGACCGGATAGCAAAAAACCTTGAAATTCCGGCCGACACCCTGGTAAAAGAGGTGGATGCCTCCAACATGTTAGCTTTTCCTGGCGGGATTGACCCCCATGTACACATGAGCCTGCCAACGAATGCAGGCTATTCTTCAGATAATTTCTATA
This sequence comes from uncultured Bacteroidales bacterium, assembly GCA_964389125.1. Taxonomy (GTDB): domain Bacteria; phylum Bacteroidota; class Bacteroidia; order Bacteroidales; family UBA7960; genus PUPG01. The sequence continues at coordinate 34,547 of CAYMDX010000007.1, forward strand.
CAGGCAGCAGGGCTGCATTGATGGGCGGTACTACTACCATTATAGATTTTGTGACGCCGCAAAAGGGCATGTCACTGCAAGAGGCGATAACAAACAGGCTGGATGAAGCGCGTGACTGTCTGACCGATTTTTCCTTTCATGTCAGCCCGGTAGAATGGCGTGATAGCATTCCGGATGAGATACAAAGCTGTATCCAGGATGGTATACCCTCATTTAAGCTTTACATGGCTTATAAAGACGCTATTGGTGTTGATGATGCGACCCTGGAAGGGGTAATGCGTTCGGTAGCTGCAAACAACGGACTGGTCACCCTGCATTGTGAGACGGGAGATGAAGTGGATGCTTTGCGCGATGCATTCGCCAGCGACGGGGGACTGTCACCTGCCTTCCATCCATTGTCGAGGCCGGCAGAAACAGAAAGTAGCGCCGTGAAAAAGGCCATATCCCTGGCCGGCAAAACAGGCTGTCCCATATATATTGTACACACATCAGCTGCTTCATCCATTTCCCACATCCGAAAAGCAAGGCAGAATGGCCAAACGGTCATGGCAGAGGTTTGTCCGCAACACCTGCTGCTCGATGAAATAGTATATAACCAGGCTTTTGACAAATCCGCACCCTATGTGCTTAGCCCGCCTCTACGAAGCAGCACCAACAGGGCAGCATTGTGGGAGGCATTGGCAGAAGGCGTGCTTCAAACAGTAGCTACCGATCACTGCCCATTCTTCATGCAACAGAAACAAGCCGGCCGGGATGATTTCCGGAAGATTCCCAACGGTGCCGGTGGTGTGGAACACCGTCTCGCATTGCTGTATACCCATGGCGTCAAAAGCGGCCATATCAGTGATCAACAATTTGTGGACCTTGTAGCCACAGGACCGGCAAAAATATTTGGGCTTTATCCCCAAAAAGG